>JAODAT010000001.1 GCA_025463565.1 Microbacteriaceae bacterium
GCTGGTTGGCGTTGAACAGGTCGGACTGCAGGAAGATCTGGCCGTCGGTGATCGAGATCACGTTGGTCGGGATGTACGCCGAGACGTCGTTGGCCTTGGTCTCGATGATCGGCAGGCCGGTCATCGAACCGGCGCCCAGCTCGTCGGACAGCTTCGCGCAACGCTCCAGCAGGCGGGAGTGCAGGTAGAAGACGTCGCCGGGGTACGCCTCGCGTCCCGGCGGACGGCGCAGCAGCAGCGACACGGCGCGGTACGCCTCGGCCTGCTTCGACAGGTCGTCGAAGACGATCAGAACGTGCTTGCTGTCGTACATCCAGTGTTGTCCGATGGCCGAACCGGTGTACGGAGCGAGGTACTTGAAGCCGGCCGGGTCGGAGGCGGGGCTGGCGACGATGGTGGTGTACTCCATCGCACCGGCGTCTTCGAGCGCTCCCTTGACGGCGGCGATCGTCGAGCCCTTCTGGCCGATGGCGACGTAGATGCAGCGCACCTGCTTGTTGGTGTCGCCCGACTCCCAGTTGGCCTTCTGGTTGATGATCGTGTCGATCGCGATCGCGGTCTTGCCGGTCTGGCGGTCACCGATGATCAGCTGGCGCTGGCCGCGGCCGACGGGGATCATCGCGTCGATCGCCTTGATGCCGGTCTGCATCGGCTCCTTGACCGACTGGCGCTGCATAACGCCGGGTGCCTGAAGCTCGAGAGCGCGGCGCTCGGTGGTCTTGATCTCACCGAGTCCGTCGATCGGCTCGCCGAGCGGGTTCACGACACGACCCAGGTAGGCGTCACCCACCGCGACGGAGAGGACCTCACCCGTGCGGGTGACCTCCATGCCTTCGACGACGCCGCTGAACTCGCCGAGCACGACGACACCGATCTCGTCTTCGTCGAGGTTCTGGGCGAGGCCCTGCACGCCGTTGGAAAAGCGGATGAGTTCGTTGGCCATCACGCCGGGGAGTCCCTCGACGTGGGCGATGCCGTCTGCGGCATCGATGACGTGGCCAACCTCGTTGGCGGCCGGCTTGCCCGGCTCGTACTCCTTGACGAAGTCCTTCAGCGCGGCGCTGATGTCATCGGCGCTGATCGTGATGTCTGCCATAACGGTTCCTTTGTTGTTTTACGTCGTTGTCATGCGCACGTGGCGGGGCTAGCCCACCAGGCGAAGTCTGAGATCGGCCAGCCGGCCGGCGATGGTGCCATCGATGACGTCGTCACCCACCTGCACGCGCATCCCGCCGAGGATGCTCGGATCGACCACCTGGTTGATCCTCACGCCGCCGCCGTATTGGTTGGACAGTGCTTTCTCGAGCCGGGTCGCCTGCGCGGCAGCCAATGGAGTCGCTACGGTGACGGTCGCGACGCTGTAGCCGGCCTGCTCCGCGACGATCCCGGTCGCATAGCGCACCAGTTCGCCGAAGCGGCGGCCGCGAGGCTGGGCCAGCAGCGCGCCGACGATGGCGATCGTCTGCTTGCTCGCCTTGCCCTCGAGCAGGCTGTCGACCAGCGAAATCTTTCCGTCGGTGCTGCCCAGCTTGCTGCCGAGCGCGAGCTCGAGCTCCGGGTTCGAGCCGACGGCGGTGGCCAGCACGAAGAGCTCGTCGCTGATCGAGAGGGTCTTTGGCGCCGAGGCGGCAACGGCACGGATGCCGAGCTGCTCTATTCCGCCGACCAGGTCGTCTGAACTCGACCAGCGGCTCGTCACCAACGACTCGAGTACGGCTCTCGCCGCGGCCGAGTACTTACCGAATACCGCACCGACAATCGACACGCGGTCTGCCGGCTCGGCGGAGTCGTCGGCGAGGGCGGCGCGAAGACGGGCCTCGCGCTCGATCACGAGCGCGGCATCCAGAAGCTGCTCGCCCGTGGCAAGCTCAACCTTCGTCTGCGTCGCGAGTACCGCAGTCGCGGCACCGATCGCTTCCCGAGTCGCCGATCCCATGCTTACGCTCCCGACTTGGCGGCCTCGAAGGCCTCGAGGTCGATGATGAAGCGGTCAACGATGCCCTGTGAACGCTTGTCGTCATCGAGGCTCTCGCCCACGACGCTCGACGCGAGTCCGAGCGCGAGCGAACCGACCTCGGTGCGCAACGATTGGAGCGCTGCGGCGCGCTCGACCTCGATCTGCGCGCGAGCCGAGGCGACGACGCGGTCAGCGTCGGCCTGCGCCTGCGCGATGAGTTCGGTACGGATCTGCTTCGCGGCCTCACGGGCCTCGTCGCGGATCGTCGCGGCCTCTGCCCTCGCTTCGACGAGCTGGTCGTTGTACTTCTGGAGCGCCTCCTGGGCACCGGCCTGCGCCTCTTCCGCGCGCTTGAGACTGCCCTCGATCGCGTCGGCACGAGCGTCGAGCGCGGCGTTCAGCCGCGGGACACCCTTCCAGATGAAGAACACCAGGACGATGACGAAGACGATGCCGCCCCAGAGCAGGTCGGGAACGGTCGGCAGAAGAGGACTCTGGGTCGCCGCCGCTGTTGGCACGGTGACCATGGCGAATGCGTGGAGCATTCCGCCTCCTTCTCTCTACTTAGTGGCTGGTTAGGCGGGGCTGGTGAACGGGATGAAGGCGACGGCGATCGCGATGAAGCAGAGAGCTTCGGTGAGCGCGATACCGAGGAACATCAGTGCCTGGAGGCGACCCTGCAGCTCAGGCTGGCGAGCGACAGACTCGATCGTCTTGCCGACGATGATGCCTACACCGATACCGGAGCCGATGGCGGCCAGTCCGAACGCGAGGGCACCGAGATATCCGACGATGTGCATTTGCGGTTTTTCCTTTCGAGGGGTGATGCTTCTGAAGACTGGCTTGGGGCTCAGTGCTCTTCGACGAGCGCCATCTGGATGTAGATGGCACCGAGGATGGTGATGACGTATGCCTGCAGCGCGGCGACGAAGAGGTCGAGCAGCGTGAACGCGATTCCGAAGGCGAAGCTGCCGACGCCGAGCAGGCCGAGCAAACTGCCGTTTGCCAGCACGGTGAAGAAGAAGAACTCAGTGGCCGAGAAGCACAGCACGAGCAGCATGTGCCCGGCGACCAGGTTCATCAGGAGTCGGAGGGTCAACGTGACCGGACGCAGGATGAACGTGGAGAGGAACTCGAGCAGCGCGAGGAACGGCACGAGCGCGATCGGCACCCCGGGGATGACGAGCGAGTTCTTGAAGAAACCACCGACCTTGTGCTTCTTGATTCCCGCATAGATGAAGAGCACGTAGATGATGACGGCCATGATCAGCGGAAGGCCGATCACGGACGTGCCTGCCAGCTGAAGCCCTGGCACAAGTCCCACGAGGTTCATGCCCAGCGTGACGAAGAAGATCGTCATGAGGATCGGCATGAAGCGCCGACCGTCTTTCTCGCCGAGCGTGCCGACGATGATGTTGTTGCGTACGAAGTCGGTCGTGAATTCCAGGCCGGCCTGGAAGCGCGACGGCACGATCTTCATCTTGCGCGTGCCGAGCCAGAAGACCAGCAGGATGACCAGCATCACCAGGATGCGGATCATCATCAGGCGGTTCAGCTCGAACGGCGTGCCCTTGAACAGCACGGCGGGCGGATAGAAATCCGCGAGTGATGGGCCCTCGAAGCCACCACCCGAGCCATCAGCTTTGACGGTGGGGATGAGCGTGAGGAGTGTTGAGGCGAACAGTTGCGTTCTCCGGTATTAGTCGGGGCAGGAAAAGTGGATC
This sequence comes from Microbacteriaceae bacterium, assembly GCA_025463565.1. GTDB lineage: Bacteria > Actinomycetota > Actinomycetes > Actinomycetales > Microbacteriaceae > Lacisediminihabitans. The sequence goes on from JAODAT010000001.1 coordinate 3,682, forward strand.
AAAGGACCGCGGCGTCAGCAAGCCTATCAGAGGGAGCAGGCCGAGAAGGCCGCCGGATCAGCCTATCGGGTGGGCTTCGAGCCGCCTTCGGGGGCTTCGGGATCGCCGGGGAGCGCGATGTCGCCGACATACGGCACCCGGGTGAACTGGATGGCGAGGGCATCGGCGACCAGCGACCCGATGACCGCGACGACGACTCCGCCGAAGAAGAGGTACGGGTTCAACCAGGGCTGCTGGCGCAGCGTGAGCACCACAACGATGAAGGCCACGAACTTGAGGAACCAGGTGGCGGCGATGATGCCGAAGTACAGCCCGAGGTTCGTTCCGTTCGGCGCGACACGGTTGGCCAGCACGACGCTGGCCGCAGTGAGCAGCATGAAAACGGCCGCCAGCAGCGCACCGACGATCGCACTGGCAAGTCCAGGAAGGCCCGCGACGAGCACGCCGACGATCGAACCGATCACCAGGATCCCCCCGGTGACGATGGAGCCGTAGATGAGCGCGCGGCTGACGACCTTCGCTGTGCTGTTGCCGGTGGGTGTTGCGCTCATGGCTGGTCCTTTGGGTTGAGGGAAGGGGGCAGCGATGTCGCGTTCGCAGCCTCGTCGAGCGGGTCGAGATGAGCGACGTACACACCGCTCTCCGCATCGGGACTGGCGGTCTGCACCGCGGCCTCGACCGCCTTTCGACGGGTCAGCGGCGCGAGCGTGACAACCGCGCAGGCGACCAGGCCGACCGCGACGAAGGCGAGCGCCCACGCGGTGGGGACGAAGAGGAACAGAAGGCTGCCCACCGCGACGACGGTGGTCCAGGCGTAGAAGATCAGCACCGCGTGCACGTCGGAGTGGCCCATGTCGAGCAGCCGGTGGTGCAGGTGCTTGCGATCGGCGGAGAACGGTGACTTGCCCGCGCGCAGGCGGCGCAGCACGGCGAGGCAGAAGTCGAGCAGCGGAACGATGAGGATGGCGAACGGCAGCAGGATGGGGATGAACGCTGGCACCAGCTGGCGGGAGAACTGCACGTTCGCGACATCCACCTGCCCGGTGACAGAGATGGCGGAGGTCGCCATCATCAAGCCGACGAGCATCGAGCCGGCATCACCCATGAATAGCTTCGCGGGGTGCCAGTTGAGCGGCAGGAATCCGACACAGACACCGATCAGCACGGCGGTGATCAGCGAGGCGAGGTTGAAGTATTCGGTCTGTGCGATCTGGTTCGCAAGAATGTAGCTGTAGATGAAGAACACGCTCGATGCGATGATCACGACACCGGCGACGAGGCCGTCGAGCCCATCGATGAAATTGATCGCATTCATCACGAGCACGATCGCGAGCACGGTGATGATGAGCCCGGTGTATGACGACAACACGACGACACCGCCCGGGACGGGAAGGCTCGTCAGCTGCACGCCCTGCCATGCCAGCAGACCGGCGGCGATCAGTTGGCCCGCGAGTTTCGTCGTCCAGTCGAGATCCCAGATGTCGTCGGCGACACCGATCAGCACAACGATGAGCGCTGCACCGAGGATGGCGAAGATCGGGCCCGGTTTCGCAAAGATCAGGTGGAACTGTCCGAACAGCGACGCAACACCGAAGGTGATGACGATGCCGAAGAACATCGCGATGCCGCCGAGCCGTGGCGTGGGCCGCTTGTGCACGTCACGCGCACGAATCTGCGGGTAGAGGCGATAACGCATGCCGAGCCGCGCGATCAGGTGCGAGAGCCCGAAGGTGATGCCAGCCGACAGGAGTCCGGCCGCCGCATAGAAGACGAATCTCACGATGCCTGCTTCGCCTTGGCCAGAACGGCCTCGATCGCTTCGTCGGAGATGACACCGTGGCGAACGATCGTCAGTGAGCCTCCCGGTACCGTCAGGCCCGTCGCGTCCACGATCGTCGAGCCCGTTCCGGCAGCGGCCGTCTCGTAGGCGGTACCACTCTCGCCGCCGTCGAGGTAGATTCCGACCGACTCGCCCAGCATCCGCTCCGCCTCGGCCGCGGTGGTCGCCGCCGGTTCGCCGGTGAGATTGGCCGACGAGACCGCGAGTGGACCGGTTTCGGTGAGCAGCTCGAGGGCGACCGGGTTGTCGGGCATGCGCAGGGCCACCGTGCCGTTGGTCTCGCCCAGGTCCCAGCTGAGCGACTCGCGCGCGGGCAGGATGATGGTCAGGCCTCCCGGCCAGAACTCGGCCACCAGGGCACGCACCTCGTCGGGCACGAAGGAGGCGAGCGCGTCGAGGGTAGGGATGCCGGGCACGAGAACGGGAGGAGGCGCCTGGCGGGTGCGGCCCTTGGCGTCGAGGAGCCGCTGAACGGCGGCGGGGCTGAATGCGTCTGCCGCGATGCCGTAGACGGTGTCGGTGGGCATCACCACGAGTTCGCCCCGGCCGATGGCGACACGTGCGAGCCGCATGCCGGTGAGAAGCTCGGCTTGCACAGAGCAGTCGTAGATCGTGGCCATATCGGAAGCCATCCTACTTCGCGCGCCGCGGCCGGTTCCTTGGGATACTGGTGAGACGCGTTTGGAGCCTCGTGACACTGTTTTTCTTCGATTTCGACAAGACCCTCTACGCGTACAACTTTCGATTGAGACTTCCCGCACTCAGCGTGATCACCGGCGCCAGCCAGTATCACCTGGCGAAAACCTGGTGGGCCGGCGGGTTCGAACGCCGTGCCGAGGCCGGCGAATGGCGAACACCCGACGAGTACTTCGCCGAGTTCGAACGCGTGACCGGTGTGCCGCTCGATCTCGACGGCTACGAACGGTCGCGGGCCGAGGCCGTCACACCGATCCCCGGCAGCATCGACGCCCTGCGCTTCGCCGCGACCCGGGGGACCGTGGGAGTGCTGTCGAACAATCCGTCGCCCTTCGCGCCCTCGCTCCCCAGGCTCGCGCCGGATGTCTCCGGGCTCGTGGGCGACAACGTGGTGGTGAGCTGCGATCTCGGAGTGCGCAAACCCGACCCCGAGGCGTATCGGCTGGCCGTGGCCCGGTTCGACGAAAACGCCGCGGACACCTTCTTCGCCGACGACTCTGCCGAGAATGTGGCGGGCGCCACATCCGCCGGCCTCATCGCCCACCAGCTCACCTACGTCGACGGTGTTCCCCAGGTCGAGGCCATGCGCGCGGCCCTCGATGCCTTCGTGGCGAGTCACTCATGACACTGCTCTTCATCTTCGACATGGACGACGTGCTCTACGGCTACGACTTCCCGAGCAGGATGGCGGCCCTCAGCCAGGTCACCGGGCTCAGTGCCGACGAGATGATCGAGCGCTGGTGGCACGAAGACGGCGAACAGAAGGCGGAGGCCGGCGGCTTCGACGCGGACGAGTACATGCCGGCCTTCAACGCAGCGCTCGGCGTCGAGGTGAGCGAAGCCGACTGGGTGCGGGTGCGCGGCGGAGCGATGACCCCGTGGGTGGACTCGATCGCCGCGGTTCGACGCGCGAGCGAGCTGGGCCAGGTCACGCTCCTCACCAACAACGGCCCGCTGAGCGCCCGGCACATCGCGACACTTGCGCCCGAACTCGTGCCGGTGTTCGGCGACCACCTCTTCACCTCGTCCTCGTACGGCGCGCGCAAGCCCGATCCCGCTGTCTTCCACGCCGTGCTCGACCGGTACGGCGTGCCCGCGAGCGATGCTTTCTTCGCCGACGACCTGGCGACCAATATCGAGGGCGCCCGCAGCATCGGCATCACCACACACCTGTTCACCGGCGCAGAGGGGCTGCGCGCGGCGATCGAAGAATTCGCCGCAGCACGCTCGAAATAGACTGGGCGCATGCTGCGACAGGAGATCCTCGACGAACTCTGGAACGCCGACGACATGGCCGGCACCGAGGCGCGGATCCGCGTCGAGCTCGAGCAGGGCGGTCCGTACGACGAGGCGGAGCGCGCCGAACTGAAGACCCAGCTGGCGCGCGCGATCGGCGCGCAGGAGCGCTACGACGACGCTGCCGAACTGCTGATCGAGGTCGAGTCCGAGGACGCGCCCGTGGTCATCACCCGCATTCTGCTGGAAAGCGGCCGCATCCTGCACTCGGCAGGCAAGCCGACGGACGCCGCTCCGCTGTTCCTGCGCGCGGCTGAGATCGCCGACGAGGCGAAGTCACCATTCCTTAGGATCGACGCGCTGCACATGCTCGCGATGTCGACACCCTCCAACATCGAGCATTGGACCGCGCAGGCGGTCGACATCGCGGAAAGCTCCGACGACCCGCGAACCCAGCGCTGGCTGATCGCCCTGCACAACGACCTCGGCTGGCACTATTTCGATGGCGGCGAGTTCGACCAGGCGCTGGCCGAGTTGACCGAGGCGGCGCGCTGGGCGGATCTCGTGGGCACCGACCAGGAGAAGCAGTTGACGCAGGAGGCGCTGGCCGAGTGCACGGCCGCCATGGACAGCGACGAGCTGTAGCCGGCCGTTAGCTCGAACTACTTGAGCGCGGTCGTCGCCCGGTCCCGGCCGAGCAGGTCCCGGTGCGTGGCGATGGCGGTCCAGCCGTCGCCGGCAAGCAGCCCGGCGATCGCCTGTGCCTGCAGTTCGCCGTGTTCGAGCACCAGGGTGCCACCGGGGTGGAGCAGGCGGCGGGCCGTCGTTGACACCGTTCGCACGACATCCAGTCCGTCCTCGCCGCCATAGAGGGCGTGCTCCGGGTCGAACAGCCGCACTTCAGGGTCGCGCGGGATGGCGCCCACCGGGATGTACGGCGGATTCGAGATGACGACGGCGACGGTGCCGTCGAGCTCGGGCAGTGCGTCGGCAAGGTCGACGAACACGGGACGCGCGTTGCCGGGGGCGATGGTGCGGAAGTTCCGCTTCGTCCAGATGTAGGCGAGCGGCGAGTTCTCTACGCCGTAGACGAACGAGTGGGCGACCTCGGTCGCCATGGCGAGAGCGATCGCTCCGCTGCCGGTGCCGAGGTCGACCGCGATCGGTTCGGGGCTGGCGGATGCCGCCAGTGAGTCAATCGCGTACTGGGCGACGATCTCGGTCTCCGGCCGCGGCACGAACACCCCGGGCCCGACCGCGAGCTCGATCGTGCGGAACGCGGCAACACCCGTGATGTGCTGCAACGGTTCCCTCGCGGCACGACGCTCGACCAGCCCGAAAATCTCGACGACGTCCGCCGCCGACAGCGCAGCCTCAGTAACGGCTTTGGCTTGAACATGCCCGCGCCCGATCCCGAGAACGTGGCCAACGAGCAACTGGGCATCGACGTCGGGCGTAGGCACGCCGGCGAGCGCGAGGATCTCTCCCGCGCGCGAAAGCACGCTGGTGATCGTCTGCATCACTGGTCGGCGAGGGCTGCGAGCTGCGATTCCTCGTCGAACTCGATGCAGCTCTGGATGACCGGCTCAAGAGCCCCATTCATCACGGCATCGAGGTTGTAGGCCTTGTAGCCGGTGCGGTGGTCCGCGATGCGATTCTCGGGGAAGTTGTAGGTGCGGATGCGCTCCGAACGGTCCATGGTGCGGATCTGGCTCTTGCGCACGACCGAGGCCGCCGCATCGATCTCCTCCTGCTGACGGGCGAGCACGCGAGCGCGCAGCACGCGCATGCCGGCTTCGCGATTCTGCAGCTGCGATTTCTCGTTCTGCATGGCCACGACGATGCCGGTCGGGAGATGGGTGATGCGCACTGCGGAGTCCGTAGTGTTGACCGACTGGCCGCCGGGACCGCTGGAGCGGTAGACGTCGATCTTGAGATCGTTGGGGCTGATCTCGACCTCTTCGGGCTCATCGACCTCGGGGAAGACGAGCACGCCGGCCGCGGAGGTGTGGATGCGTCCCTGCGACTCGGTGGCCGGCACGCGCTGCACGCGGTGCACGCCGCCCTCGTATTTCAGGTGAGCCCAGACTCCCTCGGCGGGGTCGCTGGAGTTGCCCTTGATGGCGAGCTGCACGTCTTTGTAGCCGCCCAGGTCGCTCTGGGTCTGCTCGAGGATCTCCGTCTTCCACTTCTTGGATTCCGCGTAGTGCAGGTACATCCGCAGCAGGTCGGCGGCGAACAGGGCCGACTCGGCCCCGCCCTCCCCCATCTTGATCTCCATGATGATGTCGCGCCCGTCGTTCTCGTCGCGCGGGATGAGCAGCCGGCGAAGGCGCTCCTCCATCACGTCGAGGTCGGCCTGGATCTTCGGAACCTCGGCCGCGAACGAGTCGTCCTCGGCCGCCATCTCGGTGGCCGCCGCCAGGTCGTCGGTAAAGGCGATCCAGCGGTTGTAGGCGTCGACTATCCGAGAGAGCTCGGCGTAGCGCCGGTTGACCTTCTTGGATTTGGCCGGGTTGGAGTGGAGTCCAGGGTCAGCGAGCTGTTCCTGGAGTTCCGCATGCTCGGCCAGCAAGGTCTTTACTGACTCGAACATCCGCTAGTCCTTGTCGGTTCCCGCGACTCCGGGGAGCGACTTCTGGATCTTCATGAGGAACTCGACGTTGCTCGTGGTGTCTTTGAGCTGGGTGAGCACCAGTTCGAGCGCCTGCTGGGTCTCGAGGCCGGCGAGTGCGCGGCGGAGTTTCCAGTTGACCTTCGTCTCATCGACGCCCATCAGCATCTCTTCGCGGCGGGTGCCAGACGCGTTGACGTCGACGGCCGGGAAGATGCGCTTGTCAGCGAGCTGGCGCGAGAGGCGCAGCTCCATGTTGCCGGTGCCCTTGAACTCCTCGAAGATGACCTCGTCCATCTTGGAGCCGGTCTCCACCAGCGCGGTGGCGAGGATGGTGAGCGATCCGCCGTCCTCGATGTTGCGCGCAGCACCGAAGAAACGCTTCGGCGGGTACAGGGCCGACGAGTCGACACCACCGGAGAGGATGCGGCCGGATGCCGGCGCCGCCAGGTTGTATGCGCGGCCGAGGCGGGTAATGGAGTCGAGCAGCACGACCACGTCGTGGCCGAGCTCGACGAGACGCTTGGCCCGCTCGATGGCGAGTTCGGCGACCGTCGTGTGGTCTTCGGCCGGACGGTCGAAGGTGGAGGCGATGACCTCACCCTTCACCGTGCGCTGCATGTCGGTGACCTCTTCGGGGCGCTCGTCGACGAGCACGACCATGAGGTGTACCTCTGGGTTGTTCTTGGCGATCGCGTTGGCGATGGCCTGCAATACGAGCGTCTTGCCGGCCTTCGGAGGCGAGACGATCAGGCCGCGCTGGCCCTTGCCGATCGGCGACACGAGGTCGATGATGCGGGTGGTCAGCTTGCCAGGCTCGGTCTCGAGGCGCAGGCGCTCGGTCGGGTAGAGCGGCGTCAGCTTGCCGAATTCGACGCGGTCGGCCGCCTGCTCGATGGGGAGGCCGTTGATCGAGTCGATCTTAACTATCGCGTTGTACTTCTGGCGACCGGAGTTGTCGTTCTCCCGCGGCTGGCGGATCGCGCCGACGACGGCGTCACCCTTACGCAGGTTGTACTTCTTCACCTGGCCGAGCGAGACGTAGACGTCGTTGTTGCCAGGCAGGTAACCGCTGGTGCGCACGAACGCGTAGTTGTCGAGCACGTCGAGAATTCCGGCGACCGGGATGAGCACGTCATCGTCGGTGATCTCGGGCTCGAAGTCATCGTTGCCGGCGGGGCCACGACGCTTGCGGTCGCGGTAGCGGTTGCGGCCGCCGCGCTCTTCGTCATCCTGCATCTGCGTCTGCTGCTGGTTGCCGTTGCGGTTCTGGCCGTTCTGGTTGCGGCCGCCGCCACCGTTATTTTGCCCAGCCTGGCCGGCCTGCTGGCCGCCGCCATTGTTCTGGCCGCCCTGCTCGCCCTGCTGGCCGCCGTTGGCATTGCGGTTGCGGTTGCGGTTGCGCGAGTTGCGCGTTGGCTGGTCGCCCTGTGCCTCCCGCTCCGCTTCCTGGCCGGGGATGAGGTCTCCGACGGGGCCGCCGTCTGCGACGGCTTCGGCGCCAGCCTCTTGGCCGGGAAGCCGGTCGAGGCCGGCCGCTGCCTTGATGTCGTCCGCCAGCGCTGCCTTCTCGGCCTCCTGGCTCGGAATGCGGTCGCCCTTGGCGCCGCCGTCGGCGCGCGCCTCCGCTCCGGCCTCCTGGCCGGGGATCAGGTCGATGCCGCTCAGGTCGATGCCGGTGTCGCCCTTGTTCACATGACGTGATGCGGACTTCGGCGCGCTCTCGCTCGCCTCGATGACGGGCGCCTCGCCCGCGCCGGCGTCGACGATCGACGTCGTGGCACGGCGTGATGCGCGCTTCTTCGCGACCGGGGCCGCTGTCGGCTCCTCCATCACGGTGTCGGTGCTGCTGTTGTCGGCAGTGTCGGTGGTGGTGCTGTTGTCCTGGATCTCGTTGATCGCGTCCACGAGTTCTCCTTTACGAAGTTGGGAAGTGCCGGTCAGGCCGAGTTCGGCTGCGAGTGCCTGGAGTTCAGGCAGGCGCAGCTTGGCCAGGGCGGCACTCGAGTCCGGCCGGGTGGCACGGACTGTGATGTCAGTCACTACTGGGGTTCCTTTCCCCCTGCGGGATGTGCGCCATCACGGCGTGCATGAATATCGCGGGAGGGATTGTGCTCTCCTCGATGAGGAATGAGCGGGTGAGATTACTGCACACCGGGAACGAACTGGGGCTAAGCCTGGTCTTCTACCGAGTGCAGTGTCACTGTAGCACCTTTGAAGTCGACGGCCAGTAACAGCGACTGCCACGGCGTGCCCGCGTGCTTCGCGACCACGTCGGCGGCGACGAGTCGCTGCGCGGGGTCGCTGCACAGTACGAGAATCGAGGGGCCGGATCCGGAGACCACAGCGGGCAGGCCCCGCGACCGCAACTCGTTGAGCAATGCCTCGGTCTCGGGCATCGCCGCCGCACGGTAGCTCTGGTGCAGCTTGTCTTCGGTGGCGGCGAGCAGAAGCTCCGGACTCTGGATGAGGGCTGCGATGAGCAGAGCCGAACGTGACACATTGAAGATGGCGTCTTCATGCGGCACGGAGACTGGGCGCAGTCCGCGTGCCAGTTCCGTCGACATCGTGCCTTCCGGCACCGCGACGAGAGGCGATACGCCCCGATGCACGATCAGTTTCTTGTGCTGCGGGCCGGCATCCGTCGTCCAGGCGATGGTGAGCCCTCCGAAGAGGGCGGGAGCGACGTTGTCGGGGTGTCCTTCGAGCTCGGTCGCAAGAGACAGCAGCGCACCGGAGTCGATGTCGACGACCCCGGTGAGAAGGCCTTTCGCCGCCATGATGCCGGAGACGATCGCCGCGCCCGACGAGCCGAGCCCGCGACCATGAGGGATGATGTTGCGAGCGACGACCTGGAACCCTGGCAGCGGTTGCGCGTACGCGGTGAACGTGTGCGCGATGGCGCGGACGACGAGATTGCTCTCGTCGGTCGGCACCTCACCGGCGCCGACACCGATGACCTCGACGCTCGCCCCTGGCGCGTCGCGCACCGTGACGGTGAGTTCGTCGTAGAGCGACAGCGCCAGCCCAAGGGTGTCGAACCCCGGCCCGAGGTTGGCCGAGGTCGCGGGCACCCGCACCGTGACCGAGAGACCTGGTTTCATGCAGCGTGGTTTCGCGCAGGGATGCTCATGCTGGAACTCGCGCGAGGCCGAGCACGCCGGCCACCTCGTCGGTGTCGTTCGCGACGATCGTGGGGGCTACCTCGGAGCCGTCGGCGTTCTTCAGCGCCCACTGCGGGTCTTTCAGGCCGTGTCCGGTGACGGTGAGCACGACGGTCGCGCCCTTCGGCACCTCACCGGCCGCGGACCGTTCCAGCAGGCCGGCCACGCTTATGGCGGATGCCGGCTCGACGAAGATACCGACCTCGGCCGACAGGATGCGGTGCGCTTCGAGAATGAGTTCGTCGCTGATCGCGCCGAAGTAGCCGTTGCTGTGCTCGCGGGCGGCGAGCGCCAGCTCCCAGGAGGCGGGGTTGCCGATGCGGATGGCGCTGGCGATGGTGTCGGGGTCTTTCACGACGTGACCGAGCACGATGGGCGCGCTCCCGGCGGCCTGGAAACCGAACATGCGCGGCAGCTTCGTGGCGATCCCGCGTTCGAGTTCCTCGTTGTACCCGCGGTGGTATGCGGTGTAGTTGCCGGCATTGCCGACCGGCACGAAGTGGAAGTCAGGTGCGTCTTCGAGCACTTCGACCACCTCGAACGCGGCGGTCTTCTGGCCCTCGATGCGGTCGTTGTTGACCGAGTTGACGAGGTGGACGGCGTAGTTCGCGGCAAGGTCACGCGCGATGTCGAGGCAGTCGTCGAAGTTGCCCTGCACCTGCAGGAGTTCGGCGTTGTGGGCGATCGCCTGGGCCAGCTTGCCCATCGCGATCTTGCCCTGCGGCACGAGCACGGCCGCCTTGATGCCCGCGTGGGTGGCGTATGCGGCGGCGGAGGCGGAGGTGTTGCCCGTCGAGGCGCAGATGACAGCCTTCGCTCCGTGCTCGATGGCCTTGGAGACGGCCATGGTCATGCCGCGATCCTTGAACGAGCCGGTCGGGTTCATCCCCTCGAACTTCACCCAGACCCTGGCACCCGTGCGAGCGGAGAGCGCGGGCGCCGGAATCAGCGGCGTTCCGCCTTCGCCCAGCGTGATGATCGGGGTCGCATCGCTGATGTCGAGACGATCCGCGTACTCGCGGAGTACACCGCGCCACTGGTGGGCCATTATGAACCTTCCACTCTCAATACCGATGTGACCTGATGCACGACACCGCTCGTGCCGAGTGCGGTGACCGTCGCAGCGAGATCACCCTCGGATGCCTCGTGCGTTCCGATCACAAGGGTAGCGGTGGGCGCTCCCCCCTCGACGTGCGCCGATTGCGTCACCGCTTCGACGGAGACACCGTGATCGCTGAACAGGGTAGCGATCGCGGCGAGAACACCGGGCTCGTCGACGACGCTGAGCGTGATCTGGTACCGGGTGGTCACGGCCGAGATCGGCAGGATCGGCAGGTTGGCATGGGTCGACTCGGCAACGCCGGGGCCCCCGATGACGTGACGTCGCGCGGCGGAGACCAGGTCTCCGAGCACGGCCGACGCGGTCTCGATGCCGCCGGCGCCCGCTCCGTAGAACATGAGATCGCCCGCCGCCTCCGCCTCGATGAAGACGGCATTCTTGGCGCCGTGCACCGCGGCCAGCGGGTGGTCTCGTGGCACCAGCGCCGGGTACACCCGGGCCGATACGCCTTCCGTACCGTCGGCATCCGTCAGCCGTTCGCAGATCGCAAGCAGCTTCACCACGTAACCGGCCTTCTTCGCGGCCTCGACCTGGTCGATGGTGACGTTCGTGATGCCCTCGCGGTAGACCGCGTCGAGGGGTACAGCGGTGTGGAACGCGAGACTGGCGAGAATGGCCGTCTTCTGTGCTGCGTCGAAACCTTCGGTGTCCGCCGACGGGTCGGGCTTCTCGGCGTACCCGAGCTCGGTGGCCGTCGCGAGGGCTGTCTCGAAGCTCTCCCCCGCGGTGTCCATGCGGTCGAGGATGAAGTTGGTCGTTCCGTTGACGATGCCGAGGATGCGCTTGATGCGGTCTCCGGCCAGGCTGTCGCGCAGCGGGCGGATGATCGGGATCGCGCCCGCGACCGCCGCTTCGTAGTAGAGCTGGGCGCCCACCTGCTCGGCGGCCTCGAACAGCTCAGGACCGTGCGTGGCGAGGAGCGCCTTATTGCCGGTGATCACGTCTGCACCGGAGTTGAGGGCCTGGAGAATGAGCGTGCGGGCCGGCTCGAGGCCGCCCATCAGCTCGATGACGATGTCCGCGCCGAGAATGAGCCCCTCTGGGTCGGTGGTGAGCAGCTCCGAGGGAATCTCCGCGGACCGCGTCGCGGTGAGGTCGCGGACCGCGACGCCGACGAGCTCGAGCCCCGCTCCGGCGCGGTTGGCCAGTTCCGGCCCGTGCTCGAGCAACAGTGACGCCACCTGTGCGCCGACCGAACCGGCGCCGAGCAGCGCTATGCGGAGATTGCGGTACTCGATCATCTGGTGTCCTCGCTAGGGCGGGTCGAGCGTGTCGAGACCTCACCCGCGTGATTCGTCGGTGAGATTTCGACAAGCTCAATCCGCTTGACTCCCATGTCCCTGCTCAGCAGGTCCTCTTCGGTCTCGCCGCGCACGATCACCCGCGCCTGACCGTCACGCACCGCGACCACCGGTGGCCGCCCCAGGTAGTTGTAGTTGCTGGCGAGCGACCAGCAGTACGCCCCGGTCGCGGCGACGGCGAGCAGGTCGCCCGGCTCGACATCCGACGGCAGGTAGTCGGCGCGCACCACGATGTCGCCACTCTCGCAGTGCTTGCCGGCCACGCGCACGAGCGCGGGAGCCGCGGTGGATGCCCGGCTGGCGATACGCGCGCTGTAGTCCGCCTCGTAGAGGGCGGGCCGGGCGTTATCGCTCATGCCGCCGTCGACGCTCACGTATTTGCGCATGGCTGAGCTGGTCGAGCTTGTCGAGACCTCACCGACGTTGATCGCGGGTGAGGTCTCGACAAGCTCGACCCGCTCGTCAAGCGACACTTCGACGTCTTTGATCGTGCCGACCTCGTAGAGCGTGACCGTGGTCGGACCGACGATCAACCGGCCCGGCTCGAAGGCGAGCACGGGAAGCGCGATGCCGAGCTTCGCGCATTCGGCCGCGACGATATCCGCGAAACGGCTGGCGATCGTCTCGATGGGCAGGGCGACGTCGGCGCTCGTGTACGCGATGCCGAAGCCTCCTCCGAGGTTCAGCTCCGGCACTGGGCCGCGCTCGAGAAGGCGGGCATGCAGGGCGAGAAGCCGGCGGGCCGACTCCTCGAATCCCTCGGACTCGAAGATCTGCGAACCGATGTGCGAGTGCAATCCGATGAACTCCAGCGAGGCGTGTGACCGGATGGCGTCGACCGCGGCCGGTGCGTCCGCGATCGGGATGCCGAACTTCTGGTCCTCGCGCGCGGTCGCCAGGTATTCGTGGGTGTGGGCGTGCACGCCGCTGTTGAGCCTCAGGCGCACGCGCTGTGCGTGACCGTGGCGCGCCGCCGCATCCGCCACCCGCTCGATCTCGATGACGGAGTCGATCACGATCACCCCGACCCCCGTGCTCACCGCCCGATCGATCTCGGCGAAGGACTTGTTGTTGCCGTGGAAGCCGAGCCGCGCGGGATCGATCCCCGCCGCGAGCGCGACGGCGAGCTCACCGCCGCTGCAGACATCGATGTACAGGCCGGCCTCGGTCACCCAGCGGGCGACCTCGGCGGAGAGGAACGCTTTTCCGGCGTAGTAGACCTTCGCTGAGCTGCCGACCCGGGCGAACTCGCGGTCGAAGGCCGCCTTCACCGCAGCGGCACGATCACGAACGTCCTGCTCATCCATCACGAACACGGGCGTGCCGAACCGCGCGGCAAGATCACCCGCGGTGACACCACCGAAACGGAGCTCACCATCGCCGTCGCGTGTGGCGTTGGCGGGCCAGACCTTCGGGTCGAGTGCGTTGGGGTCAGCGGGTTCGACCAGCCATTCGGGAGCAAGCGGGTTGCCAGCGCTCGTCATCAGCACGTTCCCTTGGTCGTGAAGGCTGTGGCATTGAGCACGACGGGGGAAATGGTACCGGCCACCGTCACCGTCGTGCCCTTGATCACCAGCGACTTCAGGTGCAGCGGCTTCGGCAGCGCGCTGGCGATGCAGAGGCTCTGCGTACCGGTGATCCCGGAGGCGAGGCCGCCGAAGCTCTTCGCGAGTTGCGCCGCGGTGATGCTGGATCCGTTCAGCTCGAACGCCTTGGGCGCCAGGGTGAGCTTCCCGTCCTTCACTCCGGGCGTGAGCGTCACCGTCAACGGGATCTTGAGCCCGAAGATGTCGAACGAACCGCCGAGCCGCACGGCCCCGCCGACGAGGTCCACCGAGGTGACCGGGATGCCGGAGAAGCTCTTGAGCAGCTCGCGGAGACCCGCCTGGTCGGTCGACACGACGAGCGTGCCGCCGTCGATCGGCTGCGACTGGTCGACCGGTACGCCGTCGACGGCGAGTTTCGCCGAACCCGTGAGCGCGCCGATGGACACCTTCGGGAGGGTCACGTCGATCTTCTGCAGCCGGCCGGTGGCCAGCTGGTAGAGCACCGAGGTGCCCTCGACCTTCACGTCAACCGGGGTCGATGCTGGCACCGACAGCGCGCTGCGCACCTTGGTCTGCACCAGGTTCTCCGCGTAGCTTCGCGCGACGTTGTCGAGGATCACGCCTCCGACGATCAGCAGCACCGCGATGATCGCGAGCACGACGAGTGCCGTGCGACCGCGGTGGCGCTTCTTTTTCGTGGGTGAGGTCTCGACAGGCTCGACCCGCCCTGCAGCGCTCATCACATGCGCTCCGGTGCGCTCACTCCGAGCAGACCCAGCGCGTTCCGCAGTACCGTTCCCGTTGCGTCATTCAGCCACAGCCGAGTGCGATGCAGGTCGGTGACTGGCTCGTCGCCGAGCGGCGTCACGCGGCAACTGTCGTACCAGCGGTGATAGTTGCCGGCCAGCTCCTCCGCATACCGCGCGACGCGGTGCGGCTCTCGCAGCTCGGCCGCCTGGGTGACCACCCGCGGGAACTCGGCGAGAACGCCGAGCAGGGTGCTCTCGGTCTCGTGGGTGAGCAGAGACGCGTCGAAGGCGCTGCGGTCAACGCCGGACGCGGCGGCGTTGCGCGCCACCGAGTGCGTGCGCGCGTGCGCGTACTGCACATAGAAGACCGGGTTGTCGTTTGTGCGCTTCGTCAGCAGGTCGAGATCGATGTCGAGCTGCTGGTCGATGGACGAGCGCACCAGCGCGTAGCGGGCGGCATCCACCCCGACAGCCTCGACCAGGTCTTCGAGCACGACGACCGTGCCGGCCCTCTTGCTCATGCGCTGCGGAACACCGTCTTTGACGAGGTTCACCATCTGACCGATGAGGATCTCGAGGTTCACATACGGCTCGTCGCCAAACGCAGACGTCATCGCCATCAGCCGTCGTACGTACCCGTGATGATCGGCTCCGAGCATGATCAGGTTGCGCTCATAGCCACGCTCTCGCTTATTGAGGTAGTAGGCGAGGTCGCCGGAGATGTAGCCGGCCTCGCCGTCGCTCTTGATGACGACTCGGTCCTTGTCGTCACCGAAATCGGTGGAACGGAACCAGGTGGCGCTATCGGCCTCGAAGATGTGCCCGTTGTCGCGCAGTCGTGTGATGGCGCGTTCGACATCCCCGGACTCATGCAGGTTGTTCTCGTGGAAGTACACGTCGAAATCGACGCCGAAGTCGTGCAGGCTCTTCTTGATGTCGGCGAACATGAAGTCGACGCCGTATGCACGAAAGACTTCCTGCTGCTGGTCTCTCGGCATGACCGCGAGGTCGTCGGGAAATGCTGCGACAACCCGGTCCTTGATCTCGGAGATGTACTGGCCGCCGTAACCGTCCTCCGGTGCGGGCTCGACCAGGTAGCTGGCGAGCAGGCTCCGGGCGAAGCGATCGATCTGGAGACCGTGGTCGTTGAAGTAGTACTCCCGCGTGACCTCGCCACCCACCGCGTCGAAGATGCGGGCGAGACTGTCGCCGACCGCGGCCCACCGCACACCGCCGAGGTGGATCGGGCCGGTCGGGTTCGCCGAGACGAACTCCAGGTTGATGCGCACCCCGCTGTAGAGGGTGCCGCGCCCGAAGGCGGCGCCCTCCTCGACGATGGTTTTGGCGAGCGCCCCGGCGGCCGCCGCGTCAAGCGTGACATTGATGAATCCGGGGCCGGCGACATCCACCGACGCCACGCCGTGGATGCTGCGGATACCTTCGGCGAGCTCGTCGGCAAGCTGGCGCGGGTTGGTACCGAGCGGCTTCGCGAGCTTCATCGCGATGTTCGAAGCCCAGTCGCCGTGATCGCGGTTCTTCGGGCGTTCGAGCGAGACGTCGTCGATTCCGACGGTGAGGGTGGACTCGCCGCGGCGCTCCAGCGCACCATCGACGATGGTGAGCAGTTGGGCGGAGAGTTCGGCTGGGGTCACGGTCATCGATTCTATCGGGCGACAGGGCGCGCCTTTCGGGCCGGTGCCAGCGTGATCGGTGATGATGGCCCTATGGCGACATCCACACGCACTGCTCTTCTGATGGCCGCGGTGTTCTCGGTCAGCGCTGCCGCTCTCACCGGCTGCGTCTGGCAGTCGACAACGCCAACGTCGACCTCGACGTCGCTCAGCTCCCCGACCGACTCTCCGACGGCCACCGTCACGCCGAGCCCCGCGCCCACTGCGGGAACTCCGGCGACGCCGTTCTCGATCGCGTGCAACACGCTGGTCTCCCCGCAGACCATCTACAACTTCAATCCCAACTTCACCCTACAGGCCGCCTACGCGCCGAAATCCGGCACCGCTGCCTTTGCCGCGGCCGTCGACTCCGGAACCGCCTGCAACTGGGTGAACGACACGAGCGGCGATACCCTCACCGTGTCCGTCGCCCGCCCGGGTTCGATCGAATTCGCTTCGCTCAAGAGTTCGGCGGCCAAGGGAACGCCGGTCTCGGGCTATGGCGATGCCGCCTACTTCTCCGGCGCCCGGATCGACGTGTTCAGCGGCGAGTTCTGGCTGGTCGTGCAGTCGGTTCAGTTCTCGAGCGCGAACGACGCTGCAGCGATAACGAAGTCTGCGCTGGCGCAGCTCCACTAGCGCGACTCCGCCCGCCGCAGTCAACCGGCACTACCTCAGCTGCACCAGCAGCGACGGGTCGTCGACCGGCAGCTCGTCGACGACGGCGAGCACGCTCAGGTCGCGGAGCGTGATGTTCGCCCAGTGGTTGGTGAGGAACGCGATGTCCGCCGCGTCCCGGCCGGTGGAGATGCGCACCAGGCTCTGCCGTGGGGCGAGGCCCGTCGCGTCGACGATGTGCCAGGTGCCGTCCACGTACGCCTCGGCCACGGCGTGGAAGTCCATCGGGCTGAGGCCCGGCGCATAGACCGCCACCATCCGTGCCGGCACATCGATCCCGCGCAGCAGCGCGATCACCAGGTGCGCGTAGTCGCGGCAGACACCCTGGCGGGCAAGCAGCGTGCCGACGGCGCCGTCGGTCACCCGACTGGAGCCGGGAACGTAGTACAGGCGGTCGTGCACCCAGGTGCCGATCGCGTCGAGCAGGGCGGTACCGCTGAGGCCGCCGAACTCGGACTGCGCCGTGGGGGCGAGCGAGTCGGACTCGCAGTAACGGCTCGGTCGCAGGTAGACGATGAGATCCATCGGGTCGACCGGGGCGGGCAGCGCCTGGCCGCGCACGGCCGCCGAATAGTCGACGGTCATCCGGCCCTGTTCTGAGATCAGTTCGTGCAGTCGTGACCCGTGCCGGTCGACGAGTTCGGCCGGCAGCAGGCGCTGGCCGTTCAGCACGATGTCGAGCTTTTCAGACTCGAGCAGGTTGGCCTGGGCGACGGCGAGGCTGAACACCATGTTGGTTCGCCCCGCGACGTCGATCTCGAGGTGGGCTGACACGTTACGAAGCATGCCCCGATGATGTCATGTCCCCGTAACGCGCCGATGACGAGAGCCAGGGGTTGACTAGGGGCAGGTGAGCGTGCCGTCGAACACGACGGACTTGCCGCCGATGTCGTCGTAGACGTGCACGCTCGACAGGGTCCAGGTGTTGCCGTCGCTCGACACGGTCGGCAGTGACGGGTCCTTGTCGGGTGCCGTAGCGAAGGCCACGGCGCTGGGGCCGACGAAGCCGGCCTCCCTCACCGAGATCGTGCCCGGATACTTCGTGCCGTTGATGACGGCGTAGATGGCCATGATGCCGGGCGAGATGCAGTTGTTGGCAACGACGGTTCCGGTGTAGTCACCGGTGATCTTGCCGCCGGCCGACGAGGACGACCCGCCGGACCCCGAGCTCGACCCGCCACCGCTCGAGCCCGCCGTTCCGCCGGATGCCGAGCAGGCGCTGAGGACGAGAACGGATGCGACCGCGACGGCCGCTGCGATACCGGTGAGCTTCATGCTTTGATTCTGCGCGCGAGGCTCCGGCGGCAATACGGGGGTAAACGCCAGAACTTCGCTGGTAACCTAATGGACGTTCCCGGGCCCCCATAGCTCAGGGGATAGAGCACTGCCCTCCGGAGGCAGGGGCGGCAGTTCGAATCTGCCTGGGGGCACCACACACCTTTTAGTCGGCGAGCAGCCTCTCGAGCATCCCGCCTAACACCGCCCGCTCGTCCGCGTCGAGCGGCGCGAACGACTCCCCCACCACTCGCTCCGTGACCTCTCTTCCCGCGGCGAACACGCGCTCTCCCTCGGGTGTGAGCTCCGGGCGGATCGCGCGGCCGGCGCCGCTCACTCGACGGATGAGCCCGCGGGCCTCGAGCCGCGCGGCGAGGGTACCGAAAGCCTGGTCGGTCTGGAAGGTCAGAATGGCGAGATCGTGAAGCGACGCACCGGGGTTCGCGTGCAGGTGCCGGAGGGCGTCCCACTGCACGAGAGACACGTCGAGCGGCCGGAGCGCCT
Source organism: Microbacteriaceae bacterium (assembly GCA_025463565.1). Lineage (GTDB taxonomy): Bacteria > Actinomycetota > Actinomycetes > Actinomycetales > Microbacteriaceae > Lacisediminihabitans. The sequence goes on from JAODAT010000001.1 coordinate 22,076, forward strand.
CGGTCGCCGCCCGGTGGTTTCTCACCTGAAGGCGCTTCACGGCCAGTCCCAGTTCCGCCGTTGTCATTGCCATTGCTTCACTCTAGACCCATAAATCCACTTGCTTATATAACTATGTTGATATAGCGTCTTCGTCATGAGCACAACACTCTCCCTCACCATCCCTACGTCCTTCGGCGACATCCCCCTCGACGCGGACGAGCGCGGCACCGGCCGGCCGGTGGTCATGCTCCACGGCGGAGGCGGCCCCGTTTCCGTGACCGCTTTCGCCGACCTTCTCGCCGACGCGACCGGCACGCGCGTGATCGTTCCGGTCCACCCGGGATTCGGCGGTACACCCCGCCCGGAATCGCTCACCACGATCGGCGGCCTCGCCGAGGTCTACGCGGGTCTGCTCGATGCTCTCGAACTGGACGATGCCGTCGTGGTCGGCAACTCGATGGGCGGCTGGATCACCGCGGAGCTGGCGCTGCTGCACCCGTCCCGCCTCGGCTGCGTCTCAATCATCGACGGCGTCGGCATCGAGGTGGATGGGCATCCGATCGCCGAGATCGCTTCTCCCGCCGACCTCATCGCGCGCAGCTGGTACGACCCGTCCAGGGCTCCGAACCTCGATCCCTCGACAATGCCACCCGCACTCCAGCAGATCTTCGCGGGCAACCGCGCGGCGCTCGCCCTCTACGCCGGCGGGATGACCGATGCGACACTTCTCGGGCGCCTCGCCGTCATCGATGTGCCCGCACTCGTTCTGTGGGGACAAGCTGACCGCATTGCTGATGCGGACTACGGCCGTGCATTCGCCGCCGCGATCCCCGGTGCGCGCTTCGAAATCCTGCCCCACACTGGGCACGTTCCCCAGATGGAAACACCAGACCTGCTTCTCGAAGCGCTCCGCCCATTTATCGCCCACAAGTGAATCGCGAGGGAATTCGGTGTTACAAGTTTGTTACAAAGACCAATCTGTCTACTTGTATGCGTTCGCACGTTCAATAAAGTGCTGGTTGGGTATCCCCGTCCCCTGATCCGGCGAGGATGCCTCGGGCCCGGCGGATTGTGGTTACTCCTCCGGGCCCACCTTCGTCGGGGTAGCATTTCCTGCAGACTCTGGGAGGACGTGAATTTCGGTGAGCGACAAATCGGTGAGTGACAAATCGGTGAGTGACAAGCTGCAGGCGGTCGTCGACCAGGCGCACGAGGCCTACGTGGCCGGGCCCGCAACGGTGAACCGCAAGCTGAACCAGGTGGACAAGGTGCTCGGTGCCGCAGTCGAGGCCATCCAGGATCTGGACGAAACGAACAACGCCTAGCTGCCGACGGCCGGTTTTACTGCAGCGGCTCCCAGTAATCGGCGTCGGGTTCGACATGGTCGACCGGTGCGGCCGTGCTGACGTGACCTGACATGGCGAGTTCGCTCGTGCGCTTGCGAAGTTCCGCAACCGCTGCTCGTGTGTCGGGTTCGTCGAATTTCGAGGTAGCGGGCAGCACGAACACCTCGCTCGACGGACCGATCACCAGATCTGCCGTGATCCGCGCACCTGTACCGTCGATCGCCGGCACGTGCACCACCGCGGCGAAGTCGCTCAACGCAGCGGCCGCCGTGAAATCAAGCAGCGCGGCCGCCGCTTCGTCGCTCGTGATGAACGACTCTCCCCCATAAGACACTGTCCTCATGCGCCTCATGGTGCTCCCGATCTGGACAGCGCGCGAGTGTGTTGCCAATTGACGTATCCGGGAGTACGCAGGCCGACAGGAGGGCCGGGAGTTACCCGAAAACCCCGGCCCTCCCTCGGGGAAGCGCCGACACCCCGCGAAATGGTTACCCACGCGGGACGGATTCGACGTTCGACAACGATGGTAGCCCACCACTGTGCCGCCGGGAAGAATGGGGGGTCTGTCCCCGAACTGGGACCCTCCGAAACCTCGGAACGCGGGCGCACCTGAGGTACAGTCCTGTGTGGCTGCCACTTCTTCCTGATCCGAGAACGGCAGCCAGGGCTCGGCGGATTGTGGTTACTTCGCCGAGCCCGCCTCATCTCCTCCGTTCTGCAAGCAGTTACGGCAGCGCGGTTGCGCCACTACTATCGCGTCTGTGGGGAATGCCGCTGACCTGTCGCGCGTACTGGCGTACGTCGCCGCGCTGAGATCGGACGAGGCCGTCGAATACTGCCTCACGCGATACCGCGAGGGCGGATCCGCGTATGTGAAGGCACTCCTGTCGTTCAGTTACTTCCACCTGCGGCAGTACGAGCTCGCCACGGAACTGGCTGCGGAGGCGATGGCCGAATCGGCCGATGACTCCGAGGCGCTCATGACCGCCAGGGCAGCTGCGGGGCTTGCGGCAGCCGCCTGGCCGGTGGTGGTCTCCCCCACGGCACGCCCCGACATGCTCGTTGCCGCGCTGCGTGACCTGCACACGCTCGACCGGTCCGACAGCGACTGCCGAGTGTTCACCTATTACCTTCTTGCCGAGGCATCCATCGCCTGCGCACGACTCGACCTGGCCACGCAGTTCGTCGAGCGATCGGGCACACTGCCCACCGACTTTCTGGCGAGCGACTCCGTTCCCCATCCGTACCTGGCGGTCATGTACATCATGCGGATGCGAGTGCTCGGTTTTCAGGGTCGGGTTACCGAGGCTCTCGAGCTCGGCGCCCTCGCCCGGGTGCCGGCGAACGGCCCCGTGATGACCGTGCTTCTCGACTCCACTCTCTGCTTTCTGCACGGAACGGCGCTGACCGGGCCGACGGTGACCGCACTGGCCGATCGGCTCGCCAGCGAACTGCCCCAGCCGATCGATTACATCTCCACCGGCTGCTACCTCCTGGTCGCCTACGGACTGATCGCCACCGGCGACGCCGCCAGGGCGGCAGAGTTCACCCTTCTGGCGGGTGCCAACGCCGGGCTCGAAGCGCTCTCCATCATCGACCGGGCACTCGGCCTCGAGATGCTCACCGCATCAGCAGTCGGGATGCAGGATCTCGACGCCGCCGAGGCGTGGCGCGAACAGGGCGAGATACTGCTTTCGCACCCGATATCGCGCCCGACCATCGAACGACTGGTGAGTCGCGTCGAATTGCTGGCCGGGCATCCGGTCGAGGCCGCCGCGTGGGCGCAACTCTCGATCGAGCACTCCGTGGTCGACGGTCGTGTTGTCGAGGCCACGGAGGGCGAACTGCTGCTCACCCAAGCCCGTCAGGTGCTCGCGGAAAGCGGGATCTCTGTCGGCGCTCTCGAGACGACAGTGGCCGAGGCGCTGGGCAGTGGCGCCTTCGCGGCCCGACGACCCGCCGCGAGCGAACGACGTACGGCCGGTCGTCGCCTACGCCCGGAGTCCGGCACCGGCTGGGCGGGACTCTCCCCCCGCGAGCGAGAGGTGGCCCGCCTCATCACCGAAGGACTGGGCAACCAGGCCATCGCTGCACAGCTCCACCTCTCCCAGCACACTGTCCGCGCGCACGTCTCACGTGTGCTCGCCGCCTTCGGGGTGGCCTCCCGGTTCGCGGTGGCCGCGCGTCTCGCCGAGGTGCTGCCCACCGCGCCGACCATCGGATCGGGAGCGGCGCTAACCCCTCGGCAGGAGGCGGTGGTCGACCGGATCGTGCTCGGTCGCAGTAACGACGAGATCGCGCGTGATCTGGGCATCAGCATCAAGACGGTCGAGAAACACGTGAGCGAGGTGCTACGGCGCTGGGAGGTCAGCTCCCGCATCGGCATCGCCCGGGTCGCGCTCGGGAACACGTCACCGACGGATCCCTCGCGCGTGGACGATCGACCGACAGCGTGAACCGCGTCAGCCGGCGGGCGGTGCTCGGGGCCGGCGCAATCGGCGTCGCCGGGCTACTCGCGGCCTGCGCCCCCGTTCACCCGGGTCCCACCCCCACCCCGACGCCACCGGGGCCACCGGCCTGGTCCGCGCTGAAGTCTGCCGTCGGCGGATCTCTCGCACTGCCGGGAGACGCGGACTACGACACCGTGCGGCTCACCGAGAATCCACGCTGGGACGACGCCCGACCGCTTGCCGTGCTCACCGTGACGTCGGCATCCGATGTCGCGGCCGCCCTCGCGTTCGCGAAAAAGTATCGCCTTCCGGTCGCCCTCCGGTCCGGCGGTCACAGCTACCCCGGCTATTCGGCGGGCGGCGCGGCCGGTACCGATGTTGTGCCATCGCTCGTGATCGACACCAGGGGCCTCACGACCGTGGCGCTCGCTGCCGACAACACGGCGACCATCGGCGCCGGCGCATCCCTCGCCCAGGTCTACGACAGCATCGGTAACGCCGGACGTTCGCTCGCGGGCGGCTCGTGCGCCACGGTCGGCATGACCGGCCTCACCCTCGGCGGCGGAGTCGGCGTGCTCGTGCGCGCGTACGGGCTCACCTGCGACAGCCTCACCGCTGTGGAAATCGTCACCGCCGACGGCACAGTGCACACGGCTAACGCGAAGAGCGACGCCGACCTGTTCTGGGCCTGTCGCGGCGGCGGCGGCGGTCACCTCGGTGTCGTCACCTCGCTCACCTTCAGCACCCAGCCGGCGCCCACCGTCACCATGTTCTCGCTCAGCTGGCCGGCCTCATCCGCCCCTGCCGTGGTCGCCGCCTGGCAGGCCTGGGCGCCCTCGGCCGACCCCAAGCTGTGGTCGACGCTCAAACTGCTGAACGGCGCCGCGTACACCACCGGGCTCGGCGTGTTCCTCTCCGGCACGTGGCTCGGCGCCGCGGCGGACCTCGCCGGGCAACTCGCGCCGCTCCTCGCCGCCGCGGGGCAGCCCAGCAAGAACGGCTCATCTCAGCACAACTATCACGACGCGATGATGATCTATGCGGGGTGCTCGGGCGTGCCGGTCGCCCGATGCACTACCGCTGCGGGCGGGTCGCTAACCCGGGAATCGTTCTCGGCCACCTCGCATATCGCCTATCACCCGCTCGACGCGGCAGGCATCCAGACGCTCGTTGCCCAGGCGACCGCAGCCAAAGGGGTGGCGGGCATCAAAGAGGGCGGAATCTCGATGGATGCCCTGGGCGGCCAGGTGGGCGCGCTCAGCTCGGACGCGACGGCCTTCCCGCACCGCAGCGCCCTCTTCTCGGTGCAGTACACGGCGACCTTCCCGGATGGCACGAACCCCGCGCCGCTCGATACATACGTGCGCGGGTTCCGCGCTGCGATGGTGCCGGAGTGGGGAGACGGCGCCTACGTGAACTACGCCGATGCGTCGCTGGCCGACCCCGCCACGTCGTATTTCGCCGGCAACGCTTCACGGCTTGCGAGCATCCGCAAACGCTACGACCCGACGGGATTCTTCACGCAGCCGCAGTCGTACTGAAACAGGCGCCTCTAGGCCTCGGTGTGGCGATCGAGGAACTCGTAGAGCTCGGTGTCATCGACGCCGGGGAAGGTTCCGGAGGGCAGCGGGGAGAGGATATGGGCGTGCAGCCGCGCGCTCGGCCATGCCTTGTGCGCCCAGCGATGCTCAGCACCCGTCTCCGGCCGCCGACAGCAACTCTCGTCGGGGCAGCGTGAGGTTTCACGGTTCGTGGTCTCGCGTCCCCTGAACCACTTGGCGTCGGCGAACGGCACGCCGAAGCTGATCGAATACTCCTCGCTGGCGGCGGTGCCGGTCTGCGTAGAGCACCAGTACGTGCCGGTGGGGGTGTCTGTGTACTGGTAGAACTCGTTGGTGCGGTTCGAACGGCCGAATGCTGTGCGTGCGCTCCAGTGCCGGCAGACGAGCTCGCCTTCGATCGAGCCGGTGACATCGGTGGGCAACTGCAGCCCGTCGTTCTCGTAGCCCTTGTACAGCGCACCGTCCCCGCCGACCCGCAGAAAGTGGACGGTCATGTCGAGGTGTGAGGTCGCCAGGTTGGTGAAGCGGAGTGCGGCGGCTTCGTGGGTGACACCGAACGCATCGCGGAAGTCTTCGACGGCGAGGTTACGATCGTTTTTCGCGGCGGTGAGGAACTCGACGGATTGTCGCAGCGGCATCAGGCACGCGGCGGCGAAGTAGTTGATCTCGAGTCGCTGGCGCAGGAACTCGGCGTAGCTCTCCGGCTCGTGATGCTCGAGCAGCCGGTGCGCGATCGCCTGCAGTGCCATCGAGCGGAGCCCGTGACCGCCGGGAATCGATGCCGGCGGAAGGTAGATGCGCCCGTTCTCGAGGTCGGTGACCGACCGGGTGGAGTGGGGCAGGTCGTTCACGAAGATCAGTTCGAAGCCGAGCTTCTTCGCCATGAGGTTCACCGCACGGTGGGTGAGCGCGCCCGTCGTGTAGCCGACGCCGCGCACCGCCTCCTCGGCCAGATCCTCGATCTCGGGAATGTAGTTGTCTTTGCCGCGCATGGTGTGGCGCAGTTCGGTATTGGCCCGCCTCGCCTCCTCGGGCGTCGCGATCGACTCCCGCGCGCGCCTCGCCAGCTCGCGATGCAGTCCGACCAGTGACGACAGCATTTCGTCGGCCATCGTGCGCGACGGACGGATGGCCGGCAGCCCGAGCCCCTGGTACACGGCACCCTTCTGCAGGCGGTCGAGTTCGATCTCCAGGGCTGCTCGCTCGGTCGGGGGCGCGGTGTCGAGCAGGTCGGAGACCTGGACTCCCACCGTTGAGGCGATGCTCTGGAGCAGCGAAAGGCGCGGTTCGCGCCGGCCGTTCTCCATCAGGGAGAGCTGGCTGCCCGCGATTCCCACGGTGGCGCCGAGCTGGTCGAGCGTCAGGTTCGCCTCGGTGCGGAAGTGACGAATACGCTGCCCCAGCGTTGCAAGATCGGTCATGTAATTCAGATTAGTGAAAGAACCATGGTTTTTTCCACTCGATTACCCGGCGATATACCAGAAAGTCGTCGCAGAGTGGATTTTGACTACTTCTTTTGCGAGAACGGACGACACGATGACGCTCACTCCTACCCGCCCCAGCAGTGCCGGCGAGAAGCCGCACCAGGTGCCCTCGCCGCTCTCGGCGCCCGAGGGAACCGATTCGGGCGTGATCGCCTGGGTCGAGTCGATCGCCGACCTCACCACGCCCGACGCCGTCGTCTGGTGTGATGGCTCCGCGGCAGAGTTCGACCGGCTCACCCGCCTGATGGTCGCCAGCGGCACGCTCACCCAGGTTAACCCCGAACACCGCCCATACAGCTTCGTCGCCCGCAGCCACCCCGCCGATGTCGCCCGCGTTGAGTCCCGTACCTTCATCTGCTCCGAGAACGAGGCCGATGCCGGTCCCACCAACAACTGGCGCGACCCGAAAGAAATGCGGGCCACCTTCGACGAGATCTTCGCCGGAAGCATGCGCGGCCGCACCATGTACGTCATCCCGTTCTCGATGGGCCCGCTCGGCAGCCCGCTCGCCCGCCTCGGGGTACAGGTCACCGACTCCCCCTACGTGGTCGCGAGCATGGGCATCATGACCCGCATGGGCGCGGCCGCCCTGCGCCTGATCGATTCGAACACCGAGTGGGTGCGCGCGGTGCACAGCGTCGGCGCGCCGCTCGAGGTGGGCCAAGAGGATGTCGCGTGGCCCTGCAACGAGACGAAGTACATCTCGCACTTTCCCGAGACCCGGGAGATCTGGTCGTACGGCTCGGCATACGGCGGAAACGCCCTGCTCGCGAAAAAGTCGTTCGCCCTGCGCATCGCGTCGGTGATGGCTCACGACGAGGGCTGGCTCGCCGAGCACATGCTCATTCTCAAGCTGACCAACCCGCGCGGGCGGGTGTTCCATCTCGTCGCCGCATTCCCTTCGGCCTGCGGCAAGACGAACCTCGCCATGCTCAAGCCGTCGATCCCGGGATGGAAGGTCGAAACGATCGGCGACGATATCGCCTGGCTCGCGCCCGGCGCCGATGGGCGCCTGCGAGCCATCAACCCGGAGGCCGGATTCTTCGGCGTTGCGCCTGGCACGGGGCCCGTCACCAACCAGACCGCCATGGACACCATGTGGGGTAACACGATCTTCACGAACGTGGCCATTCGGGATGACGGAGACGTGTGGTGGGAGGGCATGACCGAGAAGACGCCCGACCACCTCATCGACTGGCAGGGCAACGACTGGACGCCGGCATCCGGCACACCCGCTGCCCATCCGAACTCGCGCTTCACCGTCGCCGCTGCACAGTGCCCCACCATCTCGGACGACTGGGACGACCCGGAGGGCGTCGTCGTCGACGCGATCGTGTTCGGTGGCCGCCGCGCCACCAATGTTCCGCTCGTCGTCGAGGCGCGCGACTGGGAGCACGGTGTGTACATCGGAGCAACCGTCTCGTCGGAGCGCACGGCCGCTGCGGAGGGCACCGTCGGCGAACTGCGCCGCGACCCCTTCGCAATGATGCCCTTCTGCGGCTACAACATGGCCGACCACTGGTCGCACTGGCTCGAGATGGGCAAGACCCTTCGTGCCAACGGCACCGTGCCGCGCATCTTCCAAGTGAACTGGTTCCGCAAGGGCGATGACGGCTCGTGGCTCTGGCCGGGCTTCGCGGAGAACTCGCGCGTGCTCGAGTGGATTCTCGACCGGGTCGACGGCCGCACGCCTGCTGTCGACAGCCCGCTCGGCTGGAAGCCGGCGGAGGGAGGCGTCAATCTCGAGGGCACCGACGTGACCGAGAAAGATTGGGAGCAGCTCTTCGAACTCGACCAGGACGCCTGGCTCGCGGAACTCGACGACACCGAGCAGTTCTTCGAGAGCTTCGGCGATCGCTTGCCCGAGGCGATGACCCGCCAGCTGGCTGACATCCGCCGCCGGGTGAAGCTCTCGCGGGAGAACTGACGAACGCATAAAGTGGGCGGGTGTCCGCCGCCCGGAGAGTCCTGATCGCAGTCGTACTGGTGGCCGCGCTCTCCGGTTGTACGTCGGCGACTCCCGCACCGACGAACACGGCGAGCACGCCGGGAACGACGGCGGCAACCCTCAACCGCTGCGCCGAGAGACTCGCGCCATCCGTGGGGCGCACGGCGCCGCTCGAGTTGACCGCGTCCTTCGACGACGCCTTCCAGAGCGATAGCACGATCAACGGGACTGTCGTGCTCACCAATCGCACCTCGTCACGGGTGACCGGAACCACCGCTGCAACCCCGATCGTTACGCTTTCGCGCAACGGACGGGTGCTCTGGCACACGAATGGCGCGATGATCGCCATGGCTGCGGAAGTCGACCTCGCTCCCGGTGCATCGATGACCTACCCGGCGAGTTTCTCGCCGATGGAGTGCGCTGCCCAGGACGACGCCGATAACTCCTTCCGGGAGAACCTGCCTCGCGTGCCCGTAGGCCGCTACGACGTGTCAGCCGCCATCGACCTCACCGGCACGGACGGCACCTCGACCCTCATCACGGGCCCGCTGACCCGCATCCGGATCCGCTGACGGACCGACCAAAGGAATCGACATGCCCAACCCGATTGGTCGCGCCCTGCGCAATCGCCGCGCCGGACACGACACGCTCGCCTGGGCGCGCGCCGACCTGCGGGCGCCGGAGAACTTCGCGCTGACGAGTCCCGCCTTCGCTCACAGTGCGCCGATCCCCGAGCGCCACAAGGGACGGCTGTTCGGGGCGAACATCTCCCCGGCGCTCGAATGGGCTTCGCCCCCCGCCGGAACCGTGGAACTCGTGCTCGTCGTGCAGGACCCCGACGTGCCGATGAGAACTCCGGCGACCCACGCTCTCACGGTCGGGATCGATCCGACGCTCCACTCCATTCCCGAGAACGGCCTCGTACAGCCCAGCCCGATCGCGGGCCTGCGTCACGGCAGGGGGCCCGTCGGGCGTCGCGGCTGGGCCGGACCGCTTCCCATCCCGTCGCATGGCGCGCACTCATACGTATTCCAGCTCTTCGCCCTCGATCGGCCGGTCCAGCTGGGCGAGAAGTTCTCACTCGACGAAACAATCACCGAGATGGCCGGCCACGTCATCGGACGAGCGCGCCTCGACGGAACGTACGAGATCGCCTGAGCTGGGGAACATTGCGAGGGTCGCCGCCGTTGCCCCCGTCATGACGACAATTGGATTCATCGGTTCGGGACACATCGGCAGCCAGGTGGCCCGCAAGGCCATCGAGAACGGGTACGACGTCGTGCTCAGTAATTCACGAGGACCTGCGACACTGCAAGATCTCGTGGCGGAGCTCGGAGAGCACGCGCGAGCGGCGACCCGCGAAGAAGCGGCGGCGGCAGCGGATGTCGCAGTCGTCTCGATCCCGTTCAAGGCCATCGCCGATGTTCCGGTCGACCAACTCGCCGGCAAGATCGTGCTCGACACGAACAACTACTACTGGGAGCGCGACGGACATGTCGCTGACCTGGACGACGGCACCAGCACGGTCACCGCTCAGCTGCAGGCCCACCTGCCCGAGTCGAGGGTCGCCAAGGCCTTCAACGCGATCGCGTCGGCCCAGATCACCTCGGACGGCCTTCCGGCGGGTACCGACGGTCGCCGGGCCCTGGTCACGGCATCCGACCATGCCGATGCGGCCGACTTCGTGGTGAAGCTGTACGACGAGTTCGGTTTCGACACGATCAACCTCGGCCCGCTCTCAGAGAGCTGGCGCGTCGAACGCGATCGCCCGGCATACGGCATGGTGGGCGATGTGGCCGCGATCACCGAGGCGCTCGCGCGGGCGCAGCGAACGCTCTAGCGGCCATACTTGACCGGTGCCAGCAACCTTCTTCATCGTGCCCCAGTGGCAGGGCTCCGGTTCGTCCCGTGCAATGAGACTCGTCGACGGCGCTGATGCGATCCGCGCCGACCTGCCGTCATCCGCCACCGTGGAGGTGCCGGTGCCGGCCGAGGCCGGCAGCAGCGAAGACACCTCGGTGCACAGGCTCTCGTCGATCGTCGCCGTTCGCGACTCGCTCGCGACGGCCCTCGGCACCCGCGGCGGCCTGCCGGTGGTGATCGGCGGCGACTGCGGGGTCGAGCTCGCCTCGATCGGTCGGGCCATCGAGTCCGGCGAGACCGCTGTGCTCTGGCTCGACGCCCATCCCGACCTCAACTCGCCCGAAAGCTCTGCAAGCAGCGCTTTTCACGGGATGATCGTGCGCACGCTTCTCGGTGACGGGCCGGCGGCGCTCGTGCCCGCCCACCCGCTCGCGGCCTCCCACCTGGTGCTCGCCGGCACCCGGGCCTCGGATGACGCGGAGTCGGAGTACATCGCGGCCGCAGGCATCCGCATGCTGTCGCCCGATCAGGTGACCGCCGGCGGCATCGGTGAGGCCCTCGTCGCGACGGGAGCGAAATCCGTCTACATCCACGTAGACCTGGACGTGCTCGACCCGGCGGAGATCGATGGGGTCGGCTTCCCGGAGCCATTCGGACTGACGCTACGGGCGCTCCTCGACGCGATCGCGGCCGCGAAGGCGACCCTGCCGTTGGTCGGCGCTGGCATCACCGAATTCGCGCCCGCGGAACCGGAGACGGCCGGGGACGACCTTGGAAGCATCCTTCGGATCGTCGGGGCGCTCACCAGCTGAATCCCTACTAGCCCCTGTGCCACTGGTATGGCTATGCTCAGCGCACCCGAACAAGGAGATGCAATGGGATTCTTCACGAAAGTCGGACAGAAGCTCGGTGTCGCGGACTCGAAACTGATCAAGAACGGAACCCTCGCGCTCGGAAACGTCATTTCCGTGAAGCAGACTGGACTCGCCACCGGCAACCTGGGCAACCAGGACCTCGTCTGCGACGTCACTGTCGAAGTCGTTCCGCTCGACGGGTCCGCACGCTACCAGGCCACCGTCACCCATTCGATTCCTTACATGTATGTTCCGCAGCTGCAAACGCCGGGTGCCTCGGTCGCCGTACGCGTCGACCCCGCCGACAAGACCCGCATCGAGCTCGACCTGACTCACGCCGTGCCTGATGCACCGGGCGCAGCAGGAGCAGCAGCGGCCGCGCCGGCACAGATCGTTCTCACGAGCGACGATGGCACCGAGACCCCGCTGGAGACCCACCAGGCGAACCTGACGACCGCAGAGGTTCTCGCAACGGGCAAATCCTGCAGCGTCGACGTTCTCGCCGTGTTCCCGCTCGGCCAGAACGATGCGAAAGGTCTTCCCGCCTCCGGACTGATTCTGAACGTGCACCGCGACGGCGCAGCCGACTTCCAAGCCCAGATGGGCATCCACATTCCGGATGACAAGACCGCAAAGGTCGTCGTCGGAGCAAAGCTCCCCGCTAAGTGGGTCGACGCGGGAACCGGCAATACCGACGACAACCTGGTCGCGCCGGAGTGGGACAAGATCTGACGGTGGGGTTCATCGAGGACGCCGCCGCGGAATTCGGTCTCGGCAAGGAATTCGGTCTCGGCAATTCGGCGCTGCTCGCGGACGGCACGATCGCCAGGGGCACCATGGTCTCCGTTACGCCAACGGGCATCTACCGGGGCGGAGAGGCCGACCAGTCCCCGCAGGCGGCCGTCTGCACGATCGTGGTGGACGTGCAGCCGCTCGACGGCAGCACCCCCTATCGGGCGACGACGACCCAGGCCATCCCGGAGACCTCGCTGCCACGGCTACAGGATGTGGGAACCGCGGTCGCGGTGAGGATAGACCCCTCCGACAAGACCAGGGTCGTGATCGCCCTCACCGACGACACTCCGGACGCCCCGGCCTCGACCCTGGACCCGAACGGCTCGGTGCTCACCGACAACGACGGGAATCCGCGCTCGGCACAGCCCGCGCCGACCACGGGCACCGTTCTGGCGAAGGGCACCCCATGCACGGTGGACCTGGTTCTCGTGTACCCGATCGGCCAGGACGACTCGACCGGGCATCCGGCATCCGGTCTCATGATGACCGTCCATCGGAGCGGCAGCCCCGACTTCGGGGCACAGGTTGGGGTATTCGTTCCCGACGACAAGGCGGCGAAGGTCGTCGTCGGCGCGACGCTGCCGGCCCGCTGGCTGCATACGGAATCGGATGACGTGGTCGTTCCCGACTGGAGCAAGATCTAGCAGGGTCGCACGCGTAGCATGACGCTCATGGCCACACACGAATACGACCTCATCGTCATCGGCGCCGGCGCGGTAGGCGAGAACATCGCGGATTACGCGCACAAGGGCGGTCTCAGCGCCCTCCTCATCGAGAGCGAACTGGTGGGCGGGGAGTGCTCGTACTGGGCCTGCATGCCCTCGAAGGCGCTGCTTCGCAGCGGAATAGCGCTCCGGGCGGCGCAGGCCGTCGGCGGAGCGAAGGAAGCCGTCACGGGAACCATCGATGTCGCCGCCACCTTCGCGCGTCGCAACTCGTTCACCCACGACTGGAACGACGACAGCCAGGCCGACTGGGTCAAGAGCGCCGGGATCGACCTGGTGCGCGGGCACGCGCGGTTGGACGGCGAGAAGCGCGTTGTGGTGGACGACACGGCATACACGGCGAAGTACGCCGTCGCGCTGAGCGTCGGTTCGGACGCCCTGCTCCCCGACATCCCCGGGCTCGCCGGCGCAACGCCGTGGACGAGCCGCGACGCGACGAGCGCCCAGGTCGCCCCGAAGCGGCTGGCGATCATCGGCGGAGGCGTGGTCGGTGTCGAGATGGCGACCGCATACGCGACATTCGGCACCACCGTGACAGTCATCTCCCGTGGCACGCTGCTGGCAGGGCAGGAGCCCTTCGCAGGCGAGGCGGTTAAGGCATCCCTCGAGAAGCTCGGTGCGACCGTGCTCATCGGTGCCTCGACGAAGTTGGTGACCCGCGACGACTCGGGCGTGCATCTCACGCTCGACGACGGATCTGTGATCGACGCGGACGAGGTGCTCGTCGCCATCGGTCGCACCCCGCGCACCATGGACATCGGCTTCGAAACGATCGGCCTCACCCCCGGCGACTGGATGACCGTGGACGACACCCTGCTGGTGAAGGGCTTCGACTGGCTGTACGCCGTCGGCGACGTCAACCACCGGGCTCTCCTCACCCACCAGGGCAAGTACCAGGCCCGCGCCGCGGGCGACGTGATCGCCGCGCGGGCCCTCGGCCACCGCGTTCACGACAATCGCTTCGGCAAGCACGCAGCCACCGCGGATCACGAGATGGTTCCCCAGGTGACCTTCACCGACCCGGAGGTGGCCTCCGCCGGACTCACCGCCGAGGCTGCCGAGAAGGCCGGATACGACATCCGCGTGGTCGACTACAACCTCGGCTACGTGGCGGGGGCTTCGCTGCAGGCCGACGGCTACGAGGGACAGGCACGCATGGTGGTCGACGAGAAGCGCGGGGTCATCCTCGGCGTCACTTTCGTCGGACAGGACGTCTCCGAGCTCATCCACGCCGCCACGACCGCGATCGTTGGCGAGGTACCGCTCGACCGGCTCTGGCACGCGGTTCCCGCGTACCCGACGATGAACGAGATCTGGCTGCGGCTGCTCGAAACCTACGGGCGACCGGGCGACTAGCTAGCGCAGGGATTCGTACAGCGCCAGCAACGACGTGGCGGACGCCGCCCAGGTGTACGGCTCGGCGTGGTGGCGTGCGCTCGCGCTGAGCGCTGCGAGCCGCTCCGGATCGCCGACCAGTTCGTCGATGCTGGCAGCCCAGTTCGCGGGTTCTCGACTGTCGACCAGCAGGCCGGACACCCCATCGGCGACCGACTCGAGCATTCCGGAGCCGCGGTAGGCGATTACCGGTGTGCCGCTCGCGGCCGACTCGAGGGCGACGATCCCGTACGTCTCCGACTGCGACGGCAGCACAGTGATCGATGCGGCAGCCAGCAGGTCGGCGAGCCGTTCCCGTGACAGGGCGCCGACGAACCGCACCTCGCCGCCGAGCTCGCGAAGCGACTGCAGATAGCCCTCGTCACCGGGTGTCGCCTCACCCGCGATCACCATTACCGGGCCCGGCCGCGCCAGGGCAAGCGCGCGGATCGCCAGCTCCTGGTCTTTCAGCGGCTGGATGCGCCCGACGACGGCAATGATGGGTCGGTCGAAATCAATGCCCAGTTCACGGTGGACCCTTTCGATCGCCATGATCGACGGGGCGAACAGGTCGAGATCGACACCGGGCGGGATCACCCACACGCGATCGGCCGGAGCGCGGGCGAGATCGATCAGCGCGGTCGCCTCCGCGGCCGAACCGGCGACGATCGCGGTTGCCTGGTTGGCGAGGAACATCTCGGTGGGAAGCCGGCGCTCCGGCTCGCTCGTTCCGACGACCGCGTTCTTCATCGCGGCGAGCGTGTGAAAACTCTGCACCAGCGGAAGCCCGAGCTC
The DNA here is from genome assembly GCA_025463565.1 of Microbacteriaceae bacterium. Classification (GTDB taxonomy): domain Bacteria; phylum Actinomycetota; class Actinomycetes; order Actinomycetales; family Microbacteriaceae; genus Lacisediminihabitans. The sequence continues at coordinate 37,254 of JAODAT010000001.1, forward strand.
GAGCGCCACCGGCAGAACCGCGAGGCCGCTCAACCAGTAGTGCGCGTGAATGACGTCGTAGCGCGGGCCGCGACGACCGGTGAGCGCGGCAACGGCTTCGCCGAACTCGTCGGTGACACCGGCAAGCTCCTCTTTCGCGAGCACAGCTCTCGGCCCCGCCGCAAGTTCGTGCAGCGTGACACCCGGTGAGAGCTCTCGTTCCCCCGGTTCCCCCGTCGCTCGGGTGAGTAGGTCGACGGTCGCGCCGCGGCGAGCGAGTTGCTCCGCGAGGCCGAGAATCGCCACATTCATGCCGCCCGAGTCGCCGGACCCCGGCTGCGTCACCGGGGAGCTGTGCAGTGAGACCATCGCCACCCTGGGCGCTGCCGTCGACATGCTGTCACCCTAGCCGCCGGCGCTGAAGAACGGCGCGGTGAAGAACGGCAACTCGGAGGTGATACAAACGAGACATGAGCGCACCACTGCACGGCACAACGATCGTCATCACCGGTGCGAGTTCGGGCCTCGGCGCGGCCGCCGCGCGCGAGCTGGCATCCCGTGGCGCGACTATCGCGGTGGTCGGCCGCAACCCCGAACGCACGAAGCTCGTCGCCGAGCAGGTGGGCGGCACTCCCTTCCTCGCGGACTACGACGAACTCGGCCAGGTGAGAGCGCTGGCAGCCGCACTGCTCGAGCGCTACGAGACCATCGACGTGCTTGCGAACAACGCCGGCGGGCTGGTCGCCAAGCGGGCCACGACGGTCGACGGCCACGAGCGGACCTTCCAGCACAACCATCTCGCCCCGTTCCTGCTCACCAGCCTGCTGCTGCCGCGACTGCGCGCCGCGTCGGGCCGGGTGATCTCGACGGCGAGCGCGGCAAACCTCGGAGGACGGGTGCGCATCGATGACCTCGATCGCGCGCACCGTGCATACCTCGCCGGCTGGCCCGCATACGGCACCAGCAAGCTGGAGACGATCATGTTCATCGAGGAGCTCGCCCGCCGCGAACCCATGATCTCGGCCTATGCATTCCATCCCGGGTACGTGTCGACCAATTTCGGCACGGAGCTCGCGGTGATCCGCTTCGCCAACTTCGTGAGCGGCAAGCGGCTGGGCATCAGTCCCGAGCAGGGCGGAGCGCCGCTCGTGCACCTCGCGTCTGCTCCCGAGGTCGGAGTTCCCAGCGGCACGTACTTCGACGGGCTGAAGCCCGGCGGCAGGACGGCGCCCCAGGCGAAGGATGCCGCGCTTGCGGCAGCCCTCTGGAACGCCAGCGAGAGCATGGTGACGCCCTGAGCACGATAGTCATCACCGGGTCGAGCTCGGGTATCGGCCGCGCCGCCGCGGTCGAGCTGGCCACTCGCGGTCACCGGCTGGCGATCGTCGGCCGAAATCCGGATCGCACCGCCGCCGTGGCGAAGGAGATCGGGGGCGACCCGTTCCTCGCCGATTTCGACCGACTCGACGACGTGCGCGCACTGGCTGCGGCACTGCTCGATCGGTACGAGACCATCGACATCCTCGCGAACAATGCCGGCGGGCTGGTGCAGCGTCGCGAGTTCACCTCGGATGGCTTCGAGCGCACTCTCGAGGCGAACTACCTGTCGCCCTTCCTGCTCACCTCGTTGCTGCTGCCACGACTGCGCACCAGCTCGGGCATGGTCATCTCCACTGCAAGCAATTCGAACACCCTCGGACCGATCAACCTCGACGACCTGGATCGTCGTAAGCAGCCGTGGGCAGGTGGTTGGACCGCATACGGGGCGACGAAGCTCGAAACGATCCTGTTCATCCGCGAGCTGGCGCGGAGGGAACCCGGAATCACCGCATACTCGTTCCACCCCGGCTATGTGGCCAGCAACTTCGGCGCCGAGGTGGGAATCATGCGGTTCGCGCAGGTGATCAGCTTCGGGCACCTCGGTCTGACCAACGAGCAGGGTGCCGAACCGCTTGTGCGCCTCGCGACGGGCGAATTGACAGCGCCGAGTGGCACCTACTTCAGCCGGCTGCGTCCGAACGGGCGCCAGCACAGGTCGGCGTCGGATGAACATCTCGCGACCGCTCTCTGGGCGAAAACCGAAGAGCTGCTGAAGCTGGGTTGACGGTCACCACTGTGGTGGGTGCCGACGCTGCCACTGCAGGCGGCGCTCGAGCTGCGCCCCGATGGCCAGCAGCGTCGCCTCGCCGCCCGGGCGCCCCACCAGCTGCACTCCCATCGGGATTCCGTCGGCCGTCTGCAACACGGGCAGCGTGATCGCCGGCAGGCCCGTGACGTTCGCGAACGAGGTGAAGGGCGTGTATTGGCATTGCTGCTCGAAATTGCGTTCGGCATCCTCGGCGTCGTACCAGCCGAGCGGACGCGGCTCCAGCGCGAGAGCGGGTGTGAGCACGGCGTCGAAGCGCGAGAACTGGCGGATGACCGAACGCTCGTAGTCGGCGAGCGCGCCGAGCGAGCGCACCAGTTGCCGCGCGGAGATCTCGCGACCGCGCAGCACCAGCCACTTCGTCAGCGGCTCCAGCAGGTCGAGTCGCTCGCCCTCCGCGGGGATCCCGGCCGCGCCGGCCTGCCAGATGACCTTGAAGTTCGGCGCATAGCTGTCGTCGGGCTCAAGGCCGAACTCCTCCACTCCGTGACCGAGGGCATCGAGTTCGCTGACGGCGAGGGCGAGAGCCTCTGCCGCTGACGGATCGAGCCGGACGTCGTACTCGCCGTCCCAGGGAGACGTGGTCATGACCCCGAGCTGGAACCGGCCCTCACCCCGAACGGCCGCGTTCAGCAGCGCTCCCCCGTCCCAGCGCGGCGCGCGCACAGTGAACGGGTAGTCGCCACCGTCGACCATCGCGTCGAGCAGCATCGCCGCATCGGCGACGGTGCGCGCGAGCGGCCCTGGCACGACGAGGCCGGCGAGCTTGTCGAGTCCGGTGCCGGACGGAACGAGGCCGCGAGAGGGCTTGATGCCGACCAGCCCGCAGGCGGCTGCGGGGATCCGCACCGAACCACCCCCATCGGAGCCGGGCGCGAAGGGTAGGAGACCGGCGGCGACGGCGACCGCAGCGCCGCCACTCGAGCCCCCGGCACCGAGTGCGGTGTTCCACGGATTGCGGGCCGGCGGCGCGACCAGGCTCTCGGTGTACGCCGGCAGCCCGAATTCGGGCGCGTTCGTCTTACCGAGGCTCACGCCGCCCGCGTCGTCGAGCACCGTCACCAGGTCGTCTGACTTCTCGGGCACGAAACCGGACATCAGGCGTGACCCGAAGCCCGTGGGGACCCCCGCGCGGTTCACCAGGTCTTTGTCGGCGAACGGGATCCCCCAGAGCGCGGCCGCCCTGGGCACGCTCTGGTCGAGCGCCGCGGCCCGCTCGAGCGCCGCCTGAGCCGTCACGGTCGTGAATGCGCCAAGGGCAGGATCCAGCCGAGCGATCCGCTCCAGGTAGTGGCCGGCGAGTTCGGCGGAGCTCACCTCGCCCCTGCGCAGCCAATCGCCCTGTTCCTGTGCGCTGAGGTGATGGAGTTCGAACACGATTCGAGCCTAGGTCTTGACACGCGTGGTGAAAGCTGGTTGGTTAGTTGGTGAAGTAACTAACCAAGCAACTAAGACCGGGGAACACGAGGTAGCGAATGGACGAGGATCGTCCGCTGTTCGCCCAGATCGCCGAACAGATCGAGAACGACATCATCGACGGCACTCTCGCCGAAGACTCACAGGTGCCGTCGACTAACGAGTTCGCCGCCTTCCACCGAATCAACCCCGCCACGGCGGCCAAGGGAGTCAACGTGCTCGTCGATGATGGCGTGCTCTACAAGCGCCGCGGGATCGGCATGTTCGTCTCACCCGGTGCCCGCGCCACACTCGTCGCCCGCCGGCGGGAACGGTTCGAGAACGAATACCTCAAGCCCATCATCGCGGAGGCCGCAAAGCTCGGCATTTCGCGGAGCGAACTCAGCACCATGATCGAAACGGAGACAGCCCAATGACAGCAGTCATCGAGGTCGAGCACCTCACCAAGCGCTTCGGCCGGTTCACGGCCATCGACGACCTGAGCTTCAGCGTGCAGGAGCACGGCATCTACGGCCTTCTCGGCCGCAACGGCGCCGGCAAGACCACGCTGATGCAACTGCTCACCGGCCAGCAGTTCGCGACGAGCGGCGACATCCGGCTGTTCGGTGAGCGACCGGTCGAGAACAGCTCCGTGCTCGACCGGGTCTGTTCCATCAAGGAAAGCCAGCGCTACCCCGACGAATACCAGGCGCACCACGTGCTCACCAGTGCGCCGTGGTTCTTCCCGCGCTGGGACGCCGCCCTGGCCGGCCAACTCGTCGCCGACTTCCGCCTGCCGGTCAAGCGCCGCATCAAGAAGCTGTCTCGCGGCCAGGTCTCCGCGCTCGGCGTGATCGTCGGGCTCGCGTCTCGCGCACCACTCACCTTCTTCGACGAGCCGTACCTCGGGCTGGATGCCGTGGCCCGGCAGATCTTCTACGATCGCCTGCTCGCGGACTACGCCGAGCACCCGCGAACCGTTCTCCTCTCGACCCACCTCATCGACGAGGTCAGCAACCTACTGGAACACGTGATCGTGATCGACGACGGGAAGATCGTGATCGACGCTGAAGCCGACGCGCTGCGCGGCTCAGCGACCACAGTCTCCGGTCGCACCGCCGCTGTCGAGTCGTTCTCAGCCGGCCGGAACGTCCTGCACAGCGAGAACGTCGGCGGGCTCAGCTCGGCCGTGATCTCGGGACTGGGGCCGGATGACCGTGCCACCGCTATCGGGGAAGGACTCGACCTCTCCCCCGTCTCGCTTCAGCAGCTCGTCGTTGCCACCACCACGTCGCGCGCGACCGAATGGAAGGAATCGGCATGACCACGCACGTCTGGCGCATCGTCAAACTCCACTTCGTGAACAAGTGGACCGTTCTCGGCATCCCGTGGCTGGTGATGACGTTCATCTTCCTCGTGAACCTCACCATCTGGGGGGTCATCTATGCCACCACCACCGGCCAGAGTCGCACGGATGCCGAACAGGGCCTGGGCTACACCGGCGCGAGCTTCTACATCTTCGTCTACATGCTGATCGTGGCCCTGCAGGCCATCAACAACACCTTCCCGTACGCTCTCGGACTCGGCGTGACGCGACGTGAGTTCTCGTTCGGCACCGGAATCGCGTTCGCCCTGCTTGCGGTGGGCTACGGCGCGGCGCTCACGATCCTCAGCTTCATCGAGCAGTGGACCAACGGCTGGGGGCTCGGCGGCCACATGTTCACTGCCATCTATTTCAGCGACGGCCCCTGGTACGCGCGACTGTTCGTGTTCGCCGGCGCCATGCTGTTCTTCTTCTTCATCGGATCCGTCGCGGCGAGCGTGTACGTGCGCTGGCGCTCGAACGGCCTCCTCGTGCTCGGCGCCACCATCGCCGTCATCGCGCTCGGCCTGGTCGTGCTTGCCACGCTGACTTCCTCGTGGGCCGCCATCGGCCGCTCATTCCTCGCCGCCGGGTCGATCGGGATCGTCGGCTGGATGCTCGTCGCGGCCGTGATCGCCGCCATCGCCGGGTACTTCGTGCTCGAACGGGCAACCCCGCGCAACGCCTGATCGGGCCCGGCAGGAGCGTCGGCTAGAGTCGTTTGGTGCCCAGAACCGCTCCCGCCCCGCTTATTCGGCACGGCCGCCTTCACCACGCACCGGCCTGGGCAACCGTGCTCAGAATCATCGGTGTCGCCATCGCAGTGATCGCTGTGAGCGCCGTGTCGGTCGGCGGAATCGCGGTGTGGGACCTTGCCCGCAACATCAAGCCCGGCGTTCACCTCATCGGCGAGACGCAGGGTCCGCCCCCGGCGATCGGCGATTACGAGGGCGGATTCAACGTATTGGTGGCCGCGAGCGACAGCGGTGGCGGCGACATCCAGGCCTACGGCAAGCGGGGCGAGCACCTCAACGATGTCACCATGCTCATTCACGTCTCGGGTAACCACCAGTACGCCACCGTCATCAGCTTCCCGCGTGACCTGCAGGTGCAGATCGCATCGTGCCCGAACGGCAACGGCGGAAACTATCCGTCACAGACCAACAAAATCAATGTCGCCCTCACCTACGGCGGACTGCCGTGCATCGTGAAGACGGTCGAGAACCTCACCGGGCTCGATATCCCCTATGCCGCGCTCACCGAGTTCAACGGGGTGGCCAACATGTCCACGGCCGTTGGCGGGGTGACCGTCTGTGTGGCGACGGCGATTCACGACGAGCAGATCCCCTTCGATCTCGGTGCCGGGGAACAGACGCTCGTCGGCGAGAGCGCGGTGCAGTTCCTCCGCGTACGGTACGGGCTGGGCGATGGCAGCGATCTCGGCCGCGTCAGCAACCAGCAGCTATTCCTTTCGGCACTGGTGCGCAAGATCAAGACGCCGCAGGTGCTCGGCAACCCCGTGACGGTTTACCAGCTGGCACAGGCGGTCACCAGCAACATGACCCTCTCCGACAGCCTGACGAATCTCAACACCCTCGTGTCGATGGCTGCGGCGGTCAAGAACATCGACTTCGGCAATGTCGTGTTCGTGCAGTACCCGAACGGAAGCAGCGCCAAGGGACCCGTTCCGCTCGTCGGGCCTGCGCAGACCTTGATCGACGCGATCAAGGCGGACCAGCCCATCCAGCTCACCGGCAAGACCAGCGGTGTCGGCGGAACGGTGCTCGACACCTCCGCGCCCGTCATCACCGGCAATGGCTCGACGGCCACGCCGACCCCCGGTTCGAGCGCCGCTGCGCCCGACACCGCAGCGAGCAGTGCGACGGCGGTCGCCCTGCCGAGTGACGTCTACGGGCAGACAGCCGCGCAGACCACCTGCACGAAGGGCCAGACCGCCGGATAGCGCGGCTCGCTACTCGAGATCGAGCCGCAATTCCTTCATCAGGCGCTCGAAGTCCTGCGGGGCGTCGTCGATCACCTTTCGCGCCGCACTGCCGCTCATCCGCCGCTGCTGGGCGATGTTGAGAATGCTGTGCTCGACGTTCGAGCCGTACTCATCGGGCACGACCCGGTACTCGCCGCGGTACCACCAGCCGCCCTGGGCGATGACGAGGAACGCCGCCGGGTCGGCTGTGTACAGGCTGCGGGAGCGCTCGTCGGGCCGGAATCGCCGGTCGAGGGCCTCGAACACCGCCTTCGGCCGCGCCTTCACATGACCCGAGAACGAGTGCAGCACGACGGCATCTTCCGGGCGTCGTCGGGGCGCTTCAGGCATGCTTCGACTGTAGCGCCGGTAGCCTTTCGAGCATGACCTTCGATCCCATGGGAACCACCGCCGTCGTCACCGGTGCATCGAGCGGATTCGGGCTCGAATTCGCTCACCGACTCGCCGAGCGCGGCGCCGACCTCGTGCTCGTCGCGCGTCGCGCCGATCGACTGGAGGCCCTCGCGAAGGAGCTCTCCCAGCGTTACGGCACGGTCTGCACGGTCGTGCCGCTCGACCTCTCGGTGCCCGATGCCGCCACGAGCCTGGCGGCGACACTCGCCAGGAAGAAGATCTCAGTGGCGACCCTGATCAACAACGCCGGCTTCGGCACTCACGGCTTCGTCTCCGATGGCGATGCGGCACGGCTCGACGCCGAGGTGGCGGTGAATGTCGCAGCCATCGTCTCGCTCACCCGGGCGTTCCTGCCCGGAATGATCGCCGCCGCCAACGGCGCGCTCGTGAACGTGGCCTCGACCGCTGCCTTCCAGCCGATTCCGCGGATGGCCGTCTATGGCGCAACAAAGGCCTTCGTGCTGAGCTTCACGCAGGCCCTGTGGTGGGAGGCAAAAGGCACGGGAGTGAAGGTGATCGCCCTGTGCCCGGGACCGGCAGCGACCGAGTTCGAAGACGTCGCGAAGAATGGCGACGCGATGTTTGGCAGGGTAGAGACCGCGGAGGAGGTGGTGGCGGCCGCGTTCCGCGCCCTCGACCGCAGGGACCCCTCGCCGGTCGTCATCACCCGCGCCGCCAACGCGCTGAACGCGAAAATGGAGGGCTTCGTGCCGCGACGAACACTCGTCAACATGGTCGCCCGGCTTGGCTCCCCGAAGAAAGGCGCCCCCAGGGGCACGAAGTGATACTCGGCTATCTCTTCCTCGCCGGGGCGATCGTCACCGAGGTCGTCGCCACCACCGCACTCAAGTTCGCCACAGGTGACGGCAACAAGGTGGTGCCGTACATCATTGTCGCCGTCGGCTACATCGCGGCGTTCGTGCTGCTCTCGCAATCGCTGCAGAAGGGGGTGCCGCTCGGTATCGCTTACGCGATCTGGGCGGGTGTCGGCGTGGTTCTCGTCGTAGTGATCAGCTGGCTCATGTTCAAGGAATCACTCAGCTGGGTGCAGGTAATCGGCATGGTTCTCGTGATCGGCGGGGTGGCGCTTCTGGAGCTCGGCGCTGCCAACCAGCATCAGCAGTAGTTATTTCTTCAGCGACTTCTGCAGCATCACGGTGCCCAGCCAGCGGTCGAATTTGAACCCGACCTTGCCCATTCGCCCCACCTCTTTGAAGCCGAAGTTCTTGTGCATCTGGATCGACGCATCCGCTCCCTGGTCGGCGATCACGGCGATTATTTCCCGGAGGCCGGCCTCTTTGGCCGCGTCGATGAGTGCGGACATCAGCACCTTGCCGAGCCCCTTGCCGGTCGAAGCCGGGCCGAGGTAGATCGAGTCCTCCACCGTGAACCGGTATGCAGCGCGCTGCTTCCACGGATAGACGTAGGCGAAGCCGAGCATGTTGCCGTTCGGGCTGACCGCGACCAGCATGGGCATTTTCGCCTTCTCGACCTGCGCGAACTTGGTGCGCCATGCCTTCAGCGTCATCGGCTTCTCGTCGAAGGTCACGGTCGAATTCTTGACGTAGTGGTTATAGATCTCGCGGATGTCGGGCAGGTCTTCCGAGACGGCCGCCCTGATCGTGTAGTCGAACGGCACCTGGAGGGGTGGCAGGTTGCGCTGCGCCTCCGTGGGGCGATGGGTCGCCTGGTATTCCTCCTCGAGCATGTCTGGAGCTTACGCAGTTAACCGGCTCATTCGCCGACGGTACTCACCTCGCGCACCGGCACGGAGCGATCCTGCGTGAGGAAGAACGACAGCAGCCCGGCAACCACAGCGATGGCGATGAGGATCACGCCGACGAAATGGAAGTCATCGATGGTCGCCGCAAGCGTTGCTCCGCCCGCCACCAGCGAACCGAGGATGCTCACGCCGATCGAGCCACCGAGTCGCTGGGTGATGTTGAACAGGGTGTTGCCGTCGGCGAGTTGGTCCTCGGGCAGGGGCGCCAGCATCGCCACGAGGAGCGGTGCGGTCACCAGCCCGATGGCGATGGCCCGGCCGGAGAGGATGAGCGCCGTCACCCAGAGCGGGGTGTCCTGCTCGAGGAAAAGCAGGAACACGCTCGATGCAGCGAGAATGGCGAAGCCCGAGACCACGAGCACCTTGAGCGGCACACGCACCGACAGCTTCTGCCCGAAGTAGGTGGCGACACCCATCACGATGCCCTGCGGAAGAAGCGCGATGCCCGTGGCGAAGGCGCTGTGGCCCTGCACCGACTGGGTGAAGACCGGCAACAGGAACACCGTGCCGAACGCGACGACGGAGCAGAGTACCTGGAGCACGAGCGCGATGGCCGAGTTGCGATGACGCATCATGCCGACGTCGACGGCGGGGTTCGGGCGGCGCAGCGCCCAGAAGGTGTACCCGATGAGCAGCAGCAGTCCTCCGGCGAGCGGCGCCCAGCAGGACGCGCTGTCCCACCCCTCCGTCGTGCCCTGGGTGGCGCCGAACAGGGCGCCGGTAAGTCCGACGGCCAGCAGCGCGAACCCGAACGGGTCGAATCTCGCCAGCTTCGATCCGAGAGCGCCGATGTGGCGGGGAACGCGCAGCAACAGAAGCAGTCCGATGATGCCGACGGGCACGTTGACGAGGAAGATCCAGCGCCAGCCGCCGGCGCCGATCAGCAGGCCGCCCAGGGTCGGGCCGAGGGCCGGAGCGAGGAACAGGGTCAGTGCGGCGGAGATGGGCACTTTGCCGCCACCGATGCCGTCCTTGCCGAGCAGGATGCTGAGCGCCAGCGGCACCAGCGGCGCTCCAACGAAGCCCTGCACCGCGCGGAACCCGATGAGGGCGCCGATCGTGGGCGCGATGGCGCAGGCCGCCGAGGCGAGAACGAACAGCACCATGCTCACCGTGTACACCCGCAGCACGCCGAAACGTTTGGCCAGATAGGCGGTGAGGGCGAGCGAGACGCCGAGTGCGAGGAGATAGCCGCTCACGACCCATTGCACCTGGTCGAGCGTCGAGTGGGTGAATTCCTTGACGATGTCGGGCACCGCGACGTTCACGATGCTCGAGTCGATCATGCTGAGCAGCGGGCCGATCAGGAGTCCGTAGCGTGCGACGGCTCCCAGCGGGGTCGATGTGCCCGCGGCCGGGCTAGCGGTTGCCTGGGACATTGCGTTCTCTTTCCGTTGTGATCGACTCAGTGATGTTCAGGGTGAGTCCGGCGATCCAGTCGATCTCGCCGGTGAGCTGGTCCAGCAGGTGATCCATGGCGATCGCGCGCCACTGCGGCATCGACACGGATTCGTCCTTCAGCGTCTGCACCTGGGCGATGCGTTCGGCCAGCACGTCCGCTCGCGCGGCGAGGATCGCCTTTCGCGCCGGCGCGTCTATTTCGCCGAAGAAGCTCAGACGCACCAGGAACTCCTCGTCGCTGCCGGCGAGGTCGTGCGGCAGGGCAGAGACCAGGTCGGTGAACAGCGCCCTACCGGCATCCGTGATCGAGTAGATGCGCCTTGCCGGCCTGCCGTCCTGCTCTTCGACACTGCTGGTCACCGCGCCGAGCTGCTCGAATCGGCGAAGATGCGGATAGAGCGAGTTGTTGCTGAGCCGAGCGAAGGTGGGCCGCTGCACCTGCCGCTTCAGCTCATAGCCGTGAGCGGGGGCGGCTCGAAGCACACTGAGAAGGATGAGGTCGAGCGCCATGCCGTCAGTATTTCATATGTCACCGTGACATAGGTCAGAGTGGACTACAACGGCCTCAGGACCCGATGCTCCAGTCGATCGGAGTTCCGCCCTGCTCGACCAGCAGGGCGTTGGCGCGGCTGAACGGTTTCGACCCGAAGAAGCCCCCGGAGGCCGAGAGCGGGCTGGGATGAACCGACTTGACCACGGGGACCGAGCCCAGCATCGGTTCTAGAGAGATCGCATCCCTCCCCCACAGGATGGCGACGAGCGGCCCCCCTCGCGTGGCCAGCGCGTGGATGGCGGTGGCCGTGATCGCCTCCCATCCTTTTCCGCGATGCGATCCGCTGGCCCCCGGCTTCACCGTGAGCACTCTGTTGAGCAGCATCACCCCCTGGTCGGCCCAGGCGCTGAGGTCGCCGTGCTCCGGCACCGGGATGCCGAGGTCGGAGTTCAGCTCCTTGTAAATGTTCTGCAGGCTGCGCGGCACGGGCCGCACACTCCGTTCGACGGCGAATGACAGCCCGATCGGATGCCCGGGAGTCGGGTACGGGTCCTGGCCGACGATCAGCACCCGCACATCCCGGAACGGGCGAGTGAACGCCCTCAGGACGTTGGCGCCGGCCGGCAGGTACGGTCCGCTCGCCCTCAGGAAGTCGCCCATCGCGGCGACCTGGGATGCGACAGGCGCGAGCACCTCGGCCCAACCCGGGTCGATGAGTTCCGAGAGCGGCTGCGCCATCGGCCTATTTGAACGCTGCGCCCGTGACGGGGCCCTCCCACGACCAGGGGAAGTTGATCCAGCTGTCGGTGTGCTTCCAGGTGTAGTCGGGCTCGAGCACGGAGTGCGACTTCGAGTAGATACACGCCGTCTTCACCTCTGCGCCGGCGAGCTCGATGATCCCCACGACCATCTTGAGGGTGCGTCCGGAGTCGGAGACATCGTCGACGAGGAGCACGCGCTTGCCCTTCAGCGACACCTCATCGAGGTAGGGGGCGAGCACGACCGGCTCGTCGAGGCGCGTGTCGACGCCGGTGTAGAACTCGGCGTTCAGCGCGCCGCAACTCTTCACGTCGAGTGCGTACGCCAGAGCCCCGGCGAGCAGCAGGCCGCCACGGGCGATCGCCACTACGACGTCGGGTACGAACCCACTGTGGAAGATGGTGGTCGCCAGCTCACGCGATCCGTCCCCGAAGTCTTGCCAGGTCAGAATTTCGCGTTCGTCAGCCATGGGACCAACGTTATCGCTAGCATCCGTACATGGAATCCACGAAAGCACGGGCAGGCAGCATCACCTTCGGCCTGATCGGCTTCCTGTTCCTGGTCGAACTGGTCAGCGGCATCCTGCAGGGCTACTACGTGCCACTCATCAGCGACCTGGTGAAGTACCTCCACATCAAGGACGCCGACTACAACTGGTTCGAGGCGGCGCAACTCCTGGTCTCCGCGCTGGTGGTGCCGGTGCTCGCGAAGCTCGGCGACATGTTCGGGCACAAGCGGATTCTGCTCTTCGCCACGGTCGTCACCGCGCTGGCCTCCTGGGCGCTCGCGTTCTCCGGCAACTTCACGACCTACCTGATCTCCTTCGCCCTGCAGGGGTTCTACGTGGTCTGGCTGCCGCTCGAGATCGCGCTCATCTTCGATCGCGGCCGCCGCACCGGTCGTGGCCCGTCGCAGACCCGACGTGCGGCCGGATTCCTCGTGGTCGCGCTCGAAGCCGGCGCCATCGTCGGCGCACTGCTTGGCGGCCGGGTCTTTGGCTGGCTCGGTCACAACGTCACCGGAACGCTGACGATTCCGGCGATCGCCGTCACCCTGGTGTTCTTCGCGATCCTCTTCGGGGTGCCGGAATCGACCCCGCTGCCCGGCCGCAAACTCGACGTGACCGGTTTCGTCATCCTGACCCTCGCCCTGCTGCTGATTACGGCAGGATTGACCTTCCTGCGGCTGAACGGCGCGGGAGCGTGGTGGTGCTATCTCCTGATCGTGCTCGGCGTGCTCGTCTTCATCCCGTTCGCCCGCTACGAGCAACGGCAGGCCGACCCCGCGATCGACCTGCGCGTGCTGATGCAACCGAACATGTGGCCGGTGCAGCTGACCGCGGGACTGATCGGCATCAGCCTGCTCGGCGCCCAGGCGCCGCTCAGCGCATACGCCGGCACCAACCCGGCCAATGGCTACGGACTCGGGCTCGACTCCGACGACCGGTCGACGCTCATCGGCGTCTATCTCGTCTCGCTGATCATCGGCGCGCTGCTGTTCCCCCTGCTCTCGCGCCTGTTGTCGCCGCGTGTCTCGCTCATCGTCGCGGCGTTCTTCGTCGCGGTCGGCTATCTGCTGTTCATCCCCTTCCACCACACGGAGCTGCAGGTGATCACCAACATGGTCATCGCGGGGCTCGGGTCGGGTGCGCTGGTGGGCGCGATGCCGGCGGCGGCCGCCGCCGCGGCGCCACAGGGGCAAACCGGCATCGCGGCGGCGCTCACCAACACCACGAAGACGATCGGCGGGTCATTCGCGTCAGCCGTCTTCGGCATCGCACTGGCGATGGGCGTCGTGACTGTGGCCGGAAGTACGGCGTCAAGCCTGTCGGGCTACTACACGGTCTGGATCATCTGCGGGGTCGGCGCGCTGGTCGCCGCCGTGCTGCTGTTCTTCGTGCCGAAGCTGGCGTTCGGCGACCCGGGATCCGCGGAGGTCGAAGCGGCCGAGTCGATTGTCGAATAGCTAGAGCTTCGGCTTCAGCTCGCCGCGGATGACCTTCCACGGAGCGGCCTGTGCCACGGGCTTGATCGTGATCAGGTCGAGATTCACGTGCGGCGGGAGCTCCATCGCGAGCACGATCGCCTGCGCGATGTCCTCGGCGACCAGCGGATCTGGCACGTTCTCGTAAACCGCATCGGCCTTCGCCCGGTCGCCACCGAAACGCACCAGCGAGAACTCGTCGGTCTTCACCATGCCAGGAGCGATCTCCAGCACTCGGATCGGCTCGCCCGCGAGTTCGAGGCGCAGCACCGCCACCAGGGCGTGCTCACCGAACTTCGCCGCGTTGTAACCGCCGCCACCCTCATACGCGACATGGCCCGCGATCGAGGTGACGGTCATGATGTCGGCATGGCCGCCGGAGGAAGCACCCAGGCGAAGCAGGGGCAGCAGGGCGCTGGTGACCCGTTTCGTCGCCACGACGTTGATGTCGAACATCCGGGACCAGTCATCCGCGTCGCTGCCCTCGACGGAGGACATCCCGAACGCCCCGCCCGCGTTGTTCACCAGGGCGTGGATGGTGCCGAGCCCCGCAATGTGATCGCGCAGGGCGTCGACCTGCGACTGGTCCGTGAGGTCGGCCGTGAAGATGTCGCAGCCGATCTCTGCGGCGAGCACCTCCAGGCGATCGGTGCGGCGGGCCACCGCGAGCACGTCCCAGCCGTGCTCGCGGAACAGCCGCGCCGTCGCCGCCCCGATACCTGAACTTGCTCCGGTCACCACAACGCGTCGGTTCGTCATGGCACTACCGTATTGGACAGCGACTCAGTGCAGGTTGACCCTCTTCGGCAGGAAGAAGACCAGGCCGAACGCCACGACCGCGAAGATCGCGCTGACCAGCATCGCCACCGTCGCGGCATGACCGAAGTCGGTCGCGAGCAGATGCTTCGAGAACTGGGAGCCGAGTGCCTTCGCGGCGGCAGCGGGAGTGTCGTACTTTCCGCTGTGCATCGCGTCGGGAAGAGCCTTTGTCACCTCAGCCGTCACCTTGCCCTTGATGCCGCCGAGGTCGGCGATGCTGAACAGCACGCTCGACACCACAGCGATGCCGATCGCGCTGCCGATGCGCTGCATGGTGCCGATGACGCCGGATGCCGCGCCGGCCTCCGATCCGTCGACCGTCGCCACGATGAATCGCGCATTCGGTGCGATGAACAGGCCGCTTCCGAGACCGGCGATCACGAGCGGACCGAGCAGCTCCCAGTTCGTCAGGTTCTCGGGCTTCACGGTGAGCAGGATCAGCCACAGCGCGATCAGGCCGATGGAGACCATCGCGATACCGATCACAAGCACCGTGCGGCCGAGCCTCTGCGCGAGCCGGTCGCTCTGCGACGCGCCGATGATGTTGCCGATCGCGAACGGGATGGACACGAGGCCCGACTCGAGCGCGGTGTGTCCGAGCCCCGCCTGCCAGAGCAGCGAGATCGTGAAGAAGATGCTGGTGAAGGCCGCAAAGTACACGAGCGCCAGCAGGGTGCCACCGGTGAACGAGGGATGCGAGAACAGGTGCGGCGGCACGAGCGGCGAGCTGCCGCGAGCGGCCAGCCTGCGCTCCCAGAGCGCGAACAGCACTAGCAGAACGACGCCGCCGACGAGCGACACGTACGTCCACGCCGGCCAGCCCTGGTCCTGGCCCTGGATGAGCGGCACCAGGATGGCCACCAGCGAGCCGGCGAGAAGCACCAGTCCGATGAAGTCCATCGAGGCCTTCTGGCCGGCGACCACCTTGGGCAGCACGATCGCGGCCGCGACGAGGGCGATCACGCCGATCGGCAGGTTCACGAAGAAGATGTAGCGCCAGCCCTGGTCGGCTCCGAGGGCCTGGATGATGAGGCCTCCGACGATCGGACCGAGTGCAGAGGAAACGCCGATGACGGCGCCCATGATCGCGAACGCCTTGCCGCGCTTCATCGGCGGGAAGAGTAGCTGGATGAATGCGGTCACCGGCGGGAAGAAGATGCCACCGCCGAGGCCCTGCACCACCCGGGACACGATGAGCTCGGCCGAGTTCTGCGAGAGGCCCGCTGCGAGGCTCGCCACCGTGAACAGCGCCAGTCCGGTGAAGAACACCCACTTGTGGCCGATGCGGTCGCCGATCCTTCCGGCGGGGATGAGCACGAGCCCGAAGGCGAGGGCGTAGCCGGAGATGATCCAGGCCAGGGTCGATTCGTCGGCGTTGATGCCCGTGCGGATGCTTTGCAGGGCCACGTTGACGATCGTGGTGTCGAGAAGCGACATGAACATGCCGATGAGCAGCACGGCGAGCGCTCCCCATGCCCTGCGGCTGCTTACTCCTGGCGGTGCTGTCCACGCCGGGGCGTTGCCCCAGGTCTTGGGCTGGTCGGTCATTCGTTGTGTCCTTTCGTGGACTCTCGTGACTGTGTGTCTCGATTTTGTTCGTCTGAGATGATCGCGGGAAGTTCTGACAAAAGTCGTTCGTGGAATTCGATCTCGGCCCGGTAGCGCGAGAACTTGTGGCTCATCGACCAGCTCTCCGCGACGCTCAGGTATTTGCTGATCTCCTTGAGGTGGCTCTCTTCGGACGCGAGCGTCTCTGTGAGCCGCCAGAGTCGCCGGTGCAGAATTCCGGGCAGCTCGTCGAGCGCCGTGGGGTCGAGTCGGGCGAGGGCCAGGTCGAACGGGTCGGGTTTGATCACGATCTCGGAGAGCCCCTGGATGCGCAGCTCGTCGAGCGCGTCCATGCCCTCGGCGCTGATCTTATAGACCTGTCGCTCCGGGTAGTTGCCCTGCTTCTCCACCCGCTCTTCGTCGATCAGCCCCTCGGCGGCCAGCCGCTTGATCGCGCCGTAGACGGCGCTCGGCGCGAAGTCGGTCCAGTCGTCGATGTGTTCCTGCTCGGCCAGCTGAAGCAGCGCGCGGCCGTGCATGGGGCCGTGCTGGTCGAGTGACCCGAGCACGAACAGACGGATGGATGACACGCGACTACTCTTGCACGACTAGTCATACACGTCAAGCGCCTCTATTACCCCGTATTGCGGCTTCCATTGATACCCCAAGGTGACCTGCTTAAGCTCGCTTGCGAGTGGGCAGGCCGTCCGCCCACCGAAGATTTTTAGGAGAACAACAATGAGCGACGCATCCGCCTGGAAGTTCGAAACCAAGCAGATCCACACCGGAGCGGCACCCGACCCGGTCACCAACGCCCGCGCCACGCCGATCTACCAGACCACGTCGTACGTGTTCAACAACGCTGAGCACGCCGCCAACCTGTTCGCCCTGGCCGAGTTCGGCAATATCTACACCCGCATTCAGAACCCGACCCAGAACGTGGTTGAGGAGCGCGTCGCGGCCCTCGAGGGCGGCACTGCGGCGCTCCTCGTCGCGTCGGGCCAGGCGGCGGAGACCTTTGCGGTGCTCAACATCGCGCAGGCCGGCGACCACATCGTGTCGTCCTCGTCGATCTACGGCGGTACATACAACCTGTTCAAGTACACGCTGGCGAAGCTCGGCATCGAGACCACCTTCGTCGAGAACCAGGACGACGCGGCCGAGTGGGCAGCCGCCGTGCGCCCGAACACCAAGCTGTTCTTCGCGGAGACCATCGGCAACCCGAAGATCAACATCCTCGACATCAAGCTGGTCTCCGACGTCGCGCACCAGAACGGCGTGCCGCTCATCGTGGACAACACGATCGCGACCCCGTACCTCATCCGCCCGTTCGAGCACGGCGCCGACATCATCGTGCACTCCGCCACCAAGTTCCTCGGCGGTCACGGCACGGTCATCGGCGGCATCATCGTCGACGGCGGAAAGTTCGAGTGGTCGAAGAACGTCGAGAAGTTCCCGGGACTCACCGAGCCCGACCCGAGCTACCACGGCGCCAGCTACACCACCGTGCTCGGCGACGGCATCGCCTACATCATCAAGGCCCGCGTCCAGTTGCTGCGCGACCTCGGCTCGGCCATCGCCCCGGCGAGCGCATGGCAGCTCATCCAGGGCATCGAGACCCTCAGCCTGCGCATCGAGCGCCACGTGCAGAACGCCCAGGCGGTCGCAGAGTGGCTCGACAACAACGATGACGTCGCGTCGGTCAACTACTCCGGCCTCCCGTCCAGCCCGTGGTACGCGAAGGCCAACGAGTACGCGCCCAAGGGCGTCGGCGCGGTGCTGAGCTTCGAGCTGAAGGGTGGAGTGGATGCCGGCCGAGCCCTGGTGGACAACGTCTCGCTGTTCAGCCACCTGGCCAACATCGGCGATGTGCGGAGCCTGATCATCCACCCCGCCTCCACCACCCACTCGCAGCTCACCCCCGAGCAGCAGCTGACCTCGGGTGTGACGCCCGGCCTGGTGCGGCTGTCGGTCGGCCTCGAGAACATCGACGACATCATCGCCGACCTCGAAGCCGGCCTCGCAGCGGCTCGTACGGTGAGCGCGGCTAACTCCAAGGCGTAATCACTACGGCGAAGTGCCCAAGAATGTCCCCTTTTCGCGAAAGGGACGACATTCTTGGGCACTTCGCGTTGGGGTGGGGCGTAACACAAGCACTGCCCGCGGGATACTGGAAACGACATGGACTGGCAGACACCCGAGGACACCGCTCCGGCGAGCTTCGTCACCGACGCGAACGCACGCGCCATTTCGGGCAAGCCGCGGGCGACCGGTGCTTGGCGAGAAGGCGATCCGGCCGGCGGACGGCAGTTCGTCTCACTCGGCGCGCGCACCCTCGAGCGCGGCGGCACGCTGCCGGTCGTGCGGATGTCGTACGAGACCTGGGGCGAACTCAGTCCCGCAAAAGACAACGCGGTGCTCCTTCTGCACGCCCTCACCGGTGACAGCCACGTCATCGGGGAGCCGGGGCCCGGTCACGCCACCGGCGGCTGGTGGTCGGGCATCGTCGGCCCCGGTAGGTACATCGACACAGACCGCTGGTTCGTGATCGCGCCCAACATGCTCGGTGGCTGCCAAGGAACGACGGGCCCGGCGTCTTTCGCCCCCGACGGTCGGGAGTGGGGAGCACGCTTCCCCTACGTCACCATCCGCGACCAGGTCGATGCCCAGGCGGGGCTCGCCGACGCGCTCGGAATCGAGCGCTGGGCGGCAGTCGCCGGTGGGTCCATGGGCGGAATGCAGGCGCTCGAGTGGGCGGTCAGCTATCCCGAGCGTGTCGAGCGGGTCGCCATTCTCGCCGCCCCGCCCATCAGCGATGCCGATCAGATCGCCCTTAATTCGGTACAGGTCGAGGCGATCCACATGGATCCGAACTTCGCAGACGGCGACTACTACGAGGCCCCGGACGGCGAGGGTCCGCACCGCGGGCTGGCGCTCGCTCGCCGCATGGCCCTGCTCAGCTATCGCTCCCCCACCGAGCTCAACGATCGCTTCCAGCGCACCTGGCAGTCTGAGATCAGTCCGCTCGGCGACTCCGGGCGGTTCGCCGTCGAAAGCTACCTCGACTTCCACGGCAACAAGTTCACGCGCCGTTTCGACGCGAACAGCTACATCCTGCTGGTGCAGGCGATGAGCTCGCACGACGTCGGCCGCGGCCGCGGCGGCGTCGAGGCCGCCCTCTCCCGCGTGACGGCCAGGAGCCTCGTCCTCGGCATCGACAGCGACCGGCTGATGCCCGTCACCGACCAGATCACGATCGCGCGAGGGCTGCCGGCGACGATCGACGGCGGCGAGGCCGTCGTCATCCACTCCGACTTCGGGCACGACGCGTTCCTCATCGAGGACAATCTGGTCGGCCCTCACCTCGCGCGGCTCCTCGCCAGCTGAGCCCGTCCTCTCGTAACAGACGAGAGAGATTCATGTTGGCTATATAGTCGGTAGACAGAGTGGTCTGTGCGCGCACCCGAGCACGCACATCGCTGAGGGGAACCTTTGTCTCTCGAATCACAACCCGGTGCTCGCGCGATCCGTGTGGCAGTCGTCGACGACCATCGACTCGTCATCGACGGGATCTCGGCGCACTTCGCCGCGGTCGCCCCTGAGATCGAGGTGGCCATCGAAACGACGACATGGGCCGGGCTGCTCGAGCACGACCGGTTCCCTGTCGACGTCGTGCTGATCGACCTCAATCTGGAAGACAACATCGCGATCGGGACGAAGATCCGCGCGCTGTCGGCCGCCGGCACGCGCACCATCGTGTTCAGCAGGCATGCAGACGCGGCATCCATTCACGGGGCGATAAAAGCCGGCGCACTGGCATTCGTGCCGAAAACCGACACCGCGGACGAACTCGTGCTCGCGGTACGGTCGGTGGTTGACGGCACCCACTACCGCAACCAGCATGTCACCGATGCGCTTGCGCTGATCTCGACGATCGAGGACCCGGGACTCGGCAAACAGGAGTATCGCGCTCTCGTGCTCTACGCGTCCGGCCTGTCCATTCGCGAGGTCGCTCACGAGATGTCGACCACCGAGGAAACGGTCAAGTCATACATCAAGCGCGGTAGGCGCAAATACCGGGCCATCGGGGTCGATCTCGGCACCAAGTTGCGGCTGAGGAGGCACGGAATCCGCGAGGGCTGGCTCACGCCGGACTGACGACGACCGTGGCGTGGCCACCCGTTGACGCGACGCTTTAACGAGCAAGAGGGCCCCGGTCGCCCGTGGCCCTCTTCTGCATCCCCCGACATCGTCTTCGGGTCATATGTCGATCGATTCCGAGGCTAGGCCCCCGGTTTCGACAGTGGCGGCCGTTCGCACGGCATTGCCCCTCTGTTTCGTAATCGAGCGTACAGGCCGCGACACGCTGGGCCGCTACGACACAACACCCCCACTTAAGGTCACAGGGTGTGTGACTATTACACACGTGGAACTCATCGCCAAAGAGCGCGATCGGCTTCTCCAGCGCTCCGCACGGATGATCGGCATCGGCTCTGCCATCGTCGCTCTCGCCTGTTTCGCCATCCCGGGGGTGCTGGCGTGGACGACGCTGCTGGCAACCCTGCCGCTGTTCGCGGTGCTCGTGTTCTCCCATGTGCGCCTCGGCGCCAGCCAGTCGGCCGTCTGGGCACTCGTCGGCATCGTCGCGGGGCTCGGCATCCTCGTTGTCATTTTCGCTCCGATCGGCGGCCCGGCGGGCCCGTCGCTCGGCACAGCTCTCGTTCCGCTCGCGGGCGGATCCGTCGCCGCGTTCGCAATCGTGCTGACGACGAGCGGACGCCGCATCGCGATGCTCGTGATCGGGCTCGTTGCGGCCGTGGTGCTCACCGAGCTTGCTGCCGGCGCCCCCGCCAGCTATTCCTTCGCAGGAGTCAGCGTCGCGATCGGCTGGGTGCTCGCCGCGGTGTTCGGCTACTGGCTGTCGGCCAGCGTTCCGCGCGCAGCCCGCCGCATCTACAGCATCGGCCGGGCACACCGGGCCGAACGCCAGGCCAGTGAGACCGAAGCTCAACGACGCCAGGGTGCTCGCCTCCTGCACGACACCGTGCTCGCGACCCTCACCATGCTCGCCCACTCCGGGGTCGGCGTCGCCGCCACCGCACTGCAGCAGCAGGCCAACGACGATGCCCGCCTTCTGCGCCAGCTGAGGCTCGGCGCGACCCCGACCCCGCAGTCGTCGGGTGGCTACAACCTCGAACCGGTTGAAGAAACCGCGCTCGGCACGACGCTCGAGTCGGTCAAGCAGCGCTTCGGCCGCATGGGGCTCGAGGTGAGCTGGCACGGCACCGGGCAGGTGCTGCTGCCGAGCGACGTGCTCGACGCATTTCTCCTGGCACTCGCCGAGTGCCTGGAGAACGTGCGCAGGCACTCCGGTGTCACGGACGCCCATGTGACCATCACCGACGACGACACGATCGTGCGCGCGATGGTGACGGATGCCGGCGTCGGCTTCGACATCAAAGACATCGACGAAGCGCGCATGGGCTTCAAGGACTCGGTGGTCGGCCGCCTCAAAGAGGTCGGCGGCAGCGCGCGACTGTTCTCATCAAAGGGTGCAGGAACCACCGTCGTGCTCGAGGTGCCGAAGTGAGTTCGTCCGGCTGGACCAACCCTGAGGAGAACACCCTCGGAGTCATCCTCGGTCGCCGAAATCGCGGCGGGGTGCCGAACGCCTCGACCGCCGGCCGCGCGATGCGCCAGGCCAGTGCTCGCGGGGCGAGTCTCGGAACCGGCTATCTCGGGGTGGGCGCAAGCGTGCTGGCCGCCATCCAGGGCGTGTACGGCATCGCTCTTTTCCTCAGCCACGTCGGCGCATACCCGAGCCTCCTGCCAGTCGCCGTCGCGTGGCTGCTCTACGCCCTCACGCTGGTCGGAGTCGCCATCGCCATCGCGACCCGTGGCGAACGAATGCCCAACTGGATGTTCGGCGTCTTCCTCATCTTCCTGGCCGGCGTCGTCACCCTCGACCTCATCGCCGTTTGGCCGATGCATGACGTCGGACAGTTCGCCACGGCATCAGTCTCGGTCGGTTTCGGCCTTCTCGTCGCACTGACGCTGCGGCGCGGTCGCGAGGTGCTCGCCGCCGCCGTGCTGCTGTCGATCGCCGTGCTGGTCGCGATCGTCGTGACGACGCCCCTGACCCCCCAGAACATTCCCGCTCAGATCGTCGCGGTCGTGCTGTGCTTCGCTCCCGTCTCGATCGGTCTCTACGTCATCCGCCGCTTTCGACGAATCGTGCAGCTGGAGCTCGATCGGGTGCTCGTGCAGAGCACGGTCTCCGCGCCGCGATTCGCCGTCGGCATGCTCGCCTCCGAGGAACTCGCACGCCTCGACCTCGCGGCCGAGGAACTGCTCGACTCCGTCGCCACGGGCAAGACGAAGCTCCCGCTCACCCCCAAGACCGCGTCGGTGGCCGCGTCGCTTGCCACCGAGTTACGGCTGCATCTCATCGAGGGTCGTCGTGAGACCTGGCTCTACCATGCGATCACCGAGTCGGAGCAGCTCGGCAAGTCGGTGAGCCTCACCGATCGAGGCAGCCTGGCCGGGCTCCTCGACCCCACCCAGCGCGACGGGCTGCTCGCCGCGGTCTGGCTGCTGGTCAGCGACAAGAGCAAGGGCTCGTCGACGGCCCAGCTCACCCTCGGTCCGGTCAGCTCGGCGCCCGATCCCGTGTCGAAGACGATCACGGTGCCGATCGTGCTCACCACCACCGAAGTCGCCCGCAATCGCGTAGACCCCGCGACCTGGGACGCGATCGGCAAGGTGGGCCGCTTCGTAGACTCCACCCAGAACTCCAGCCTGCGTGTCGAGATCGACTGCGTGGTCGGAAACCCCGCAGAGCAATAGCCTAAAGAGCACGCCAAAACGAAATGGACTGAAACCGTGGCAGAACCAGACGATCGAATCAGACTCGCACTCGTCGACGACCACCGGATGCTGCTCGGCGCGCTGACCGAGTGGATCAGGGGAGCCGCCAGCGACATCGACATGGTCGCCGCCGTCTCCACCTGGCCCGACCTGCTCAGCCACCCCGAGTTTCCCGTCGATGTCGTGCTGCTCGACGTCGACCTCAAAGACAACATCCCCATCTCGCTGAAGATCTCCACCCTGAAGACCACCGGGGTGAAGACGGTGCTCATGAGCACATACTCGGAGCCGAACGTGGTGCGTGAGGCTCTCGCCGCCGGCGCACTCGGCTACCTCGTGAAGAGTGAGGAGGCCGAGATGATCGTCGAGGCCATCCGCTCCGCGGCGAAGGGCGAGTCGTATATCTCGGCCGAGCTCGACCTGGCCCTCAACGCGAGTGATGTCGGCGGTGCGCCGAAGCTCAGCGCGCAGGAGCGCCGCGTGATGGCGCTCTACGGCGGCGGCGAGCCGGTGAAGGCCGTGGCCTTCCAGCTGGGTATCTCTGAGGAGACCGCGAAGTCCTACCTCAAACGCATCCGCGAGAAGTACCGGGTGGCCGGGATCGATGTCGGCACCAAGGTGGCGTTGCGCAAGCGCGCCATCCAGGACGGCATTCTCATCTCGACGGACGCGCCGCAGGGCGCTTTCTAGTAGTAACTCCGCGTTCAGTTACTCCGCGTTGAGCGGCACGATCGGACTGCGGTGCGATCCGTCGATCGTTCCACCGCGCTTGTGCTGCAGGATGACGCTGGCGCTGAACAACAGGATGCCAGGAACCCACAGCCCGAGCCCGACCCACACCGGCGCCACGTAGCCGAACCCTGCCGCGATCACGAGGCCGCCGAGCGACGCGCCCAGGCTATTGCCGATGTTGAGGGCCGAATGGTTGGCGGCCGCGCCCAGCGTCTGCGAGTCGCCGGCGACATCCATCAGCCTGGTCTGGATGGCTGGGGACAGCCCCGAGGTGGCGAACCCGACGAGGAACACCCCGATGAACAGGCCGACCGGCCAGTGCGAGGTGACGATGAGTTCGATGAGCGACGCCGCGAACACCCCGAAGAACACGAAGATGGCCCGCACCACACCCCGGTCGGCGAACCAGCCACCGAAGAGGTTGCCGGTGGTCATTCCCACTCCAAGAGCGACGAGCGAGAATGGCACGACCGCGGCCGGCAGGTGCGCCACGTTCGTCGTGAGCGGCGCGACGTAGGTGTACACCGCGAAGAAGCCGCCGAAGCCGACCGCGCCGGTGAGCAGTGCCAGCCACACCTGCGCGCGCCCGAAGGCGGCGAGTTCACGCTTCATCGTTGCGGCCGGGTTTCCGGCCTGCAACGGTAAAAAACACAGCAGCATCACCAGCGTGAGGGCGAACACGCCGGCCACGGCGAGATAGGACACGCGCCAGCTGGTCGCCTGCCCGAGGAAGGTGATCAGCGGAACGCCGACGACGTTTGCGATGGTGAGGCCGACCAGAACGAACGCGACCCCGGCTCCGCGCTTGCCCGGACCCATCAGGTCGGCCGCGACCAGGGCCGCGATTCCGAAATACGCACCGTGCGGGAGTCCTGCGAGAAAACGCGCCCCCAGCACCAGCTCGAAGCTGGGCAGCACGGCCGACAGGATCGTGAAGAACGTGAACGCCGCGGCGAGCACCACCAGCAGCTGCTTGCGCGGGAACCGTGCCGCGAAGGCGGCGATCGTGGGCGCACCGACGACGACGCCGAGCGCGTACGCGGAGGCGAGGAGTCCCGCTTTCGCGTTTGCGGCATCCGTCGACAGGGTCGGAAGCAGGTCGTGCGCGATGTTGGGCAGAAGGCCCAGCACGACGAATTCGGTGCAGCCGATGCCGAAGCCACCGACGGCGAGGGCGAGCAGGGCGAGGCGTACGCGTGCGGGCGAGAGGGGTGTAGCCAGGGTCACCTGCCTATTCTTCCAGTGCCCGCTCCAGGCGCTCGACCTTGCCGGTCAACTCGCCGCTGTGGCCAGGTCGGATGTCCGCCTTCAGCACCAGCGAGACGCGCGGCCCGAAGGCCGCCACGGCATCCGTGGCCCGCTTGATCACGTCGAAGACCTCATCCCACTCCCCCTCGATGGTGGTGAACATCGAGTCGGTGTGGTTCGGCAGCCCGGATTCGCGCACGATCCGTACCGCCGCCGCGACGGCATCGTGCACCGAGTCGCCCTCGGCGCCGCTCGGTGCAACTGAGAATGCGACCAGCATGCTTCTCCTTCAGTCGTTTACGCGGGTGCTGTGATTTCCCGCGAACGGCCACACTTCGGGCAGCCACTCACGATCATCGGGCGCGTCGGAATGGACTCTACGCGCGGACTGTACGAGTGACACCACCGACCAGGCGAGAAGCGCGATCAGGACGATGTCTTTCGCCGTGACCACCAGAAGCATCATCGGGTTGAGGCCGAGCAGGTACCCGTACAGGTAGGGGTAGATCACCTGCGTGAGGGCAGCCACCACCGTCACGAGAATGGTCGGGGTGCGAAAGGACCTGCCGGTGCCGGCCGAGGACGCAGCGAGCCCGAGGATCACCGGCACCGCAAGCCAGCCCATGTACTGCGGCGACCCGACCTTGTTGAACACGATGAATGCGGCGACGAGACCGATGGAGAGCGTCGGCAGCAGGTCGGCAACGCGGGTTCCGCGACGGGCCGCGAAAATACCGACGACGACCACGCCGGCGAGCACCACCAGCATGAGCGGCGTCATCACCGCGGCGGCGACATCCACTCCCGCGCCTTTCACCTGCCAGGTGAGGATGCTCGAGTCGTAATAGACGCCGGTGCCGGGCAGGCCGGCGTACGCGCGCCACAGCCAGATGGTCGAGACGGGCGCCTCGACCTGCAGGCCCCGCCCGGTCTGCGTGGTGATGAAGCTGAACACGTTGAGGCCGCTGCCGAGGGCGAGCGCGATCGCGATGATCGCAGCACTCGTGATCACGGCCGTGAGCAGGACCTCGCCGCGGCGCTTCACGCTGATGATGGCCGCGGCGATGATCGCGGCAGGCCACACCTTGATCCAGGTGGCGATTGTCAGTATGAAGACGGCGAGACGCGGACGTGTCGCCAGAAAGAGCACGCCGACAATCGCGATCGGCACCGAGATCGAGTCGATGCGGCCGAGCGCGATCGGCCCGAGCAGCACGAGAAAGCCGAGCCACCACCACGCGACCGCGGTATTGCGGCGACGCACTCCCCAGCCGAGGATGGCGGCGAACGCGACGGCGTCCAGCAGCATGACGAGCGACAGCCAGGTCGCCGAGTACTGGGCGACGCCGAACGCCCGCGCGGCGAGCATCGGAAGCATCGCGACAATCGGGTACACCCAGGCGCTGTCGATGCCCTCGCGGTAGTGCGCGACGACGAATTGGTCTGTCCAGAACCGGTAGACGAACTGCACGTCGCCAAGCGGTTCACCCGGCCCGCTGAGGTTGAGGAATCCGAGCCAGAAATGCACGACCACGAACGCACCCCAGAGCAGCACGGGGTTCGAGAGGACGGCGCGCCAGCCGGTGGGGGGCTGGGGCGCGTCGGTCACCGGCCTAGCGTAGCGGGTCGTCCCCGACCAGCCCTGCGATGACACCGGAGACCGCGCCGGCAAGAGCGAGCACAGTGAACGGCCCGCCGGAGCCCGCGTGTCGCGCGGCGAGACCGTGGAGCACGGATGCCGTGGCAGCCAGGCGGGCGAGCGCGCCGCCATCCCGGGCGATTTCTTCCGCGTGGGT
Source organism: Microbacteriaceae bacterium (assembly GCA_025463565.1). Taxonomy (GTDB): domain Bacteria; phylum Actinomycetota; class Actinomycetes; order Actinomycetales; family Microbacteriaceae; genus Lacisediminihabitans. The sequence continues at coordinate 63,964 of JAODAT010000001.1, forward strand.
CGCCACCAGCGCCCCGACGATGCCGCCGAGCGCGTCGCCGGCACCGGCCGTCGCCAGCCAGGACGGTGCCTCAGCCGCGACCAGCCGGGTGCCATCCGGGGCTGCGACGTAGGTTCGGTGACCCTTCAGCAGCACGGTGACACCCAGTTCGCCGGCTGCGCGCTCGGCAGCCCCAGCGGGGTCGGCGGCGATGTCGTCTTTATCGAGGTTCATCACCCGGGCCAGTTCGCCGAAGTGCGGGGTGATCAGCAGTGGACCCGAGGCCTTGTCGATCAGGTCGAGCGCCCCAGCGTCGAGCACGACGGGCACGCCCTGGCTCATGGCCACTTCGAGCCGACCCGCGGTCTCCGGGTCGCGGGTTGCCGCGTCCATGCCCGAGCCGAGCAGCCAGGCCTGAACGCGGCCGGGAGCGGTGACCGCCTCGGGTCGCCGGCGCAGCACGAAGTCCGCCGCGCGGGCCTCGCCGAGGTACCTCAGCATTCCCACACCCGTGTGCAGCGCCGCCTCCGCCCCGAGCACCGCGGCCCCCGGGTACTGGCCGGAGCCGGTGATCATGCCGAGCACGCCTCGTGAATACTTGTCGTCGTTCTCTCCCGGCACGGCGATCTGGCCGGCGGCATCGGCCGGGGTCCAGGCGGTGTAGCTGCTCATGCGACCCACGATAGGCGCACCACGATAGTTTGAACGGATGCCCAACTCGCCTTCACCCCTCACTGTCAGCGATCGCGTGATCGTGTTCGACTACGGCGAGGTCATCTCCCGCAGCCCCAGCGAACGCGACCGCGCCGACATCGTCGCCGTGGCCCGCGTGCCGGATGCGGTGTTCTGGGGGCCGTACTGGCGGCACCGGGAGGGACTCGACCAGGGCACCATCGGCATCCGCGAGTACTGGCAGCTGGTCGCATCCGACCTGGGCGTCGAGTTCTCGGAGTCGCGCATCCAGGAAATCTGGGTGGCCGATTTCAGCGGCTGGATCAGCATCGAGCCGGCGGTGTTCGACATCATCTCCGACCTGTCCGCCGGCGGATCCCGCATCGCGCTGCTCTCGAACGCCGGCTTCGACTTCTCCAGCCCGCTGCGGTCATCCCCGATCTCGCGCTTCTTCGAGCGCGTCTTCGTGAGCGCGGAACTCGGGCTGGTGAAACCCGATCCGCAGATCTACCTCGAAGTAGCCCGCGAGCTGGGAATAACCCCGGCCGAAATGGTCTTCATCGACAATAAGCAGGAGAACGTGGATGCTGCGGTAGCCCTGGGCGTGACCGGCCACCTCTTCACCTCGGCGCGGCTCCTGCGATCGTTCCTCGAAACGCTTTAGGACCACCATGTCGACACCAGCCCTTTTCACCAGCATGACGATCCGCTCGCTCACCGTGCGCAACCGCATCTGGGTGGCCCCGATGTGCGAGTACTCCGTGGAGAGGTTCGACGGCGTGCCCACCACCTGGCACCTCGTGCACCTCGGCGGCTTCGCCCGCGGTGGAGCGGGCCTTGTTGTGACGGAGGCGACCGCGGTCAGCGCCGAGGGCAGGATCTCCCCGTGGGACACCGGCATCTGGTCCGACGAGCAGCGCGATGCCTGGGCACCGATCGTGGCATTCCTGCACGAGCAGGGCGCGGCCGCCGGCATCCAGCTCGCCCACGCCGGACGCAAGGCCAGTACGTATCGTCCGTGGAGCGAGACACAGGGCACCGTTCCCGCGAGCGATGGCGGCTGGCCGGCCGTCGCTCCGTCGGCTGTCGCGTTCACCGGCTACGACACACCGCTCGCGTTGGATCTCGACGGGATCGCACAGGTGGTCGCCGACTTCGCGGCGGCCGCCCGACGTTCGGTCGACGCGGGCTTCGACCTGCTCGAACTGCACGCCGCCCACGGCTACCTGTTGCACCAGTTCCTCTCACCGCTCTCCAACCTGCGGAGTGACCAGTACGGCGGAAGCCTCGAGAACCGCGCCCGGCTGCTGCTCGAGGTGATCACGGCGGTGCGCGCGGAGGTGGGCGAGACGGTGCCGTTGTTCGTGCGATTCTCCGCCACCGACTACGCCGAGGGCGGCTGGACCCGGGAACAGACGGCGATCGTCGCTGGCTGGGCCAGGGACGCCGGCGCGGATCTCTTCGACATCTCCAGCGGCGGACTCGTCACCGGCGTGCACGTCCCGCTCGGTCCCGGCTACCAGGTGCCGTTCGCCGAATTCGTGAAAGACGAGTCGGATGTCGAGGTGAGCGCGGTAGGCCTCATCACAGACGCGCACCAGGCCAACGAGATCGTCGAGTCGGGTCGCGCCGATGCGGTGATGCTCGCCCGGGCCATCATGCGCGACCCGCATTTCGCACTGCGCGCCGCCCACGAGCTCGGCTACGAGCCCCCCTATTGGCCGCCGCAGTACCTGCGAGCGCGCTGGCCCAAGGACTAGCCGACTCGGCGCGACCGGACGAACCCGAAGCCGACGAGGGCCGCGGCAACCGCGGCGAGCGCGATCCCAGCGATCATGATCCCCTGCTGGAACTCGCCGGTCTGCTCTGCCGTCCACGGGGTGCTCGAGATCGTCCCGGTGAAGATCGCGGCGAGGATCGTCCCGGTGACCGCGATGCCGACGCCGGTCGCCACCTCGCTGGCGGTATCGACCAGGGCGGCGCCGATCGAGGTGCGATTCTCGGGCAGGCCGCGGAGTACGTTGGTGCCCGCGACCACACCGTTGATGCGGATGCCCGCGGCGACGAGTGCCAGGGCGATCGCGATCCAGACATAGCCGTCACTGCTGAACAGCGCGAACACGGCGAGCCCCACTACGACGCCTGTGGCGCTGATCCAGGCCGAGGCGGTCATGCCGACCTTCTCGATGAACCGGTTCGACAGCGGCCCGCCGAAGATCAGCACGACCACCTGCGGGAGCATCCCGATGGACGCCAGGTAGGGCGGCCAGCCCCAGTCGAGCTGCAGCTGCAGCGTGACCATGTAGCCCATGCCGGCGACGGCGAGTCCGGTCGCGGCCTTGAAGGCGAGGCCACTCGACACGAGCGGCCGGGCGACGAGCGCCAGGTCGAGCAGCGGGTAACGGGCCGTTCGCTCGCGCAGCACGAAGAGCACCGCGCAGATCATCGCCGCGCCGGCCGCCGTCCACGGCAGCCAGGACCGCACACCCTCATTCACGAACAGTGTGGGAGCGATGAGCGCGATGACTATGGTCGCCGTGCCGAGCACCGCCCCACCGATGTCGATCGGGTCGCGGTGAAGTTCGGCCGGGTCGTCGGCGGCGATACCCAGCCGGATGCCGATGATCGCGAGGATCGCGATCGGCACGTTGACGAGCAGCAGCACCTGCCACGGCGCGATCGCCAGTACGAAACCGCCCGCCGTCGGACCGATGGCAAGGCCGACCAGGCCGACGGTGGAGATGAGGGTCATCGCGCGCACCCGGAGCGTGTCGCCCTGGAAGAGCCGGAAGGCGAGCGCGATCGATCCCGGTGTGGTCATTGCGGCGGCGATGCCCATGACGACGCGAACGGCGATCAGCTCCCATGATGTCGTCACGAACGCGGTCGCAAGGCTCGCGAGCCCGAGCAGCACCAGGCCGACGAACATCACCCGGCGACGGCCGACCCGGTCGGCGATGGCACCGAAAGCGAGCATCAAACCACCGAAGACGACCGCGTACGAGCCGGTGACCCACTGCAGGTCGGTGGTCGTCGCGTGCAGGTCGCGGCCGATGGTCGGCAGCGCGACATTGAGAATGGAGTTGTCGAGCATCTCGAAGAGGAAGACTGCGGAGAGACCCGCGAGGGCGATCCACGCCTCCCGAAGCCGGGTCGGCGAGGTGCGCGTGATGGGCGTCGGTTCGGATAGCATGTGACTAGGTTATCTGACTAAGTTTAGTTGCACAAGGTAGTGACCATCCGGAAAGCGAGGGACGATGGCGAGAACCAGTGCGCGCGGCGGGCCGCAAACTCGCGAACGCATCCGCGAGGTCGCCAACCGACTGTTCCTCGAGCGCGGCTACGACTCGGTGACCGTGGCGGAGATCGCGCGCGAGTCCGGCGTCTCGAGCGTGACGGTGTTCAACCACTTCCCCAGCAAAGAAGACCTCTTCCTCGACCGCACCGACGACGCGGTCGAGTTCCTGCGCTCGGCGGTGCGGGACCGCGCCGCCGGCGTTGACGTGCTGGCCTCCCTGCACGAGCAGAGCCTGGAACTGTTCACCCAGCGGCACCCGCTCGCGGGCGTGGACCCGCGCTCCGCGCCGTTCTATCGCACCGTCGCCGAGTCGTCAGCGCTGATCGCCCGCGCGCGCCAGATCGTGGCCGAACTGCAGCGCACGCTGGCCGACGAGCTGGTCGCTGACCCGAGGTTCGATGGTGACGGGCCGCTCCTGGCCGCGCTGTTCATCGGAGGGTACGGCTCCGTCATGGTCGAGACCGGCCGCCGACTCATCGCGGGCGACCCGTATCCCGCCGTGGTCGACGACCATCGCGAACGGCTGGAGCGCCTGTTCGCCGCTCTCCGTGACGGCGTGGCCAGCTAGCTCACCTAGTCGCGCCGAGTGGCGTCCTGCACCTCGCCGACCAGTTCTTCGATGATGTCCTCGAGAAACACGATGCCCCGGGTATCGCCGGAATCGTCGAACACCCGCGACAGGTGAACGCCGGAGCGGCGCATCGCGGCGAGCGCGTCCTCCAGGTCGGTGTCGCGGGAGATCGAGATGAGCTGGCGGATGCGCTTCGGCGGCACCGGCTCGGTGAACTCGACCGGGTCTTCGAGGTCGATGACGTCTTTCAGGTGCAGGTAGCCGGTCGGCTCCCCCACATCGTCCACGAGCACGTATCGGGAGAACCCGTTCTGCGCCACCGCGCGCTCCACATCGGCCGGCGTCGCCGCCTCGGACAGGCTCACCAGGTCGGACATGCCGACAGTGATGTCTTTGACCTTCTTGATGCTGAACTCGAACGCCGCGTTGAGCTGGCCGTAATCATCGGTGAGTATGCCCTCCTTCGTCGACTCGGCGACGATCGTGGCCACCTCGTCCACGGTGAACGCCGTGCTCGCCTCGTTCTTCGGCTGCACCCGGAACAGCAGCAGCACCCCGTTGGCGGTCTTGTTGAGGAAGACGATGATCGGCCGGAACAGGCGCGAAAGAAAGACCAGCGGCGGAGCCAGGATGAGCGCAGCGCGATCCGGCACCGAGAAGGAGATGTTCTTCGGCACCATCTCACCGATCACCACATGCAGGAAGGAGACGATGACCAGCGTGACGATGAACGCGATCGTGGTCGTGACGCCTTCCGCCCAGCCGGTGAGATGCAGCGGCACCGAGAGCAGGTGATGGATGGCCGGCTCCGACACGTTGAGGATCAGCAGCGAGGCGACGGTGATTCCGAGCTGGCTGGTGGCCAGCATCATCGTGGCGTGCTCCATCGCATAGAGCGTGGTCTTCGCGGCCCGGCTGCCCGCTTCGGCGCGCGGTTCGATCTGCGAGCGCCGCGCGGAGATGATCGCGAACTCCGCGGCGACGAAGAATGAGTTCACCAGTAGCAGCACGACCAGCCAGGCGATTCCCGCCCAGTCGTTCACGCCTCACCACCGCCCTCGGCCGGATCGGGCGTAAAGCGCACGCGTTCGATGCGGCGGCCGTCCATGCGTTCGACACGGAAATCGCCGCCCTCGACCCGCACGATGTCTCCGGCGACGGGGATGCGACCCAGTTCGCTCATGATGAAGCCGGCGACGGTTTCGTACGGCCCGTCTTCGGGCACCACCACGTCTGCCCGCTCGAGCAGTTCATCCGGCCGGAGACTCCCCGGGAAGGTGAGCCAGTTGCGCGAGCGCACAACCCCGGCCCGCGTGCGGTCGTGCTCGTCCGCCACCTCGCCGACCAGCTCCTCGACCAGGTCTTCGAGGGTGGCGACACCGGCGGTGCCGCCGTACTCGTCGACGACGATCGCCATCTGGTAGCCGCGGCCCCTCAGCTCGCCGAGCAGCAGGTCGAGCTTCATGGTTTCCGGTACCCGCAGCGCGTCCGACTGGAGGGCGGACACCGGTACGTCCGCGCGCTTCTCCCGTGGCACCGCGACCGCCTGCTTGATGTGCACGAGCCCGACGACGTCGTCGATTCCGTCATCGATCACCGGGAATCGCGAGTAGCCCGTGGTGCGCGCGAGGTCGATCACCGTCTGGGCGCTCTGGGTGCGCTCGACGCTGGCGAGCCGGGGGCGCGGAGTCATCACGTCGCTGGCGACATGCTCGCTGAACACGAGGGTGCGGGCGAGCAGCGTTGCGGTGTCGCGATCGAGGCTGCCCTCGGTGGCCGAACGGCGCACGAGCGACCGCAGTTCCTCCGCCGTGCGCGCCGACGAGAGCTCCTCCCTCGGTTCGATCCCGAACAGGCGCAGCACGCCGTTCGCCGTCCCGTTGAGAAGAGCCACGAATGGCCGGAAGACTGTCGTGAAGATCACCTGGAAGGGGATGACCAGTTTGGCGGTGGGGATCGGCAGCGCCAGGGCGAAGTTCTTCGGCACGAGTTCACCGATGATCATCGAGATGAGCGTCGCGAGCACGATCGCAACGACGTAGGCCACGACCACCACGACTGGCTTCGCGATCCCGAGCGCCGTGAGCGGCGCGGTCAAGAGGAAGCTGATCGCCGGCTCCATCGTGTACCCGGTGAGGAGTGTGGTGAGCGTGATGCCGAGCTGCGCGCTGGAGAGGTGTGTGGAGGTGACGCGCAGGGCGGAGATGGTCATCCCCAGGCCCTTTTCACCCCGCGCCGTGCGCGACTCGAGATCGGTGCGGTTGAGGTTCACCAGCGAGAACTCGGAGGCGACGAAGAAACCGGTTCCCACGGTGAGGAGAAGCCCGACGCCGAGCATGATCAGCTCAAAGGTCATGATGCCCGGGTGCTACTCGGAGGGTCGCCCATTATCTACATGAGTGTACGGGAGGGCGGGTCGAGCTTGTCGAGACCTCACCGACTGGTTTCCCGCTGGTGAGGTCTCGACGAGCTCGACCCGCTCCTGCTACCAGCTGACCGGGAGGGCTTTGCCTTCCTCATACCCCGCCGCCGACTGGATGCCGACCAGGGCCCGTTCGTGGAACTCTGCCAGCGTCGCGGCACCCGCGTAGGTGAGCGAGGACCGCACACCCGACGTGATCATGTCGAGCAGGTCTTCGAGCGAGGGGCGCAACGGGTCGAGATAGATCTTCGACGACGAGATGCCCTCGGCGAAGAGCTCCTTGCGGGCGAGTTCGTACGGGTCGAGACGATCGAACCGTTCGTGCACGGCCTTGCTCGACGCCATGCCCCAGCTCTCTTTGTAGAGGCGGCCCGCCGCATCCGTCTCCAGGGTTCCCGGAGCTTCGATCGTTCCCGCGAACCAGGATCCGATCATGACGGATGCCGCCCCCGCCGCGAGGGCCAGCGCCACGTCTCTCGGGTAGCGGACACCGCCATCCGCCCAGACGTGCGCGCCGAGCTCCCGTGCCGCCGCGGCGGTCTCCAGCACCGCAGAGAACTGCGGCCGGCCGACCGCCGTCATCATGCGGGTCGTGCACATTGCACCGGGGCCGACCCCGACCTTCACGATGGTGGCGCCCGCGCCGACGAGGTCTTTCACGGCGGCGGCGGGCACGACGTTTCCCGCAACGATCGGCAGGCCGAGATCGAGACCGGCGACGGTGCGGATGGCGCGCAGCATGCCCTCCTGGTGACCGTGCGCGGTGTCGAGCACGAGCACGTCGACGCCGGCGGCGGCGAGCGCCCGGGCCTTGCTCTCCACATCGCCGTTGATGCCGACGGCCGCGGCGACCCGCAGTCGCCCGTTGCCGTCGAGGGCCGGCTGGTAGAGGGTCGAGCGGAGCGCTCCCGTGCGGCTGAGCGTGCCGACCAGGGCGCCGTGGTGCAGCACGGGAGCGAACTCGAGGTCGGCGGCGATCATCAGGTCGAATGCGGCTCGCGGGCTGGTGATGTCGTCGGCATCGATCGAGGTCAGGGGCCCGTGCAGGAGGTCGCCGAGTCGCGCGTCGGGCAGGGCGGTCCCCAGCCGCGACGCCTCGATGCAGCCGAGAAACGCGCCGGACTGGTCCCGAAGTGCGATTCCGTGACCCGCGACAGCGGGCACCAGGCGCAGCGCCTCGGCCACACTCTGCTCGGGGCGGAACTCGATCGGGGCGTCGAAGACCACCGGCTGGTCTTTGACCCAGCGGATGGCTGCTGCGAGATCCTGCAGGTGAAGGTCCTGCGGCAGCACACCGAGGCCGCCCCGGCGCGCGAGGGTCGCCGCGAGGCGCGGACCGGTGACCGAATTCATGTTCGCGGAGACGATCGGAATGGTCGCGCCCGTGCCGTCCTGCGGCGCGAGCGAGACGCTCAGGCGCGATCCGACATCGGAGTGACTTGGCACCAGGAACACGTCCGAATAGGTGAGGTCGTGCTTCGGCGTCGTCTCGTAAAACTCCATGATTTTAAACGTACTGCCTCCCCCTTCGGGGGGCGGTTGCCCCGTGCAAAAGGTTTAAGCTTGAAAGGTGCGTGACCAAAGGGCGGTCCGTAACAGATGTTCCGTGTCAAGATTTCGATTCAGAGAGTGGGCGGTCGGCTGTGACTAGCCAAGTAACCGGACTTATCCCAGAGGACGGCTCCTCTGGTGAATTCGGAGCCAACGAATGGCTCGTCGACGAGATGTACGAGCGGTACGTCGTCGACAAGAACTCGGTGGACCAGTCCTGGTGGCCCATCCTCGAGAGCTACCACCAGACCACCACCGAGCACGCGACAGAACAGGCTGCGCCTGCCGCTGATGCTGCGCCTTCCGCCGAGGTCAAGCCGACCGAGGCGAGCCAGCCCACCGCCACGCCCGAAGTTCTTGCTCCACCGGCGACGGCACCCGCTGACTTCGCACCCCCGACCTTGGTCACCGCAACGCCGGTCGCCGCAGCGCCCGGCACCGGAGCGCCCGTCACCGCAGCGCCAGCACCGGCCGCGGTGGCGCCCGGCACCGACCCAGCTCCCGCCACCGGCAGCACGCCGATCGCGCGCACCACCTCGGTGCAGCCCAAGCCGCAGCCGATCCCGGCCGAGGCACCGTCGCTGGCCCCGACGGCACCGATCGCCACCGTGACGGACGAGACCGCGTCGGCAGAGCCGCAAGACGTAGTGTCCGCACTCAAGGGCGCGTCTAAGTCGCTCGCCGCGAACATGGATGCGAGCCTCACGGTTCCGACCGCCACCAGCGTGCGCACGGTTCCGGCGAAACTCATGATCGACAACCGCATCGTGATCAACAACCACCTGAAGCGCGCTCGCGGCGGCAAGGTGTCGTTCACCCACATGCTCGCCTGGGCGATCGTGCAGACGCTCAAAGACTTCCCGAGCCAGAACGTCTTCTACGAGGAGGCCGACGGCAAGCCCTCGGTCGTCTCCCCGGCCCACATCAATCTCGGCATCGCTATCGACATCCCGAAGCCGGACGGCACCCGTTCGCTCGTCGTGCCCGGCATCAAGAACAGCGAGACCCTGAACTTCGCCGAGTTCCTCGCCGCCTACGAAGACGTCGTCGCCCGCGGTCGCGCCAACAAGCTCACCGCGGCCGACTACGCCGGTAACACGATCTCGCTCACCAACCCCGGCGGGATCGGCACCGAGCACTCAGTGCCGCGCCTCATGAAGGGCGCGGGAACGATCGTCGGCGCCGGCGCACTCGAGTACCCCGCCGCTTTCCAGGGCATGTCGCCGGTCGCCCTCGCCGACCTGGGTATCGGCAAGACCATCACGCTCACCAGCACCTACGATCACCGCGTCATCCAGGGCGCCGGGTCGGGCGAGTTCCTGAAGAAGATCCACGAACTGCTTATCGGCGAGCGCGGGTTCTACGAGGGCATCTTCGCCGACCTGCGCATTCCGTACGACCCGATCCACTGGGCCGCGGACATCCACGTCGACCTCGCAAACCAGGTCGGCAAGGTCGCTCGGGTGCAGGAGCTCATCAACTCCTTCCGCGTGCGCGGCCACCTCATGGCAGACGTCGACCCGCTGGAGTACAAGCAGCGCTCGCACCCCGACCTCGAGATCAGCAATCACGGTCTCACCTTCTGGGACCTCGACCGCGAGTTCGTCACCGGCGGTTTCGGCGGCAAGCGCTCCGCGCTACTGCGCGAAATCCTCGGCGTGCTGCGTGACTCCTACTGCCGCACCATCGGCATCGAGTACATGCACATCCAGGACCCGGAGCAGCGTCGCTGGATCCAGGACCACGTCGAGAAGCCGTACACAAAACCGACCAAAGACGAACAGCTGCGTATTCTCGGCAAGCTGAACGAGGCCGAGGCGTTCGAAACTTTCCTGCAGACCAAGTACGTCGGCCAGAAGCGCTTCAGCCTGGAGGGCGGCGAGTCCTACATCGCACTACTCGACGCGCTGCTGCAGGGCGCGGCCGAGGAGCACCTCGAGGAGGCCGTGATCGGCATGGCCCACCGCGGTCGCCTGAACACGCTCACCAACATTGCAGGCAAGACCTACGGCCAGATCTTCCGCGAGTTCGAGGGTACGCAAGACCCGCGCACCGTGCAGGGCTCCGGCGACGTGAAGTACCACCTCGGCACCGAGGGCACATTCACGGCGCTCGACGGCAGCGAGATCCCGGTGTACCTCGCCGCGAACCCGTCACACCTCGAGACGGTGGACGGCGTCATGGAGGGCATCGTCCGCGCCAAGCAGGACCGCGGCCCGATCGGCGCTTTCGGCACCCTGCCGATCATGGTGCACGGTGACGCCGCCATGGCCGGCCAGGGCATCGTGGTCGAGGTTCTGCAGATGTCCCAGCTGCGGGCGTACCGCACCGGCGGCACCATCCACGTCAACATCAACAACCAGGTCGGTTTCACGACACCGCCGAGCGAGGGTCGCACCTCGGTCTACTCGACGGATGTCGCCAAAACCATCCAGTGCCCCATCTTCCATGTGAATGGGGACGACCCCGAAGCCGTTGTGCGCGTTTCCGAGCTAGCGTTCGCGTACCGCCAGCAGTTCCACCGTGACGTCGTCATCGACCTCATCTGCTATCGCCGACGCGGGCACAACGAGGGCGACGACCCGTCGATGACGCAGCCGCTCATGTACAACCTGATCGAGGCGAAGCGTTCGGTGCGCACCCTGTACGTCGAGGCCCTCGTCGGCCGCGGCGACATCACCGAGGAGGAGTACGAGGCGGCCCACGCCGACTTCCAGGACCGCCTCGAGCGCGCCTTCGCCGAGACCCATGCGGCACAGACCGGCTCCATGCCGATCATCGTGCAGGACGGCAACGCCGTCGCCGACCTCGAGCGCCCGGAGTCGCAGCAGGACGACGCCTCCGGCGAACCCAGCTCGACCGCCGTCAGCGACGGCGTCATCCAGCTCATCGGCGACGCCCACGACAACCCACCGGCCGGGTTCACCGTGCACCCGAAACTTCAGCAACTGCTGAAGAAACGTCTCGACATGAGCCGCAACGGCTCGATCGACTGGGCCTTCGGCGAACTTCTCGCACTCGGTTCCCTGCTCGTCGAGGGCACCCCGGTGCGAATGGTCGGTCAGGACACACGTCGCGGCACTTTCGTTCAGCGCCACGCTGTGCTGCACGACCGCATGAACGGCCAGGAGTGGCTTCCACTCGCGAACCTCGCCGAGAACCAGGCCAGGTTCTGGATCTACGACTCGCTGCTCAGCGAGTACGCCGCCATGGGTTTCGAATACGGCTACTCGGTCGAGCGCGCGGATGCCCTGGTGCTCTGGGAGGCACAGTTCGGCGACTTCGCCGATGGTGCACAGAGCGTCATCGACGAGTTCATTTCGTCGGCGGAGCAGAAGTGGGGCCAGCGCTCGAGTGTCGTGCTGCTGCTGCCGCACGGCTACGAGGGCCAGGGGCCGGACCACTCGTCGGCGCGCATCGAGCGCTACCTGCAGCTGTGCGCCGAGAACAACATGACCGTCGCGCGTCCGTCGACGCCCGCGTCGTACTTCCACCTGCTGCGTCGGCAGGCATACGCGCGACCGCGCCGGCCGCTCATCGTCTTCACACCGAAGGCGATGCTTCGCCTGAAGGGTGCCACCAGCGAGGTTTCGGACTTCATTTCCGGCCGCTTCGAGCCGGTCATCGACGATGCCCGCGTCGGCGCGAACGGAATGGCCGACAAGGCGGGCATCAAGCGCGTCGTCATGGTCGCCGGCAAGCTGTACTACGACCTGCTGGTCGAGGCGGAGAAGCGCGAGTTGAAAGACGTCGCCCTCGTGCGGCTGGAACAGTACTACCCGCTGCCGAAGGACCAGCTGCGCACCGTGCTCGACGAGTATCCGAACGCGGAGCTCGTCTGGGCGCAGGAGGAGCCGGAGAACCAGGGTGCCTGGCCGTACATCTGCCTCGAGGCGACGAAACACCTCACCCCCGGCCGCACGGTGTCCGTCGCGTCACGGGCGGCATCCGCGTCTCCCGCCACCGGGTCGAGCAAGCGCAGCGCGCAGGAGCTGGTTGAACTCGTCGACCACGCCCTCACGGTCAACTGAGGGCTTAAGCGGATTGAGCTTATCGAAATCTCACCAGCGGGTTGCTCGTCGGTGAGGTCTCGATAAGTTCGACCCGCTTTACCGCGCTAGCGCAGCTGGTTGAGCACCGCCGCGCGGAGCTCCTCCGGCGCCTTCTCCTGGCATGCTTTCTGCACCTTGGCGGTGAGGGTGAGACCGATGAGGTGCTCATCCGAGCAATCGGCACAGGTCGCCAGGTGGTCGCTGATGTCGGTGAAGTCCTGCGCGCTCAGCTCGCGGTGCAGGTATTCCTCGAGTTCGGCCTTCGCTTTGTCGCAGCCGCAGTCGGTCATTTCTTCACGCTCTTTCTCGACGCAGGCCCACTGCTCGCGGGTACGGCGATGCCGCGTTCCGTGGCGTAGTCGGCCAACAGGTCCCGAAGCATCCGCCTGCCACGATGCAGGCGACTCATGACGGTCCCAACCGGTGTTTTCATGATGTCGGCTATCTCCTGGTAGGAGAAGCCCTCCACATCGGCGAAATAGACCGCCATGCGGAAATCTTCGGGAATCGACTGCAGGGCGTCTTTGACCGCGCTGTCGGGCAGGTGGTCGATCGCTTCCGCCTCGGCAGAGCGGGTCGAACGCCCCTGCGTAACGGACTCCGCGCCGCCCAGCTGCCAATCCTCCAGGTCGTCGATCGTGCCCTGGTATGGGTCGCGCTGCTTCTTGCGGTAGTTGTTGATGAAGGTGTTCGTGAGAATGCGGTACAGCCACGCCTTCAGGTTGGTTCCCTGCTGGAACTGGCCGAACGCCGCGTAGGCCTTCGCGAAGGTCTCCTGCACGAGGTCGGACGCATCGGCGGGGTTGCGCGTCATGCGCAGGCCCGCCGCGTACAGCTGGTCCATGAACGGGATCGCCTGCTCCTCGAAGAGCGAACGGACGTCGACCGCCTTGGTCGTTTCTGCCTGCTCCGGAACCGCGTCATCCATCGAAATCGTCATCGGCGCCAATCTTACTTGGCGTCGCCCGAGGGACGGCTGGAGGGCCGCCGGGGGGCGTTCGATGAGGAGGGTCACTGGCTTTTCCTTAGTACTGCGTGAAGTGCCGATACCCTTAGTAACCGATGCAGGTATTCAAGTATTCCGGCCCGGAATTCAACCCGTTCGGGGATGACGCCACCGAGCTGGTCGAGGGCGATCCGGGTCCGTGGGCGGCGCCGGTCGCGACCGGCCCGCTCTCGGCGAGCCTCAGCATCCCCGGATCCAAATCGCTGACCAACCGTGAACTCGTTCTCGCCGCGCTCGCGGACTCGCCGTCTACGCTGCACGCTCCCCTGCACTCACGCGACACGGCGCTGATGATCGAGGCACTGCGCTCGCTCGGCACCACCATCACAGAGCTCCCCGACCCTGGAGTGTTCGGGGCCGACCTTCTGGTGACGCCGGGTGAACTACTCGGAGGCACCTCCATCGACTGCGGCCTGGCCGGCACGGTGATGCGCTTCCTGCCCCCCGTCGCGGCGCTGGCCCTCGGGCCGGTGGCGTTCGACGGCGATGAGGCCGCACGCTCACGACCGATGCGCACCACCGTCGATTCGCTGCGCGCGCTCGGTGTCGATGTCAACGACGACGGCCGCGGTCGCCTGCCCTTCAGTCTCTACGGCACCGGCCGCGTCGCCGGCGGGCGCATCGAGATCGACGCCTCCGCCTCCAGCCAGTTCGTGTCGGGCCTGCTGCTCGCCGGCGCGCGGTTCGATGACGGCCTCGAGCTTCGACACGTCGGCACCGCGGTTCCGAGCCTCGCCCACATCGCGATGACCATCGCGACCCTTGCACGGCGGGGAGTCGACGTAAAGAGCCCAGAGCCGGGCGTCTGGCTCGTACCGCACGGCGCGATCGCCGGCATCGAGGTGGCCATCGAGCCCGACCTGTCCAATGCCGGGCCGTTCCTCGCCGCCGCGCTGGTGGCCGGCGGCTCGGTGACGATCACCGGATGGCCGCGCCAGACCACGCAGGTCGGCGACGAGCTGGCGGGGATCCTGGCCTCGATGGGCGCGACAGTGGAACAGACGGATGACGCCCTCACGGTCACCGGGACCGGCGCCATCCACGGGATCACCCTCGACAACGCGAGCGAACTCGCCCCGACGATCGCCGCGCTGGCGGCACTCGCCGACAGCGAGACGGTGCTCACCGGCATCGGTCACCTGCGGGGCCACGAGACGGACCGCCTGGCGGCCCTCGCGACGGAGATCAACGGCCTCGGTGGCGACGTGACCGAGACGGAGGACGGCCTCGTCATCCGGCCGACTCCCCTTCATGGCGGCCTCTGGCACAGCTACGCCGACCACCGCATGGCGACGGCCGGCGCGATCATCGGGCTGGCGGTTCCGGGCGTCGAGGTTGACGACATCGCGTCCACCGGCAAGACCCTCCCCCAGTTCGTCTCGCTCTGGAATTCGACGCTCGGCGCGGCCCTGCCCATCGATCCACTGCAGGTCTTCTAGATGAGCTGGCTCGACCCGGACGACGAGAACGACGACGAGGACAAGTACGCGGACTACGAAGCCCGCAATCGCCCGAATCCGAAGGGCAATCGCGCCCGCACCAAGACGCGCCCTGAGCACAGCGACGCGGTCACCGGCCGCGTGCTCACCGTCGACCGGGGCCGCTACACCGTGCTCGTCGGCGAGGGGTCGGAGGAGCACGAGGCGATCGCGTCGCGCGCCAGCGAACTGCGCAAACAGGCCATCGTGACGGGTGACCGGGTGGATCTCGTCGGGGACACTACCGGCGTCGACGGCAGTCTCTCCCGCATCGTGCGCATCCAGCCACGCACGACCGTGCTGCGCAGGAGCGCGGATGACTCCGACGAGGTCGAGCGCATCATCGTCGCGAACGCGGACCAGATGCTCATCGTCGTCGCCGCCGCGAACCCGGAGCCGAGGCCGCGCCTCGTCGATCGCTACCTGGTTGCGGCCTTCGATGCCGGCATCGCGCCGATCCTCTGTATTACCAAGACCGACCTGGCCGACCCGACGGAGTTTTTGGCCAACTTCACCGGGCTCGACATCCGCGTCGTCACGAGCGGCCTCGGCGCCACCCCGACCGAGGAGATCACCGCGCTGCTCTCCGGCCATTCGACCGTCGCGGTCGGCCACTCCGGTGTCGGCAAGTCGACCCTGGTGAACGCGCTTGTTCCCACCGCGAACCGGGCGATCGGGCGCGTCAACACCGTCACCGGGCGCGGTCGGCACACCTCGTCATCCACCATCTCCTACCGCGTGGGCGTGGATGGCTGGATCATCGACACCCCGGGCGTACGCTCGTTCGGCCTCGGGCACGTGAACCCCGAGAACATCCTGCGGTCGTTCGCCGACCTCGCCGCCATCGCCGAGGACTGTCCGCGCGGCTGCACGCACCTGCCCGACGCCCCTGACTGCGCGCTCAACGAGCGCATCAACGACGGGGGCGAACTCGGCGATGCGGGCGAACAGCGCCTCGACTCGTTCCAACGAATGCTCGCCTCCCTCTCCTCGAAAGACAACTGATGACCCTCGCCTCCGAACCGACACTCGCCTCCGATTTGGCTCTCGCACGGTCCCTCGCAGACATGGCCGACGAGATCTCGATGGATCGCTTTCGCGCCACCGACCTCGTGGTCACGACCAAGCCGGACATGAGCCCGGTGTCGGATGCCGACAAGGCGGTCGAGACCGCCCTGCGCGCCGCGATCCAGGATTCGCGGGCCGGCGACGGCATCCTCGGCGAGGAGTTCGGCACCGAGGGTGATGCGCACCGCCAGTGGATCCTCGACCCGATCGACGGCACAAAGAATTACGTTCGCGGTGTGCCCGTCTGGGCCACGCTGATCGCTCTCGCGATCGACGGCGTGCCTGTGCTCGGCGTGGTCAGCGCACCGGCCCTCGGCAAGCGCTGGTGGGCAGCCGCCGGCGGCGGAGCGTTCATCGAAGAGACCGTCGGGTCGACACGCACCGAGCGGCGCATCCACGTCTCCGGGGTCACGGAACTGGCCGATGCCTCGATCAGCCTGAGCGGACTCTCCCGCTGGGACGACGCGGGCCGCCTGCCGCAGGTGGTCGAGCTCTCGCACGCCGTCTGGCGAACCCGTGACTACGGCGACATGTGGCCGTACATGATGGTGGCGGAGGGCCAGCTCGAGGCGTCTGGCGAGTTCGACCTGCAGGTCTACGACATGGCAGCGCTCGCTCCGATCGTGCAGGAGGCAGGGGGCCGGTTCACCGCGGTCGACGGCGAGGATGGGCCATGGCACGGCTCCGCGCTTGCCACCAACGGACGTGTCCACGATGACGTGATGGCACGTCTCGCACCGCGCTAAGGTGAGCGCATGCTCGTGAAGCCTGTGCTCGCCGCTCTGGCGTTACTGATGCTGGCCGGCTGCACAGCAGCGCCGGCGGCCCACAGCGCTATGCCCACCGCATCCGCGACCACAGCCAACGTGTTTGCGATGAAGGTCGGCGACTGCCTCAACGATGGCGAGTCGGCAGACGGCACCGGCACGGTCACCAGCGTGCCGATCGTGAAATGCCGGGTCTCGCACGACAGCGAGGTGATCGCCGGCGTGCTGCTGAAGGGCGCGGATTCCGCGTTCCCCGGCAGCGATATCGTCGAGAAGTCGGCCGACCAGAAGTGTCTTGGCCCGTACGAGAAGTTCACCGGAGCGACGCTCAAGACGACCAGTCTCGACTACACGTATTACTTCCCCTCGTCTGACAGCTGGAAGCAGGGCGACCGCCAGGTGCTGTGCGTCGTGTACGACCCACACGGACCGGTAGTCGGCACGCTCAAGGGCAAGGGATCAACGTACCCAAAGTCCTAGCGGCGTCGCGATAAGATCGGCTCATGCGTTCGATTCCGAAACCCCTCGCTGCTCTCGTCTTCCTGCTGTTCTGGGGCATCGCGATCGCACTCTGGTCGTGCACGCACCTGCTGCCAACGCCCGAGGGTCGCGGCTTCATGGCCGACATCGGAATCGTGTTCGCATCGATCGGTTTCGCCGCACCGTTCCTGCTCTCGATGAAGCAGCTGCTGGCCGCGGCCATTCTCGGTGTCATCGGAATCATCTTCTTCGGCCTGTTCGGCTTTGCCGACTTCACCGTGCTGGTCTACATGCTCCGCCTGCTAGTGCCGTTCCTCGCGCTGCTGACGCCGGTCTACAAGCTGCTGACCTTCAGGGTGTTTGCTTAGCTCCGTCTAGCCGGCGCCCGGCCTCTATCTAGTCTGGGCTAGGCCTCGACGGGCTCGCCCGCGCGCGAGGCGCCGCGCTTACGCACCTCGCGGAGCACGATCTGCTCCGGGCACACTGTCGAGAGGAAGTCGCCGACCGACAGGGCGAGCCGTTCGCTGGCCAGGGAGTAGAGGATGCGATTGGCGTCCCGTCGCTCGGTGACGAGCCCGGCCTGGCGCAGCACGCTCAGGTGGCGGGAGATCGTGGGCCCGGTTGCGTGGAACCGCGCCGCGATCTCGCCCGCCGCGAGTTCACCGTCTTTGAGGTCTTGCAGAATCTGCCGCCGCGTGGGGTGCGCGAGCGCTGAAAAGATGTCAGTCGCCGAATCGGTCATATTTGCAATATAGCACCTTAGCTAGATAGTGTTTAGCCATATAGCTAATAAGCGAAGGAGCGATCGTGCGAGTAGCCATCACCGGTGGGACCGGATTCGTCGGGCGAAACCTGGCCACGCGCCTCGATCCGTCAGACACCGTCATCATCTCCCGGAGGACCGGGGTCGCCATCGACGATGTGGATGCCCTTGCCACGGCGTTCGAGGGATGCGACGTCGTCGCGCACTGCGCCGGCATCAATCGCGAGATCGGCGACCAAACGTTCCAACACGTGCACGTGGACGGCACGCGCGCGGTGATCGAGGCAGCACAGCGAGCCGGCGTGAAGCGAATCGTCATGGTCAGCTTCCTTCGTGCGCGACCGGACTGCGGCTCGGGGTACCACGAGACCAAGTGGGCCGCCGAAGAGCTCATTCGCACCTCCGGCATCGACCACACGATTCTCAAGTGCGGCATGATCTATGGTCCTGGCGACCACATGGTGAATCACGTGACCCGCGCGGTTCGCACCGTTCCGGTCTTCGGCACCGTCGGCTTCCGCGAACGGCTCGTGCGACCGATACCGGTCGCAGACGCCGTCGACGTGCTGGTCGCCGCGATCGAGGGGCGCATCGCTGAGGCGACGGTGGCCGTCATGGGCGCGGAGGAGTTCACGCTAGGCGAATCCGTCCGGCGGATCGCCCGCGTGGCCGGACAACGTCCGATGTTCGTGCCCATGCCGGTCTGGACGATCAAGGTTCTCGCCCAGCTGACCGAGTGGGCCATGGTGGTGCCGCTCGTGGCGAAAGCCCAGGCGCGGATGCTCGACGAAGGCGTCAACGAGGCCGCGCCGTTCGCGCCCGAGGCTCCGGTCGGAATCCGGCCATGGCGCAGATTCGATGACGACAGCATCCGTGCCGCACTTCCGAACGGCCGCTTCGGGCTCGACGATCTGCGGATCGTCGAGTGGTTGCGGGGAAGACGCAACACCACGCGGTAGCGACCTAGCCTCCCCAGGCTCTCGAGTGCGCCACCTGCTGGGTAGCGATATCCACCATTTCCACCACTCGCGCGTTCGCCGAGGAAGCCGCCGCCCAGGCGATGACCATCGCCTCGTCGGACGGTTTCGGGGCGATCGGCACGCGCACCAGCGCCAGACCGCTCTCATTCCTGTCAACAACCGGGTCGAGCACGGAAACGCTGTAGCCGAGGTTGCGCGCCACGAGGGCCTTCGCAATCTCACGATCGCTCACTTCGTAGTGCACGTCAGGAGTGACACCGGACCCCCTGATCAACCGAAGGATATAGTCCCTGCTGGGATTGATGTCGAGCAGCACAAGCGGGTCCTGCGCGAGCTCGCGCAGGTTGACCGATTTGCGCGATGAAAGCCTGTGTTGCTTACTGAGCACAACGTGGGCCGTTCTTCTGTACAGCTCGCGCTTTTCCAGAATCGTGGGCAATCCACTGTCGTACAGGATCGCGCAATCGAGTTCACCGTCACAGAGCTGGCCGACGAGAACATCCTGTGGATCTACGACGACTTTCAGGGCCACTCGCGGATGTCTTTTCGCAAAAGTTTCCACCAGCCGAACCAGCACCGTGGACGCGAGTGCGGAGTCACAACCCAGGCTGATCGGCCTCACCGACTCCGTGTCATCGTCCGCGACCGACAGGAACAGCTCCTCCGCCCGCGCGAGGACGTCCTTGGCCTGGCCATAGAGAATCTGTCCACTCGAAGTCAATGCAACGCCGTGTGCCCTTCTTCGCACGCAGAGCTTTGTGCCGAGCGACTCTTCGAGCGCGGTGATCGCCGACGACACGGCATTGGCAGACACGTGCTGCGCACTTGCCGCCGCGCTGAACGAGCCGAGTTCGGCAACCATGCAGAAGTATTGCAACTGGGCGAGCGTGTATCCGATCGTCATTTCACGCGGGTCCCTCGGCTACCGAACCGAGGTGGGCGGCACCTCGCCGGACACTCGCCAGCGCTTGGGCACAAGCCGGGCTAGAAGCCCCACGAGTCCATCGGGCGCAAACATGAGGACAACAACTACCACTGCCCCATAAGCGACCTGTGCGACTACAGCCGGCCCTAACCCCGTGCCGCCCTCGCTTCCCACTCCGGGAATCGCGTACCCGTACAGCTGAAGCACAGCCGGCAGTCCCATGACGACCACCGCCCCGACGATGGCGCCGGAGACAGAACGCAAACCCCCGATTACGATCATTGCCAGGTAACTGAGTGTCAGGCTTAGTCCCCAGTAGCCCGGCGTCAGGCGCTGGATGATGATTGCCAGCAGCACGCCGGCCAGTCCGGCATACGCGCTCGAGATGGTAAATGCGATAGCGCGATACCGCGCCACCTCGACGCCCAGCGCAGCGGCGTGGACCTCTGCATCCCTGATTGCGGTGAACGCGCGGCCGATGCGTCCCTTGAGGAGCGTGACGGTGAACGCACCGACGGCCGCGAGCAGAGCGAGCGTGACGTACCAGAGGAACTGCGCGGATCCGATCGGAACCCCCAGAACGGAAATATTCGAGCCCAGCGATGAGAAGGCGCCGATCTGCAGCGGGGGTGCGTTTCGACCGTTGTAGCCTCCCGTCAGTGGTTCAAGCGTATTCAGGAGCCAAACGCCGATGAAGACGAGCGACAGCGTTGCAAGACCGAGAGTCAGACCCTTCATCCGCGAGGCAATCGGGCTGAAGATCAACCCCGCAATTGCGGCAATGCCCATCGCGAGCGGTATTGCCAGAAGGCTCGGAAGACCGAGTCCCCAGCCTGAGCCATCATTGCCAGGGCTCGCGATCCAGACGTAGCTGTATGCCCCGACCGCGAGAAAGAACGAGTGCCCGAACGAAAGCTGACCCACTCGACCAAACAGAAGCATGAGACCGATCGAACCGATGCTCGCCGCGAAGATCAGAGCACCCAGCTGAATCCAATAGGGATCGAGGATCGCTGGAAGGGCCAGGCCAAGCAGAACGACCGCTGCCAGGATGACCCAGCGCCGTCCACGCCAATCACGGAATTTAGACACGTGAGACCTCCTTCGTCCCGAAGAGGCCGGCGGGCCTGATGAGCAGAACAAGGAGCATGAGGATGTACGGCGCGGCCTGGCTGAAACTGAGGCCAAGGAACGCCAACTGATGTTGATAACCCAGTGTGAGCACCTGCGTCAGGCCAACCGCGAGACCCCCGACGACCGCGCCGGTGGTGGAGTCGAGACCGCCGATGATCGCGGCAGGTATCGCTTGCAGAGAGACGGCTCCTACGCTCACATCCAGGCCCGCGCTCGGGTAGGACACCAGGAAGATGCCGGCGACAACGGCCAGCGCGGAGGCGATTGCCCACGAGATCATCGTGACCCGACTCAACCGGACACCCATCAGAGACGCCGTTTCCGGATCATCCGCTGCGGCGCGCATCGCGACACCAAAATCGCTTCGCTGCAGCCAGAGATAGAAAGCCATCAGAAGAACGATCGCGGT
Source organism: Microbacteriaceae bacterium (assembly GCA_025463565.1). Lineage (GTDB taxonomy): Bacteria > Actinomycetota > Actinomycetes > Actinomycetales > Microbacteriaceae > Lacisediminihabitans. The sequence goes on from JAODAT010000001.1 coordinate 85,519, forward strand.
GGCGAGAGCGGCAAGGCGAGCGAGCGGTATCGACGTACTCAGAATCGAGATCGTGCTTGACCCCAGCGGGTTGCCCGCCGACAGAATTTGGGCCCCGATCTGGTTGGTCGTGAGCGTGTCAATGACGATTGAGAGCCCTATCGTCATGATTCCCGCGGCGATGATCGCCCGTTTCTTGTAGAACGGCCGCACAAGTACACGATCGATCGCCACGCCAAGCAGAGCCGAGATACCTACGCCGGCAATCGCCGCTACATAAAACGGAAGGTGGAGACCGTTGTATGCGGTCGCCACTATGAGAGTGCCAAAGACCAAAAGCGATGGATGCGCAAAATTGACTATTTCAGTGGACTTGAAAATGATCACCACGCCAAGCGCGACAAGAGCGTAGATAGCTCCGACCGAGATCCCGTTGACGATCAGAGACGTGAATTCGATCATTGCTTTCCATTCATTCGCGGCTTCGGAATTCCTTTTCGCGCGGTGGAGTGCCCGAGATAGGCCTCGATTACTCTGGCGTCATTGCGAACCTCGTCGGGAGAGCTGGTGATGAGGACGGTGCCGAAGTCGAGAACGGTGATCCGGTCCGAGATGCCCATGACCAGCCCCATGTCGTGCTCGACAAGAAGAATCGTGGTTCCCAACTCGCGTGCGATCCGGCTGATCGTCGATCGCATGGCGAGTTTCTCCCGGGTGTGCATTCCCGCGCCAGGTTCGTCGAGCAGCAAGAGACGGGGCTCGGTGCACAGGGCGCGAGCCACATCGACACGCTTCGCGTCTCCATAGGACAGGTCTCCGGATGTCCTCGCCAGTAGATGGTCGATCTCGAGGAATTCCGCTGTTTCGCGTACTTTCACACGGGCGTCGCGCTGTTCTGCTCGGGCAGACGGCAGCCCCAGCCCGCTGCTGATCACACCCGCCCGAGTGAGCCGATGTCTTCCCAGAAGAAGGTTTTCTTCAACGGTGAGGCTGCCGAACATCGAGCCGTTCTGAAACGCGCGACCCAAACCCGCCCGTGCCACCTGGAATGGCTTCAGTCCGATGATCTCCCGATCGTCGATCATGACGCTGCCGACCATCGGGCGATAGATACCCGAAAGCACGTTGAACAGAGTCGATTTTCCGGCCCCGTTGGGGCCGATGAGAGCATGAACCGTGCCTGGCTCGGCCGAAAAGGAGACATCCTCGAGCACGTGAACTCCCGAGAAGCGCACCGTCACGCCTGTCACGTCCAGACGTGCGCCAACCGTCTGTTTCAGGATCATCGATCCTCCGTCCCGTCGGGCAGCAGACTTTCGTCCCCGAAGTAGAGTCCGCGCACGCGTTCGTCGTCGCGCAGTTGGGCCGATGAACCCGACAGGGCCACGGATCCGGCGGACAATACGTAGGCGGTGTCAGCCAGATCCAGGGCGACCCCGGCATTTTGCTCGACAAGGAGCAGAGTCGTACCTTCCGCACGGATACCGCCGAGAAGTTCGCCGATCTGATCGATGATCAGCGGCGCGAGCCCCAGGGTGGGCTCGTCGAGCAACAGCAGACGCGGTGAGGCCATCAGCGCGCGTCCGATAGCAAGCATCTGTTGTTCGCCCCCGGAGAGCAGAGCACCACGCAACCGACGCTTCTTCGCCAGCGTGGGGAATATCTCGAAGATGCGGTCCACATCACCAACGGCGTGACGGTGTGGATTCCCAAAACGTCCGACTCTCAGATTTTCGGTCACTGTGAGCCGTGCGAATATGCGACGTCCCTCGGGAACCTGCACCACTCCGGCGCGGGTCCTGCGCTCGGGACTCAATGGGAGCAGAGATCGACCGTCGAACAGGACGTCCCCGGCGAGCACGCTCCCGGAATGTCGAGACAGATTGCCGGAGATTGCGCGGATCAGTGTCGTCTTGCCCGCACCATTCCCACCCAGCACCGCGGTGATAGACCCCGCAGTGACGTCGAGGGTGACGCCGGTGAGCGCCGCGATAGTGGCGCCATACCGGACAGAGAGATTGCGGACGCTCAGGAGTGGTTCTGCCGGCGATCTGGTGTCGCCGGCAGAACCGTTACTACTCGTGAGCCGCGTTCGGGACGAGGGACGCAGCATTGGTGAACTTACTTCCCCGTGAGGAGAGGCTTCGCGTCCTTGCCCTTGTACGGCTGATCCATCATCGGCGTCAATCCACCGACAGCGCTCTTGTCCGCCTTCAGGAAGTAGTCCGAAAGCGACGGCGGAACAGACCGGTCAGTAAGGGAGAGGTCGACCGAGAGTCCGTTCATGTTGAGCGAACTGACACGTGCGAACGCTGTCTTCAGCGAGGCCCGGGTCAACGGTCCCTTCGCGCAGGCCGCCTTCAGAGCGCTGTGCATGAGGGTCGCCGCCGCGTAACCAGCGATGTCGAACTGTTGCGGATCGGTCTTGTCACCTGCCTTCGCGAAGTCGGCACGAAGAGCCTTAACTCCCGGCGCAGTTGCAGACCAGGCGTTGTATGGGCTCACGACGATCGTGCGCTCGGCGATCTGGGCCGCGGCGGGGCTGGCGAGCAGTTCCGGCACGTAGGTCGGCGTCGGCACAACGATCGGCACGGTGAATCCGTCTGTCTGGGACAGTGCCGCTGCGTTCGCCAGGAGGGGCGGACTGGCGCTCATGAAAATTGCGCTATCGTGATCGCTCGCCATTTGGCTGACCTGCGAACTGAGATCGGTCACGGTCGGATCGACCTGATAGGGGTGCACGGTGACGCCGTTCAGCTTCGCGGCGTAGGTGGCACCAGCGAGGCCCGCACTTCCGAAGTCTCCCTGAAAGTACACGTATCCGATCGAGTCGCCCTTTTTCAGTTGGCCTGACCCCAACAGGTAGTCGACGGCGTTCATCATGTCGACGTCGTAGGTTGTTCCCGGAATGGGTAGCGACGCTTTTCCCAGAAGGTCAGGTGACCAGCTCATCGGAACCGCGACCATGCCATCCTGCGAGAGTTGCGGCAGCACCGCCTCCGTCGTGGGCGTTCCCGTCAGCAGCTGAATGCCCAGTATCTGGGTGTTGATCGCTGCGTACGCGGTGACAGTCTTCTGCGGATCGTACGCGGTGTCGCGAGCGATCACGTTCACCTTCCGCCCGCATACGCCGCCCGCCGCGTTGATGGACTTCCAATAGAGGTTCACACCGTCCAGAGATGCCTCGGCTCCGGCCGCGAACTGCCCGGTGAGAGGTACGAGCGCACCGAGCGTTATCTGCTTGGCGCTTACTCCGGGAACGACGGCGTTGGTAGCTCCGCCGGTTGCCGCAGTCGTCGACGTACAACCAGCCAGGAGTCCAACGGCGAGGAGCGCCGTAGCTGACATAACGACTGTGGTTTTTCCTCGTGATCGTTGCATAGTTGCTCCTTTGTCTACGATCTCATCTTTGAGGCCGTGCGGCAACCTTGGGTGCTTCGTCGAGTCCCTGTAAACAAGACAAACTCGCGGTACATACGAACTTTTGTGGTGGATGCAGTACCTACGGGACAACACTCGAACGCCGTGATCGAATAGTTACGGACCGTTGCGGAAATTCGACGCTGGAGACCGGCAATGCCGTGTCTGATCAGAAGCGGTAGCGGCTTGCTTCACGCTACTTTTCGTGCCGGTTGTGGCTTCGGGAAATTCCCAACAGTGCGCGGTAGCGACCGACGGTGGAGATGGGGGGAATTGAACCCCCGTCCACTGCTGTGGTCATATGCCTTCTACGGGCGTAGTTCGTGAAGACGTTTTACTCGGCTCCGGAATTTGCCACGAACAGCTAATCCGACAAGCCCAGCCCAAGTTTTAGTCCCTCGGTGCCCTACAGGCGAAACACCGAAGCAATCTCTCTGGATTACGCCAGGACCCGGCTAGAGAGCATCGCCGGACTGACGGTTTCTATAAGTTGCTTGGGAAGAACTTACGCCGCGAGGGCGAAGTCTGCCTGAGCAGAAACAGTGCTGTTAGATTTCGCACTTATTTTTTGCAGAGATCGTTAACGAGATAACCCTGCATCCTCGACCCGCTTCTCACACTCACGCAGGCAATGTCGAAACCGATCATCCCCATGTGCACCCGCGCAGTTAATAGAACTGCAAAGGTGGGTCGCTACCGCGCGCTGTTGAGTTGTCAAAACTGCCGTGGCAGCCCTCCAGCATACAACGGGATCGGCGATAGTGTTCCGTGGTGGCCCTCGTCATCCGTTCCCGCACCGACG
>JAODAT010000073.1 GCA_025463565.1 Microbacteriaceae bacterium
TGCTGCGGCTTCACGTGTCGTGGGCCGAGACCGAGGAGCAGGCGATGACGAACGCGCTCACCGAGTGGCCGAACGGCGGCATGCGGTTTCCGCGCAGCGACATCCGCTCGCCGTTCGAATTCGAGCAACTGGCTCGCCTGGTGCGTCCGGAAGACTTCGAGGGGCGGATGCTGGTGAGCGCCGACCCTGACGTGCATCGCGCCCACCTCCAGCGCTACCTCGACCTGGGGTTCGACCGCGTCTACCTGCACAACGTCGGCCGCAACCAGGCCGAGTGGATCGAAACCGCGGGGCGCGACATCCTGCCGAAACTGGTGAAGTGATGCTGACCGTATTCGCACTCGAGGGTATCGGCGAGATCTCGCCGGGCGACGACCTGGCCTGGATCATCGGTGAAGCCGCGGCCGGCCTGCTGCAGAGCGGGGACATCCTCGCCGTCACCTCCAAGATCGTGTCGAAAGCCGAGGGTCGCGTGCTGCAGGCCGAGGATCGCGAGCAGGCCATCACCGACGAGACCGTGCGCGTTGTCGCGACACGGGCCTTTCCCGGCGGGGTCACCCGAATCGTCGAGAACCGGCTCGGCATCGTCGCCGCCGCCGCCGGGGTCGACGGGTCCAATACCCCGGAAGGCACAGTGCTGCTGCTGCCGGTCGACCCGGACGCCTCCGCCGCCCGCCTTCGTGAAGCGCTCGAGACGCGTTTCGGCCTGCGGCTCGGTGTCATCATCACCGACACCCTCGGGCGCGCATGGCGGGAAGGCCAGACGGATGTCGCGATCGGCGCGAGCGGCGTGCAGCCGCTCGAAGACCTGCGCGGCACCCTCGACGCCCAGGGTCGCCGGCTCGACGTCACGGCACCCGCCGTCGGCGATGAGATCGCCTCCGCCGCCGACCTCGTGAAGCGCAAGAGCACCGGACTGCCCGTCGCAGTGGTGCGCGGCCTCGAACACCTCCTGGACGCGAACTCGCCCGGCGCTCGCGTGCTGGTGCGCAACGGGGAGAACGACATGTTCCGACTGGGCACCGACGAGGCGTACGCACTCGGGTTCGAAGCGGGGAAGGCCGCCAATGGTTAAGGCGCAGCGTGATTAAGGCACAGCGTGGTTAAGGCATCGTTCGGTGGCGAGTATCGCGACCCGGCGAGCCGTCCACCCACGACCACCGGCATCCGCAAGACCGGCAAGCCGGCGTCTGAGTCTCACGTTCCCGCACCGACCTCCGACTGGGTGGTGGTCGTCCCGGTGAAGGGAACGGCCGGCGCGAAAAGTCGGCTCGGCTCGGGGGACAACTCCGCGCTCGCTATCGCGATCGCGCTCGACACCGTCGCCGCCGCGCTGGCGACGCCCGGCGTGAGCGGTGTGCTCGTGGTGACGAGCGAGGCGGCATCCGTGGTCTTCGACGAGACCGAGGCGCTGGTGCTCATCGAAGACGAACCGGCCGGCCTCAGCTCGGCCGTCGAGCTCGGGGTGGAGACCGCCTCGGAGATGGCTGCGCCGGGGCGGGGTATCGCCGTGCTGCTCGGCGACCTGCCGGCGCTGACTCCGGCGGAACTCGGTGCGGCCCTTGAACAGGCCCGCTTGCACGAGCTCGCCATGGTGCCGGATGCCGAGGGCACCGGAACGACGCTCATCACCGCGGCGGACGGCGCGGCCCACAACCCCGCCTTCGGACCCGGCTCGGCGCAGCTGCATCGTGCCGCCGGCTATTTCCTGCTCGACCTGCCCGCCGAGTCCGGACTGCGGATGGATGCCGACACCCGCGAGACACTCGACGCGCTGGCGGGCCGGCTGGGCTCGCACAGCGCGGACCTCAGGTAACGATCACCAGCTGCTGCGTCGCTCGCGTCATCGCGACATAGCGATCGACGGCGTTCTCGATCTCGCCGACGATCACGACAAGATCGAACTCGAGCCCCTTCGACTGCGCCGGGGTCAGTGACCGCACCCTGGTCGAGCTCGGGTACGGGAGACCGATCACGCAGGCGAGACCGTCGTGGTCGGCCAGCCAGGTCTCCACGAACCCATCCAGTTCTTCGCGCTTCGCCCAGGTCACCGGAATGCCGCTGTCGCGGATCGACACCGGCACATTGGCGTCGGGCACCACCGCGCGGATGACCGGCTCCGCGACCGCCATCACCTCGCTGGGCGTTCGGTAGTTCACGCTCAGCGACGCGACACTCGAGTTGGGAAGGGCGACCCGCGTGAGACGGTCCTGCCAGCTCTCCGGGAACCCGTTGCGGGCCTGGGCACGGTCGCCGACGATCGTGAAACTTCGCGACGGGCACCGCCGCAGGAGCATCGCCCACTCGGCATCGGTCAGTTCCTGCGCCTCATCGACGATGATGTGCGCGAACGGACCGGCGAGCAGGTCGGGATGGGCGGATGGCAGGGCGGAGTCGTCGTCCAGGCTGTTGCGCGCGTCGGGTCGTCGCAGCATCGACATGACCTGCATCTCGCTGTCGTCGGACGCGATGAGGTCCGCGATGACGTCGTCCATCTGTTCGCGAGTGTGCTGCAGTTCGGCCGCACGGGCTCGGTCGCGGCGGGCGGCGTCGGGATCCCCGATGCGGTGCCGCGCCGCGTCGAGCAGGGGCAGGTCGCTGAGCGTCCACGCTCTCGGGTGCTCGCGCTGCAGCATCCCCACCTGGGCCTCGGTCAGCTTCGGCGCACAGCGTCGCAGGTAGGCGGGCACCGACCAGAGGTCGGCGAGCACCCCGGCCGGGTCGAGCAGCGGCCAGGTGCGCGCGAACGTGCGGGACAGCTCCTCGCTCTGCTCGAGGGTACGGCGCAACAGGTGGGGCGGCACCTCGTCCTCATCGAATTGATTGGCAGCGATTTCGAGCAGCGCCTCCCATACCTCGCCGCGGGCCTCGTTGTGCGTGGCGCCGGCATCCGCGGCACCGAACGCGTCCGCCCACTCGTCGGGAGTGATGCGGATGTCCGCCCAGGGGGTCTCGACCATGAGCGTCTTCGACGGAGGCCGTTCGTAGTACGCGACGGCCGCCTCCACGGCCGCGAGCAACTCGCTCGACGCCTTCAGCGTCGCGACCTCCCTGCTGGACTCCGCCTCGACATCTGCACTCTCGACATCCGCGCCTTCCAGCACTGCGCCTTCCACAACCAGGTCGCGCAGCGTCGAGATCTGCACGCTCTCCTCGCCGAGGCTCGGCAGAACGTCGTCGACGTAGGAGAGATAGCCGCGGCTCGGACCGATGAACAGCACTCCGCCGCCCTGGCTGATCCGGGCGTCGGAGTAGAGCAGGTAGGCGGCGCGGTGCAGGGCCACAACCGTCTTGCCGGTGCCCGGTCCGCCGTCGACCACGAGCGCCCCGCGGGACCCGGCGCGGATGATCGCATCCTGGTCGGATTGGATCGTGCTGAGCACATCCCGCATCCGTGGCGACCGACTGCTGCCGAGGCTCGCGATGAACGCCGACTGGTCGTCGAGTGC
>JAODAT010000105.1 GCA_025463565.1 Microbacteriaceae bacterium
ACTTGGAGACGATCGACGACGGCGTGTACGTCGCCATGTGGATCATCTTGGCGCCGGCATCCTGGTGCTCGCCGGGGCCGGCGAAGGCGACGGACAGGGTCTCGCCCTTTGCGTGCTCCCCCACCAGGTAGATGGACGGGTACTTCATCGTCACCTTGGAGCCGATGTTGCCGTCGATCCACTCCATGGTCGCGCCCTCGTGCGCGATGGCGCGCTTGGTGACCAGGTTGTAGACGTTGTTCGACCAGTTCTGGATGGTCGTGTAGCGAACGCGCGCGTTCTTCTTCACGATGATCTCGACGACCGCGGAGTGCAGCGAGTCCGACTTGTAGATCGGCGCGGTGCAACCCTCGATGTAGTGCACGTACGAACCCTCGTCGGCGATGATCAGCGTGCGCTCGAACTGGCCCATGTTCTCGGTGTTGATGCGGAAGTACGCCTGCAGCGGGATCGAGACGTGAACGCCCTTGGGCACGTAGACGAACGATCCACCCGACCACACCGCGCTGTTGAGCGCAGCGAACTTGTTGTCGCCGGCCGGGATGACCGTGCCGAAATACTCCTCGAAGATCTCCGGGTATTCCTTCAGTGCGGTGTCGGTGTCGAGGAACAGCACACCCTTCTCCTCGAGCTCCTTGTTGATCGTGTGGTACACGACCTCGGACTCGTATTGGGCGGCGACACCGCCGACCAGGCGCTGGCGCTCGGCCTCGGGGATACCGAGCTTCTCGTAGGTGTTCTTGATGTCGTCGGGCAGGTCTTCCCAGGTCTGGGCCTGCTTCTCGGTTGACCGGACGAAGTATTTGATGTTGTCGAAGTCGATGCCGGAGAGATCGGCGCCCCAGGCGGGCATGGGCTTTTTGTAGAACAGCGCGAGTGCCTTCAGGCGCCTTTTCAGCATCCACTCCGGCTCGCTCTTGAGGGTGGAGATGTCGGCGACCACTTCGGGCGAGATGCCGCGTTTCGCGGATGCCCCTGCTACGTCGGAGTCTGACCACCCGAACTCATAGATGCCGAGGCTTTCGAGTTCCGGACGATCGATCAGGATGTCTGACATGCCAATACCTCTTTCCTGCCTGCGATAACCGGGCCGACGGCCCCGTCATTCCCTTACCCATCACCTGTTCAGCAGGCTATGAACTCGGGCACAGGCACCCGGCTGACTTAGCCGGGCCTGGTGCGATATCCCGCAGTGCGGGACCATCCAATTCTACAGGGTCGTCCGCCGGTTAGCGGGCTGCGACGGTATTCGTCGCGGAGCGCTGCGACGACGTGTCCTGTCCGCGAAACAGGCCCGGGTTGGCGTCGAGCAGAACACGCAGCGCACCGATCCAGACCAGCGTCGCGCCGAGCAGGTGGATGGCGACGAGAGCCTCAGGCAAGCCGTTCAGCGCCTGGATGGTTCCTACGGCACCCTGAAGCACCACCACGATCACAAAGAACGCTGTGCGTCGGCGCACGAGACGGCCGTTGGGATCACGACTCGCGATCACGAACAGCGCGATCGCCACCAGCAGCGTGAGGGTACCGAGCACAGCGTGGAAGATCGTCACGTCTGCCCACACGAAGGGCATTCGCTGCACCTCGGCCGAGTCACCCGAGTGCGGTCCCGTTCCGGTGACGAGGGTACCGACGACGATGAGCGCGAGTGTGGTTCCGACGAGAACCCAGCTGAGGCCGACCGCCGGCCTGCCGAGCCGAGGCGCGGCTACCGCGGGCTGCCTCGCCCGATGCCAGGTGAGTGTCGTCGTGGTGAGCAGCGCGATGGCCAGCATGAAGTGGAGCGCGACCACCCACGGGTTGAGCTTCGCGAGAACCGAGACGCCGCCGGCGATCGCGTTGGCGACGACCAGCCAGAACTGCGACCAGGCCAGCCGGGTTAGCCCCCGGTTGCGCGGCTTCTGCAGGCGGGCGGCCACGATCGCCCAGCCGACGCCCACCACGAGGAATCCGGTGAACAGGCGATTGGCGAACTCGATCACTCCGTGAATTCCCAGGGCGGGCGTGGGGGCGAGAGATGTCACATCGCAGGCCGGCCAAGTGGGGCAACCGAGTCCGGAGCCGGTGACGCGCACCACGGCTCCGCCGAGCACGATGAGGACACTCATCACGAGCGCCGCGGTCGTGCCCCACCTCAGAGCGCGGGGACCGAGGGTCACTTTCTCAGCAATCCGTGCGAAAGGAGTTTTCACGCTCAGAACCGGACGAACGGAAGCAACGGATCGACGCCGACCGCCACGAAGAGAACCGTGAGGTAGGTGATGGAGCTGTGGAAGACCCGCATCGGATGCACTTCGCCATGCCGGATCGCCATCGAGTAGAGACGGTGCGACTCGATCACGAACCAGGCCCCCGCAGCAACCGCGACCGCGGTGTACAGGATGCCCATGTGCGCGACGGGAACCAGCAGCAGCGAGCAGGCGACCGTCGCCCACGCGTAGAGGACCACCTGCAGTCCGACGACGGTCCGCCCGCGGACGACCGCCAGCATCGGCACGTTGACCGACGCGTAGTCCGCGCGGTAGCGCATGGAGAGCGGCCAGTAGTGCGGTGGAGTCCAGAGGAACACGATGCCGAAAAGGATGAAGGGAACCCAGTTGAGCGAATCCTGGACGGCGGCCCAGCCGATCAGCACCGGCATGCAGCCGGCAGCGCCACCCCAGACGATGTTCTGCGGGGTGCGGCGCTTGAGCACCAACGTGTAGATGAGCACGTAGAAGAGCACGGCCGCGACCGACAGGCCCGCAGCCAGCCAGTTGATGAGAATGCCGAGCCACAGCGTCGAGACGACACCGAGCACCCAGGCGAAGACGAGAGCCTCGCGGTCAGTCAACTCGCCGGTGACCAGCGGGCGGGTGCTGGTGCGCTTCATTACCCGGTCGATATCGCGGTCGATGTAACAGTTGAAGGCTCCGGCGGCCCCGGCGCTGAGCGCTCCACCGACCAGGGTTCCGAGCACCAGCCAGAGGTTCGGAATGCCGCCCTGCGCGAGAATCATTACCGGCGCTGTCGTGACGAGGAGCAGCTCGATGACCCGTGGTTTGGTGAGGGCGACGTACGCCCGTGCCTTTCGAGCGAAGCCGATGCGCTCGCGCGGTTGCCGCGTGCCTACAGCTACGTCCATTACTCCTCTAACCACCGGGGTCCTGAATTCGATTGTACGGTGTACGTTCTGTGCCGGATGCCCAGGACTCCTCCACACACGGCGCAGTCACCCCGGGCTTTCTCTATACTTGAATGTGCTTGCCAGCCGCAGGCTCCCCGCCCAGTCCCTGTCCTCGTCGAATGTGCCGAGCAAGTTGGGCCGCCCGCGGTGGTGCCGAGGAAGTCTGGCAAGTGAAACGACAACAACGGCACGATCCTTCGGGTTTGCCGTGAAATAGAAGGGTCGATTTTCGTGGCAGCTTTCCAGTGGGATCCCATCGACGAGAAGGCCGTGGACACGGCCCGCATCCTCGCGGCCGACGCCGTCGAGAAGGTTGGCAACGGGCACCCCGGTACGGCCATGAGCCTCGCTCCCGCCGCGTACCTGCTGTTCCAAAAGGTCATGCGCCGCGACCCCAGCGACAACAAGTGGATCGGGCGCGACCGATTCATCCTCTCGGTCGGTCATTCATCGCTCACCCAGTACATCCAGTTCTACTACGGCGGCTACGGGCTCGAACTGAAAGACCTCGAAGAGCTGCGCACCTGGGGCTCCAAGACCCCTGGCCACCCCGAGTACGGCCACACCGATGGCGTGGAGATCACCACGGGTCCACTCGGACAGGGAATCTCCTCCTCGGTCGGGTTCGCATACGCGTCCCGCTACGAGCGCGGACTGTTCGACCCGGACGCCGATGCCGGCACCAGCCCCTTCGACCACTTCGTCTACGTCATCGCCGGCGACGGCGACATGGAAGAGGGCGTCACCAGCGAGGCCTCGTCGCTCGCCGGACACCAGGAGCTCGGCAACCTCGTCGTCATCTACGACAGCAACCAGATCTCGATCGAAGACGACACCAACATCGCGTTCACCGAAGACGTGAAGGCGCGCTACGAGGCGTACCACTGGCACGTGCAGGTCGTGGACTGGAAGAAGACCGGCGAGTACGTCGAAGACGTCGCCGCGCTCAACGACGCGATCGCCGCAGCCAAGGCCGTCACCGACAAGCCGTCGCTCATCATCCTGAAGACCATCATCGGCTGGCCGAGCCCACACAAGCAGAACAGCGGCAAGATCCACGGCTCGGCGCTCGGCGCCGACGAGCTGAAGGCGGTCAAAGAGGTTCTCGGCTTCGACCCCGCGAAGAACTTCGACGTCGCGCCTGAGGTGCTCGAGCACACGCGCAAGGCGGTCGATCGCGGCAAGCAAGCTCACGCGGAGTGGCAGTTGCAGTTCGACGCATGGGCCGCGGCGAACCCCGACCGCAAGAAGCTGTTCGACCGGCTGCAGAATGGCGATGTCCCTGAGGGCATGGAGGCGGCTCTTCCCACCTTCGAGCCGGGCAAGGACGTCTCCACCCGCGCCGCCAGCGGCAAGGCGATCAACGCGATCGCGCCGATCATGCCGGAGCTGTGGGGTGGTTCGGCCGACCTCGCGGAGTCGAACCTCACCTCTATCGAGGGCGCGGCATCCTTCGTTCCGACCGAGCGCTCGACCCACGAGTGGGCGGGCAACCCCTACGGGCGGGTGCTGCACTTCGGGATCCGCGAGCACGCGATGGGCTCGATCATGAACGGCATCGTGCTGCACGGCCAGACGCGTCCGTTCGGCGGAACGTTCCTCATCTTCAGCGACTACATGCGCCCGGCCGTGCGTCTCGCCGCTCTGATGAAGGTTCCGACCATCTACGTCTGGACGCATGACTCGGTCGCGCTCGGCGAAGACGGCCCGACACACCAGCCGGTCGAGCAGCTCACGGCGCTCCGCGCAATCCCGCACCTCGACGTGGTGCGCCCCGGCGACGCCAACGAGACCGCATGGGCGTGGAAGACGATCCTCGAACGGCGCGAGGGCCCAGCGGGACTGGCGCTCACTCGCCAGAACATCCCGGTCTTCGCTCGCGGCAACGGCGAGGCGAGCGGCGACACCTTCGCGTCGGCGAAGTTCGTGCCGAAGGGCGCCTACGTGCTCGCGGAGGCGCCCGGCGGCAAGCCGGACATCATCTTCATCGCCACCGGCTCCGAGGTGCAGATCGCCGTCGATGCCCGCGAGAAGTTGAAGGCCGACGGCATCAACGCCCGGGTCGTCTCCGCCCCGTGCCTCGAATGGTTCGACGAGCAGGATGACGCGTACCGCGAGTCGGTGCTGCCGAAGTCGGTGAAGGCGCGAGTGTCGATCGAGGCGGGCATCGCGCTCGGCTGGCACAAGTACATCGGCGACGCGGGCCGCAGCGTGTCGATCGAGCACTATGGGGCATCCGCCTCGTACCAGGTGCTCTTCGAGAAGTTCGGAATGACGACGGAGCACGCGATCTCCGCAGCCAAGGAATCACTCGCCGCAGTGGCGTCGGTATAGAGAGAGATAGAGACAATGACTGGCAACACCCCAACAGAACAACTCTCAGCACTCGGCGTGAGCATCTGGCTCGACGACCTCTCCCGCGAGCGGATCGAGTCGGGCGGACTCAAGAAGCTGATCGCCGAACGCAACGTGGTCGGCGTCACGACCAATCCCACGATTTTCGCAGGAGCGCTCGCCAAGGGCGACGCGTACGACGCCCAGGTGGCCGAGCTGGCGAAGTCCGGCACGACGGTCACCGCAGCGGTCTTCGAGATCACGACTGATGACGTGGCGAACGCGAGCGACATCTTCCGCGGCGTCTACGACTCCACCGACGGCAAAGACGGCCGCGTCTCCATCGAGGTCGAGCCCGGGCTGGCGCATGACGCTGCCGGCACGATCGCCCAGGCCGAGCAGCTGTGGAAGAAGGTCGACCGGCCGAACGCGATGATCAAGATCCCCGCTACGGTCGAGGGTCTCGAAGCGATCACCGAGACGATCGCCAAGGGAATCAGCGTGAACGTGACGCTGATCTTCAGCCTCGAGCGTCACCGCGAGGTAATCAACGCCTACCTGACCGGTCTCGAGAAGGCGAAGACGGCGGGCATCGACCTGTCGACCATCCGCTCGGTTGCGTCGTTCTTCGTCTCCCGTGTCGACACCGAGATCGACAAGCGCCTGGTCGCGATCGGCACGCCCGAGGCGCTGGCGCTGAAGAGCAAAGCCGGCGTGGCGAACGCGCGCCTGGCATACCAGGTGTTCCAGCAGGCCTTCGACAGCGAGCGCGCCAAGGGCCTGCTCGCCGCCGGTGCACACGTGCAGCGGCCGCTCTGGGCTTCGACCGGCGTCAAAGACCCGACCCTTCCCGACACGCTCTACGTGACCGAGCTCGCTGTCGCGGACGTCGTCAACACGATGCCCGAGAAGACCCTCGACGGAACCTTCGAGCACGGTGTCATCACCGGCGACGAGGTGACGGGCAACTACGCAGACGCCAACGACGTGCTTGACAAGCTCGACGCGCTCGGTATCTCCTACGAAGAGGTGACCGCGCTGCTCGAGAAGGAGGGCGTCGAGAAGTTCATCGTCTCCTGGAACGAGTTGCTCGACACCGTCACGGCGGCGCTCGATTCCGCGAAGGCCAGTGCCACCAAATGAGCTTCGACATCACTGTCAGCGGCGCCGCCGCTGAGGCCGTCGACCGTGTCGTCCCCCAGCTGGTCACCGACCTTGTCGCGTCCGGCATCATGGGCCAGGACGCCGACCTCTGGGGTCCGGATGCGGCCGAGGAGTCGGCGATCCGCCTCGGCTGGACCGAGGCGACGGTCATCTCCCGCCCCCTGGTCGCAGACATTCTCGCCCTCCGCGACAAGCTGCACGCGGCCGGCATCAATCACATCGTGCTCTGCGGCATGGGTGGCTCATCGCTCGCGCCCGAGGTGATCACCCGCACTGCAGGAGTCGAGCTCACCGTGCTCGACTCGACCGATCCCGGCCAGGTGCTCGCCGCTCTCGACGACCGGCTCGCGACGACCGCCGTGGTGGTCTCGTCCAAGTCCGGATCGACGCTGGAGACCGCCAGCCAGCGCAAGTCCTTCGAAGAGGCCTTCCACAACGCCGGTATCGACCCGATCGATCGCATCATCATCGTGACCGACCCGGGTTCACCGCTCGACGTGTCGGCTCGTGCGGACGGCTACCGCGTGTTCAACGCTGACCCCAACGTCGGCGGTCGCTACTCGGCGCTGACCGCGTTCGGTCTGGTTCCCTCCGGGCTGGCCGGTGTCGACATCGAGGCTCTCCTCGACGAAGCGTCGTCGGTCAGCATCCAGCTCGCGGTCGACACCCCGACGAACCCCGGACTCATACTCGGCGCAGCGCTGGCCGGCACTCGTCCGTTGAAAAACAAGGTGGGAATCGTCGCCGACGGCACCTACATCGTCGGCTTCGGCGACTGGGTCGAACAGCTCATCGCCGAGTCGACCGGCAAACTGGGCAAGGGCCTGCTGCCCGTCGTGCTCGACACGCACTCCCCCGAGCTCACCGAGAACCTGGCCGACCTGCAGATCGTCCGACTCGTCGAGAGCGCCCGCGCGACCCACGAGGTCGAGCCCGGCGAGATCGAAGTCAGCGGCAGCCTTGGTGCCCAAATGCTCACCTGGGAATTCGCGATCGCGGTCGCCGGTCGCCTGCTCGGCATCAACCCATTCGACCAGCCCGACGTAGAGTCGGCGAAGATTGCCACCAGGGCTCTCCTCGACGACCACCCCGAGCCGGCGAAGCCCGCGTTCGTCTCCGACGGCATCGAGGTGCGGGGCGCCGGCGATGTCGTGAAGGGGCAGGACACTGTGTCCGGCGCGATCGACGCACTCCTTGCCACCATCCCCGCTGACGGGTACCTCGCCATCCAGGCCTACGTCGATCGCCACGCACTGCACCAGCTGGCCGACCTTCGTGACGTTCTGGCCGTAAAATGCGGTCGCCCGGTCACCTTCGGCTGGGGTCCACGGTTCCTGCATTCGACCGGACAGTTCCACAAGGGCGGTCCCGCGATCGGCGTGTTCCTGCAGATCACCGCGACACCCCCTAAGGACCTGCAGATTCCGGACAGTCCATTCAGCTACGGCTACCTCATTCAGGCGCAGGCCGCCGGCGATGCAAGCGTGCTCGAGCAGCACGGTCGCCCGGTGCTCACGCTGACCCTCACCGATCCCGCGGTAAACATCCCCACGCTGTTCGACTCGGTCAAGTAGTCAGGAAACACCACATGTCACCGGTGGAAATCACGCCGGAGTTCAACCCGCTGCGGCTGCCCTCCGATCGTCGACTGAACCGCATCGCCGGACCGAGCGCTCTCGTGATCTTCGGGGTCACGGGCGATCTGGCCCGTAAGAAGCTCATGCCCGCCGTGTACGACCTCGCCAACCGCGGGCTTCTTCCCCCCGGATTCGGGCTGGTCGGATTCGCCCGGCGCGACTGGGTCGACCAGGACTTCGCGCAGGTCGTGCACGACTCCGTCGCGAAGTACGCGCGAACGCCGTTCGATGAAGCCGTCTGGAACCAGCTGGCCGAGGGCATCCGTTTCGTGCAGGGCGAGTTCGACGACGACAAGGCGTTCGAAGAGCTGAAGAAGACGCTGGAAGAGCTCGATCGCACGCGTGGCACGATGGGCAACCACGCCTTCTACTTGTCGATCCCGCCGAAGTCCTTTCCGCAGGTCACCGAGCAGTTGCGTCGTTCCGGACTGGCGGAGCACGTCGACGGCAAGTGGCGCAGGGTCGTCATCGAGAAGCCCTTCGGCAGCGACCTCAAGACGGCGCGAGAGCTCAACGCCGTCGTCGAGTCGGTGTTCCCTCCGGACAGCGTCTTCAGGATTGACCACTATCTCGGCAAAGAGACGGTGCAGAACATTCTGGCGCTGCGGTTCGCCAACGAGATGTACGAGCCGATCTGGAATGCCAATTACGTGGATCACGTGCAGATCACCATGGCCGAGGACATCGGGGTGGGTGGCCGGGCCGGCTACTACGACGGTATCGGCGCGGCGCGCGACGTCATCCAGAACCACCTGCTCCAGCTGCTCGCCCTCACCGCCATGGAGGAGCCGGTCTCGTTCAATGCCAGCGACCTGAGGGCTGAGAAAGAGAAGGTGCTGTCGGCGGTACGCCTGCCGGAGGACCTCTCCACCGCCACCGCGCGGGGGCAGTACGCGGGCGGATGGCAGGGTGGCGAGAAGGTGATCGGCTTCCTCGACGAGGACGGTATGAACCCGAAGTCGCTCACCGAGACCTATGCGGCCATCCGGCTCGATATCGGTACCCGCCGCTGGGCGGGTGTTCCTTTCTACCTCCGTGCGGGCAAGCGCCTCGGGCGCCGGGTCACGGAGATCGCGGTCGTGTTCAAGCGCGCGCCGCAGAACCTGTTCTCGAAGAGCCAGACCGGAACGCTCGGCCAGAACGCGCTCGTCATCCGCGTGCAGCCCGACGAGGGTGTCACGATCCGTTTCGGGTCAAAGGTCCCCGGCGCCGGCATGCAGGTGCGCGACGTGACCATGGATTTCGGGTACGGCCACGCCTTCACCGAGGCGAGCCCCGAAGCGTACGAACGCCTCATTCTCGACGTGCTGCTCGGTGACCCGCCGCTCTTCCCCCGCCACCAGGAGGTGGAGCTGAGCTGGAAGATCCTCGACCCGATCGAGGAGTTCTGGACCACCCAGGGCCAGCCCGACCAGTACAACCCGGGAACCTGGGGCCCGGCATCAGCCGACGAGCTCCTCGCTCGCGACGGCCGCGTTTGGAGACGCCCATGATCGTCGATCTGCCGAACACCACAACCAGCGATATCTCGAAAACGCTCGTCAAGATTCGTGAAGAGGGCGGCGCCGTCGCACTCGGCCGCGTGCTCACTCTCGTGATCGCGACCGAACTGGGGCACGAAGAGGAGGCCATCGAGGCCGCCAACGACGCTTCGCGTGAGCACCCGATGCGCGTGATTGTCGTCTCCACCGCAGGCGAAGGCCCCGCGACGAAAGACGAAGCCAGGCTGGATGCCCAGATCCGGGTGGGTGGCGACGCCGGCGCCAGTGAGGTGATCGTTCTTCGCGCATACGGCGACACCGCCAGCGACGAAGAGGGGCTCGTCACCGGGCTGCTGCTCCCCGATGCTCCGGTGGTCGCCTGGTGGCCCGGCGAGGCACCCGAGGTTGTCTCCCAGTCCCCGATCGGCCGGATGGCCCAGCGCAGGATCACGGATGCCGCGGCGCAGCGCGACCCGCAAGGCTTCCTCGCCAACCTGACCACCAGCTACGCGCCCGGCGACACCGACTTCTCGTGGACCAGGCTGACCCTGTGGCGCGCGCAGCTCGCCGCCGTGCTCGATCAGCCCCCGTACCAGCCGATCACCGCCATCGAGGTGCACGGTTCGGCCGACTCCCCCTCGACCTCGCTGCTTGCGGCGTGGCTGCAGGAGGCGCTCGGAACCGCAGCCAGCCACGAACTGGTGACGCCCGCACATGGTTCGAGCGGCATCCAGGGCGTGCGCCTTCATCGCAAATCGGGCACGATCGAACTAGAGCGCGTCAGTGCGAGCGTGGCCATGCTCATCCAGCCCGACCAGCCGACACATGAGATCTCGCTGCCCCGCCGGAGCCTGCGCGACTGTCTCGCCGAGGAACTGCGCCGGCTCGACCCCGACGAACTGTTCGGCGAGGTGATCCAGCGCAGCCTGCTCAAGCTGTCTGAGCCGACCCACACCGCACCTATCACGATCCGGTCGTCGAAGAAATGACCGCCGCGCGGCGTGTTCTCGTTTACGCCGACAAGCAGGCGCTGTCCGACGCCGTCGCGACTCGCTTCATCAGCAAGGTGACGGAGCTGCTTGCGACACAACCGCAGGTGAACGTCGTGCTTACGGGCGGTTCGGTGGGCATCGCGGTACTCGCCTCGATCAACGCCTCTGCTGAGCGTGACACCATCGACTGGTCACGCGTGGTGCTGTGGTGGGGCGACGAGCGATGGGCCGCGGACGGCGATGCCGATCGCAATGACCAGCAGGCCCGGGATGCGCTACTGGACAGCGTCGGGCTGGTGGATGAGAACGTGCACCCGTTTCCGAGCAGCGACGACCTGGACTTACTGGATGACGCCGCCGTCCTGTATTCGGACGAGCTGGCGGCCGCGACGGATTCGGCATACCCGCGCTTCGACATCACATTCCTCGGCGTCGGGCCGGACGGGCACATCGCGTCGCTTTTTCCGGACTACCCGGGAATCCAGGTCACCGACGCGACCGTGATTCCGGTACGGAACTCACCGAAGCCGCCACCCGAGCGGCTCAGCCTGACACTGCCCGTGATCAACAGCTCCGACCGGGTCTGGCTCGTTCTGGCTGGCGCCGACAAGGCCTCGGCGCTCGGGTTGGCTCTCGCCGGTGCCAGCCACCTGGAGGTGCCGGTCGCAGGCGTCGAAGGTCGTCGGCGGACCGTGTTCTTCGTCGACCAGGACGCGGCCGCAGAGGTGCCGGCAGAGCTGATCGCTGACGAGTACTAGAAAATAGCGGGTCGAGCTTGTCGAGACCTCACCTGCGTAACTCGTTGGTGAGGTCTCGACAAGCTCGACCCGCTTAAGTATCTACTGGGCAGTGAGCCGCGAACGACGCGCGCGGAGCTGCTCGAGCGCCTCGTCGAGAAGTGACGCGGCCTCTTCTTCGGTGCGTCGCTCTTTGACGTACGCGAGGTGAGTCTTGTACGGCTCGAGCTTCGCGACCGACGGCGGGTTCTCCTTGTCGCGACCGGCGGGCATGCCGCAGTTCGGGCAGTCGAGGATCACCGGGATCTCTTCCGGCTCGATCGTCGCGAGAAAGTATGGGCTCAGCTCGTGGCCATTGGCACACCAGTAGAACACCTGAATGCGCTCGGCGTGGAAGCCGCGGTCCTGTTCGCCCATGGGTCCGGCGCCGACGCGCGAACCACGGATTGCACTGCCACCTGAAGCCATGTTCGTATCCTTAGCTTGACGCGTCGAACTTGGTGATGAGACCGAGGACGACGATCGACGCGACCCAGATCAGACCGAGGATGACGGTGATCCGGTTGAGGTTGCGTTCGGCCACCCCTGACGCCCCCAGGTTGGACGTGACGCCGCCGCCGAACATGTCGGACAGACCGCCGCCGCGACCGCGGTGCAGGAGGATGAGGAGGGTCAGCAGGAGACTCGTGATGCCGAGCACCACCTGCAGGATGACCTGGAGAATTGCCACAAAAGACCTTTCGGGGTCGTGGCACCACAGGGGTGCGCACAATTGCTGTCAAGTATAGCGGTCAGGTGCCCACATGCTT
>JAODAT010000116.1 GCA_025463565.1 Microbacteriaceae bacterium
CGGGGCGTCCTTCGGCGATGATTCGGCCGCCGTCCATCACGATGATCCGGTCGGAGACGGTCATCACCAGGTCGAGCTTGTGCTCGACCAGCAGCAGCGCCTGCCCCTCGGCCTTCAGCTCGAGTAACTGCTCGAGCACTTCCGCGGTCTCTGACTGGTTCATCCCAGCGGTCGGCTCGTCGAGCACCAGCAGCTTCGGCTTGAGCGCGAGGGCGCGCGCAATCTCCGTGCGACGCCGGTTCGCGTAGCTGAGGGAGTACGCCGGATCGTCGCGCCGTGCACCGAGACGTGCTTCGAACCGGTGAATCTCGCTCTCTACCGCGGCGTCGATCTGCTTCTGCTCACGCCGCGAAGCCGGCGTGCCGATGATCGCGATGAATAGTTCGCCGAGCAGCGGGAGCCAGCGAAGCAGGAAGTACGTCGACAGCCCGCTGAACGGACGGTTTGCACGCAATGTCGAGTGCATCCCAACCTCGATGTTGTCCGCAACCGAGAGAGTGGCGAATACGCGCCCGTTCTGGAACGTGCGCGCAATGCCGTGTTCGGCGATGCGCGCGCTGTCAGCGCGCTCGATGTGGACGCCCTCGAGCAGGATTGACCCTGCGTGAGGGCGGATCGTTCCGGTGATGAGGTTGAGGGTCGTCGTCTTACCTGACCCATTGGGGCCGATGATCGAGACGACCTCACCGGGCGCAACGCTGAAGGAGATTCCGTCGACGGCTTTGAGGCCATCGAAGTGACGCTCGAGTCCCTCAACCCGCAGAAGCGCTTCGCTCATGAGTTCTTCACCAGAATTCCACCGGGCCGGAACCTGACCACAAGGATCAGCACCAGGCCGTAGACGATGATCCGCAACTCCGGCGTGAATCTCAGCGCTTCCATCGCGCCGATCAGGATGATCGCGCCGACCACAGCGCCGTATGGCAGGCCGACACCACCCATGATCACGATCGTCACCACGAGCAGCGACATCAGCATCGTGAAGATCGTCGGATCTATGTAGGTGTACTGATGTGCGAGCAGCGACCCGCCGATGCCGGCGAAGAATGCCGAGATCGCGAAGGCGAGTGCTTTGTAGTTGCGCCCCCTCACGCCGGACGCCAGTGCGGCTACTTCGTCGGATCCGACCGATGAGATCACCTTGCCGAGGTGGGAGCGGCGAATGCGCCACATGATCACCAGCGTGATCACCAGCACCCCGAAGTCGATGAGGTAGTACGTCGTCGGGGTGTTCAGCGCGGTACCGAACCATTCGGGCACCGGGATGTTGTAGATGCCCTGCGGAACCACCAGCTGGATGATCGCGACGATCGCGATGCCGAGCCCGAGGGTGGCGATGGAGATGTAGTGCCCCTTCACACCCCAGATCGGCGATGCCAGGATCGAGGCGACGATCGCGGCGACCAGTCCGGCGAGAGGCAGGGCAAGCCAGAACGAGAAGTGTAGATAGAGCGTGAGCACGGCGGACGTGTATGCGCCGATCGCGATAGGGCCGGCCTGCCCGAGCGCGAGCACGCCCGCCTGGCCCGCGGTGACGGTGAAGCCCGCGGCGATGATGGCGTAGATGAGCACCTGAGTGCCGGTCGTGAGCACGTAGTCGTTCTGCAGCAGCGGGATCACGATGCCGATCAACACGAACGCGGCCGGCCACACCCACTTCGGTATTCGGAGCGGACGGCCCTTGCCGAGGAAGGTGCCAGTGAGCGGCTCGATCGAGATGAGCGGCACCTTGCCGAGCAGGCCTCCTGGCCGCACGATCAGCACGACGATGAGGATGACGAAGACGATGATCTGCCGCGAGGTGTCACCGAAGAAGTGGATGCCGAAGGCCTCGAGGATGCCCAGCACGAACCCGCCGATGACCGCCCCGACCAGCGACCCGAGGCCGCCGAGCGTCGCCGCGACGAAGGCCGTGAGCCCGATGTTGAGGCCGGATGCCGGGTTGGCGACCCCGACATAGAGCGCGATGAAGACACCGGCTAGGCCGCCGAGCGCCGAAGCGATCACGAAGGAGACGTGCTGCACCTGCCCGACGGGGATGCCCATCTGCAGCGCCGCTTCCTGGTCCTGCGAGGTCGCGCGGATCGCGCGGCCGATCTTGCCGTACTTGAGGAAGAGTGACATCACGATCATCACGGCCGCCGTCGTTCCGAGCATCACGAGATCGGAGGTGCCGAACCTCATGTTGCCGATGTGGAGGTTCGAGTTGGGCAGCACCTGCGGAAAGACGCGGAACTGCGCGGTGAATGCGATCTGCGAGGCGTTGTCGAGAATCTGCGAGACCGCGTAGGTCGACAGCATCGCGGCGAGCGGCAGGAACTTCGCGAGCGGTCGCACGACCGAGATGTTGATGATGAAGCCCAGCGCGGCGCAGATGGCGAGCACGAGCGGAAGCGCCAGCCAGAACGGGAAGCCCAGCGTGCTGATGAAGAACCAGGCGAGCATGGCACCCAGGCCGAAGAACGAGAACTGGGCGAAGTTGACGACGTTCATGACGCCGAAGACGAGGGAGATGCCGACCGCTCCGAGGGCGTAAACGTTCCCTCGGAGCAGGCCGGCGATCAGAGTATCGAGCATGATGTGACGGGTGTCAGACGATCAGCTGGCGATCGCGATCCACTTGCCTCCCTTGAGCACGGTCGGCGTCAGTTTCGGGGCTGCCGGTCGACGCGTCGACTGGTCGAAGGTGATCGTGCCGTACACGACGCTCGGCACGTTCTTGACCTTCTTGAAGCCCTTGAGGATGCCGGCGCGGGTGGTGCCACCGATCTTCGCGGCCGCGACGGCCACGTTCAGGGCGTCGTATGCTCCCGCCTCGAAGCCGGTGACATCCGTCTCACTCGGGTACTTCTTCTTGAACGCCTTCACGAAGGACGCCACGTTCTTTGCCGGGTTGGTCTCCAAGAACTCGGCGCCGGCGATGGATCCGGTCGCGTCCGCCGTGCCGTCGAAGGACTGCTCGTCCTGTCCGCCGTAGAACTTCCCCTTGTAGCCGATCGCGCGCAGCTGGGTGACGATCTTCGCGGCATCCGGCCCGTAGCCGATGTGCACGAAGGCCTGCGGGTTGCCGGCCACCGCGTTGGACAGCGATGGACGGTAGTCGTCGGAGCTGTCGAGAACGCCCTCGGCATCCGTGATCTTCAGACCGATCTTCTTGGCCTCGGCCTTGAAGGCGGCATAGGCGGGGATGCCCCAGTCCGCGGTGTCGAGGTAGGTGACGCCGACCGATTTGATGCCCTGCTTCTTGATGTAGTCGGCCTCCCACTCGTAGGTGGAGTTCGTGGTCACCGAGGTCGACCACTGGTACTCGGAACCCTTCAGTGTGAAGTCGGGGTTCGAGTTATTGAACCCGTACTGCACCAGCTTGCCCGCGGTGTAGATCGGCGAAGCCGGAATGGATGCCGCCGACGAGTAGTCGCCAAAGACCAGGCTGATGCTCGAGTCCTGAACGAACTTCTGGGCAACGGCGACCGACTGCTTCGGGTCGGACTGCGAGTCCTCGTATTTGAGGGCGACCGGGTGACCGTTGATGCCGCCTTTGGCGTTGACCTGCTCGACGGCCAGGTCGAACGCCTCCTTGAACTGCTCACCGTATGCGGCATACGGTCCGGTCTCCGCGGCGGAGACGCCGAAGTAGACCGTGCTCTTCTTAGAAGAGTCGGAGGAGGCTGAGGCGCCGCTGGCGCAGGCAGCGAGGCTCACGATTGCGACGGTCGCGATGGACGCGACGGCGACGTTTCGAATGAAACTGTTCATGGTGGGTCCCTAACTGTGAGGAAGGTGTCTTGGGTGCATCGGTCACGTTAGGTCTTCCTGCAACGCAGTGGCCAGCGGTCATGTCACAGTCGGTAGCGCTCTGTAACAACTCGCTCTGATGGGCGTGAATGCGCGCTTACACGCGTAATGTCCGGAAGCAAAACGTCACATTGTTGCCGTCGATGACGAGCAGACGAAGACTCGAACAATGGCCGAGCAAAGAGGTTTTGCCCTCTATGTCGGCTTGAGCGAAAGCAAAGCCCGCGAGAGCGGCATGGAACTGAGCGACGTCGTCGATGCCCTCAACCGGGAACTGCTCAGGCTGGTGCCTCGCGCCGAGAGTCACGCGCTTGCGGTGATCGGACCCGGTGGCGAGGCGACCAGGGACCTCGACGTCGTCATGCACGCACGAGGTCTCCCCGAAGCTCCACCGTTCGAGCCACCAGCAGATTCCGGGGTGGTCATCGACATGGGACGTCATCGTTTGCTCGTCGATGAGCGGGATGCGCATCTCACGTTCAAGGAATTCACTCTGCTGCAGATGCTCGTCCGCAACGACGGCAGGACTCTCTCGCGTGGTGAACTCAGGCGCGCGATTGCGACGGAGCATGACACCGAGGTGAACGACCGCACGATAGACGTCAACGTTCGTCGGCTTCGAGTCAAGCTCGAGCCATACTCTGAACTGGTTCGCACGGTGCACGGACAGGGCTACCGATTCGACGGTCGGCGCGATGTCACGGTCGTGCGCGGCTCCGCTCCTTCGCCCGACCTGATCTAAGCCCGATGCCGGACCCGCCCCGGTATTAGCGCAACAAGATCGCCACGGCGTCTTTACGTGTGACGCGCGTCGTCGAGCAGCGTTCGAATGGCCTCCACGATCGTCGCACGTCGCTCGTCTGCGGATTCCGGCATTTGCCCGCCGAGTTCCGCCGCCTGGATCTGCCAGGTGAGCACCAACGATCTAATGATCCCGAGGATCATCGGCGGGCTATACCGTGCCGTGACTCGACCCTCGATTTGTGCCACCCTGATGCGCTCCGCGTAGTCTCCATACATCTCCGACAGTGCGGGGATTGTGGGCCGGCTGCCGCCCTGTTCGATTGAAGCCCAAAACATCAGCCGCCACGTTTCCGGCGATCGTGCGTACTCATCGAACATACGTCCCGCCGACTCGGGCAGATCGTTCTCGTCGAATTGGATCGCTTCCCGCCAGTTGACGATTCGATCGCTGAACGCCGCAACAAACAGGCCGTCTTTGCTCCCGTAGTAGGCGTAAATCCCTTGCTTGTTCGCTTTTGCGTTGTCCGCGATCACCTGGACGCGACCGCCCGAAAGTCCATTGGCGCTGAACTCTTCGATCGCCGCGTCGAGCAGACGGCGGCGCGTGCTGGCAGAGTTTTTCGGCATTGGCCGCAACGTTACCGCTGGCACGGTCCAATCGACAATTGGGGGAGTGCCGGCGGCGGGTGGGACCAACCGCGTCTGCTTGGTCCGGAGTGGCGCGTGGCGCAACTCGACCTGAAACCCAGTGTTCCCGCTCTTACCGGCGGTCGACCGGCATTCCTTCGCAGCCTATTAAATCCATCCGGTTGGTTTAGCAATAGTCTGAAGCTGTGACTCGAATTCCGTTGAACACACTTGCGATCTCATTGGGCCTGGCCGGGCTGGCTGAAATATGGGGCACTGCAGGGCGAAGCTTGGGTTGGAGCAACGCTGTTGCGGAGGGATTCTGGCTGCTTGTCGTTATTGTCTGGCTGCTGACGACCGTGGCTCACGCGATTCGTGCATGGAGGAGTGAAGACTCCTTGGCCTCGCAGTTGCGACATCCGGTGGAGGGCCCGGTCGCGGCGATCTGGCCCATCGTCGGGATGGCGATGGGGGCCAATCTGCATCAGTTCTGGGCAGCCGGCGGGGAGTTGGTCGTCATCGTTTCCGTCATTGCCAGCGCACTATTCGCCGCCTGGTTGCTGGCTCACATGATGAGCGGTCAACTGAAACTGGAGTCAGTGCACGGCGGCTACTTTTTGCCGGTGGCAGCAGCGTCATTCGTCGCCGCTGCCGTTTTGCCTGCCTCTGGGCTGCCAGACGTCGCCGTCGGATGCTTCTTCCTAGGGGTCTTTTTCTGGATTTTTACATTCACACTCCTGTTCGCGCGACTTGCGTTCGGTGGACCTGTTGCTGCGCCGCTGGTTCCCACGCTCGCCGTCATGGCCGCCCCTCCCGCGGTGGCGGGAGCGGCGTGGTTCGCCATCGCCGGCAGTCGCCTGGGAACAGTAGATTATTGGCTTGCCGCCAGTGCGGTGTTGATGCTTTTGGTGCAGCTGGCTCTGCTCCCCCGGTATCTGAAACTGCCGTTCACGCTCGGATTCTGGTCGTTCACTTTCCCGTTCGCCTACTCGGGTGTCTACGCAATTCAGTGGCTCGACATCGTGAGGCCTCCTGGATGGCAACCGGAAATTCTTGTTCTGTTGGCAGCGGTGACTGCCTTGATCGCAACGATCGCTGGGAAGTCGATCGCACTCGCGTTGCGCGACCGCGCTTCCTCGCGCCGCGATGCCGAGAACAAGCTGAATGCGGCCGACGAGCGGATGAGCTGACGACGGCTCATCGAGCCCTGTCCCATGCCTCTCGCCATGATCGGCCGGCCACTTCCGGCAAAGTCAGCTACCCAACTATCCAACCGGCTGGTTTAGTTCTAGCGTAGATGTCGATAGAAGGGACTCCGTGACGAATCAGCACACCTCACCGTCGACGGGGAACCGCGCGCTCGCTGAGAGCAGAACGCCTCATCGGTGGGGAATCCTCGCCGTGCTCGGTGCTGTCGCATTCATGGCGCAACTCGACTTCTTCATCGTGAACGTCGCGCTAGAAGGAATAGGCAAGTCGTTCCCGGGATCGAGCGAGGCATCCCTGTCGTGGGTGCTGGACGCATACGCCATCGTCTTCGCCGCCGTACTGGTCCTCGCGGGCCGCGTGGCAGATCTGTGGGGGCGGAAAAAGATCCTGCTCATCGGCGTCGCCGTCTTCACATTGGCCTCTGCGCTGGCCGCGTTCTCACCAGACCTCGCTGTGCTGGTCGGTGCGCGGGCGCTGCAGGCGGTCGGCGGCGCGATGATCGTCCCGACGTCGCTCGGGCTGCTCTACCCGAACTTCCCCAAAAGCCAGCACACTCTCGTCGTCGGCATTTGGGCGGGCGTCGCCGCGGTGGCGGCTTCCGCCGGGCCGCCAGTCGGAGGCGTGTTGGTGACCGTCGATTGGCGCCTTATCTTCCTCATCAACCTCCCCATCGGAATCGCCGCGATCATTGCCGGCTGGCGCCTGGTCCCTGAGGTCAAAGATCCCGAAGGAAAGAGACTCCCAGACCCGCTATCCATCGTGTCGATCCTGGCCGCGGTCGCCTTGCTAGTCCTGGCGACCGTGCAGGGTCCGGAGTGGGGGTGGGGCGACGCGCGCGTCATCGCGCTCTTTGTGGTGGCCGCGGTCGGAACGGCGATCACGGTCCAACGCACCCTGCACGGGACCACCCCGGTGATAGAGAAGCAGCTTTTTCAGAGTCGCGAATTCACCAGGGCCACGATCACCCTGTTGCTGTACTTCGCCGGGTTCGCGATATTCCTGCTCGGAAGTGCGCTGTTCATGCAGCAGGTCTGGCAATTCAGCCCGCTCCAAGCCGGCATCGGGTTGGCTCCCGCACCGATCACCTCGGTAACCTTCGCGGTGCTTGCCGGCCCGATCCAACGTCGCTTCGGACGCACCGCACCCGCCCTGGTCGGGACGTTGGCGATGGTGGTCGCCGCCGTGCTCTGGATTGCCCTGGTTCGCGGCGACTCGAACTATTGGGGCGCGATGTTCCCCTCCCTGGTGATCATGGGCATCTCTGGCGGATTGTCACAGGCGCCGATGTTCGCCGCCGCCAGCTCACTCCCGGCAAACCGTGCCACGACCGGAAGCGCCGTCTTGAACATGAGCCGGCAGGTCGGCACTGCGATCGGGGTCGCTGTCCTGGTCGCTGTGACCACCGCGGCGCCTGCGGTCTCAGGTTTCGATATCGCCTGGTGGATTCAACTCAGTGCCGGGCTTGGCGCCGCAACAACCCTCATCGCCCTCAAAGGCGCTAGGAAGAAGGAGACATGACTCAACTGCAGGCGATCGCACGATACGTCGTTCCCGAAGAAAAACACGACCAGGTTCTGACCCTCCTCAGAGAGGTCGCACGCCAGTCACGGGAAGAGCCAGGAAATATTTCGTTCGACATCTTCGAGAACATCGACGATCCGACACGAATTGTCCTTCTCGAGCGTTACCACTCTCGAGAGGCGTTCGCCGCCCACCGCGAAACGTCCCATTTCCATTCGCTCGTGCTGGAGCGGATCGTGCCGCTCCTCGCCGAGCGAAGCGTCGAAGAACTCGACGCCGACGACGAATGACCACTACTTCCGCGCTGGGCGACTCGTATCGTGGGCTCGTCTCCCTCGAGCCGGCATTCCAACCCATCCTCTACCACTACGGCGAAGTGGACCCGTTCCTTTGGCACGACGGCGGCCGAACGGGCGACAGCAAATTCGCGGCGATGGTCCTCCACATCGCCGGACAGCAGATATCCACCCGCGTCGCATTCGTGGTGTTCGACAGGATCGCGATCTTGACCGGCGGCATCCCTGACGCGACCACGATGGCGGCACTCGACTTCGATGAACTGCGAGCAACGGGGCTCTCGAACGCGAAGACCCGCTACATCCAGTCCCTCGCCCAGGCGCAGGCGAATGGCGCGATCGACCTGGAACATATGGACGACCTCGACGACGATCGGGCCATCGCACAGCTCATCACGCGACCGGGCATCGGGATCTGGACAGCAGAAATGTTCCTGATCCACCAACTACACCGCCCGGACGTGCTGCCCTCCGGCGACATCGGCATCCGCAAAGGCGTGCAGAAGCTGCGGAATCTCGAGGCGACTCCGACCATCCCCGAGACCATCGCTTACGCCGCGGCCTGGTCGCCGTTCCGCAGCTACGCGGCCGCGTTGCTCTGGCGCTCACTCGTGCCAATCGATGCCATCTCCGACCAGAAAGAGCGCGAAATCGTCCGCGAAACCACCACCCAGGAAAGGCGCCATCCATGAACATGCCCAACGATGACCGATACCTATTCGAGTACCCTGACGAGGCTGGCTACCCCGACGGCAGCGGAACGCTCACCCAGGACCAGAAAGTCCTGATCGACGACGTTTACGACGATCACAGGACGCCCGCCTTCGCCTTCGGTGTCGTCGACAACGAGAAAGAAGGAATCTACGAAGCGTTCGTCGGCGACCGATCACTGGGCGGCATCACCTACAGCCTGAAACCAGACCGGATCATCCTGCAGGCGGCCGCGGTGTACCCCGAGTTCCGTCACCAGGGCATCGCGACCGACATGATCCGCCAGGTCCTCGACGACATCCGCCGACGCGAGATGACCGCGACGATCATGTGCCCCATCGTTAGATCGTTCATCGAAAAGAACCCTGAGTACGCGGATCTCATTAACCCGGATCATCCCGGCGTCATGAGGGCGGCGCACCGATGAGCTTTAGGGACCTTCACTACGGCGACACCCCGCTGCTTCTCCCCAACGCATGGGACGTGGCCTCGGCTCTCGCGTTCGTCGATGCCGGCTTTCCGGCGGTCGGCACAACAAGCTTCGGAATCAGCGCCTCAAGCGGCACCCCAGATGCAGGTCGTGCAAGTCGTCGCGCGACCGCCGAACTACTCCATCAACTCCGCGCGCTTGACGCATACGTCACGGCAGATATCGAGGACGGCTACAGCGACGACCCATCCGAAGTCGCCGGCTTCGTCGCAACGCTCGAGGCCGCCGGGGTGAACATCGAAGATTCAACCAACGAGCAACTCATCGACCCGATGAAACACGCCGCGAAAATCATGGCCATCAAGGCCGCCGCCCCAGAGGTTTTCGTCAATGCTCGGGTCGAGACATACTGGCTCAACCAACAGGCAAATTTCGAGACCACGCTGAGCCGCGCTCTCCGATATGTTGACGCTGGAGCGGACGGGATTTTCATTCCGGGCGCGACCGATCCCGCCGTCCTCAAAAAACTTACGGCCGCAATTCCAGCGCCTGTGAACGTCTTGGTTGTCCCGAATCTGACTCTCGAACAACTCGGCGACCTCGGTATTCGCAGGGTCAGCACCGGCTCTCTGCCGTATCGGGCCGCTATCGACGCAGCGGTCGCCGTAGCCGTGGCGGTCCGTGACGGGGAAGATGTGCCGAAGGCGACACCGTACCCCGAGGCCCAGGGCCGACTCGAAAGATACGTCGCACGATTGGGCGGACACCCGTGAGTTTCGAATCCGTCCGCCAGGCCATCGCCGACGATCCTGCGAATGCCAACCTGCATGCTTTGGGTTATGCGCCCATTTACGCCGCCGGACCGCGTGCACGCGTCGCGGTCATCGGCCAGGCGCCCGGTAAGAAAGCACAGGAGTCGGGCATCGCCTGGAACGACGCGAGTGGAACAAAACTGTTCGACTGGCTGGGTGTGACGGGCGAACAGTTCCGCGATTCCGAAATGTTCGCCCTGATCCCGATGGACTTCTACTACCCGGGCAAAGGACCAAGCGGCGATCTTCCGCCGCGAAAAGAGTTCGCCCGGCAATGGCACCCCCAGCTTCTGGAACTGATGCCCGATATCCGACTGACACTTCTCATCGGAGGCTACGCGCAGGCCTTCTATCTAGGCGACAGAGCGGGGCGCAATCTCACTGAGACCGTCCATGCGTTCCGCGACTATCTGCCCGGCATCTTTCCCCTTGTGCACCCCTCACCTCTTAACTTTCGTTGGCAGGCACGAAATCCGTGGTTTGAGACCGAACTGATCCCCGTGCTGCGACAACAGATCAGCTCAGCGCTGTCTT
>JAODAT010000142.1 GCA_025463565.1 Microbacteriaceae bacterium
CCGTGCCCGTTGCCGACGTGCTCGCCGTTGTAGAGCATCGGCGCGTGGTCTTTCTCGCCCTCGCCGATCACGATCACGCCGTCGAAGTTGACCGTTCCCAGAAACTTCCGCATCGCATCCACCGCGGCGCCGTCTGCGGCGTTCTTGTCGCCGCGCCCGATGAAGGGCACCGCACGGATGGCGGCGGCCTCGGTGGCCCGCACCAACTCCATTCCGAGGTTGCGGTCGGGGTGCAGGAAGAGGGATGCGGTGTCGGTGTTCACAAGTTTCAAGGCTACAGAGCAGATTCTCAATCGTTCGGCTGACCGCACAAGAAAGAACCGGGGTTCTTTCGTCTGTGAGGTCTCGACGCGCTCGACCCGCCTGACGCTGAATAGACTCGTACCGCTAACACGAAGGAGCCGTCATGCCCGTTGCCACCCCAGACCAGTACGCCGAGATGTTCGACAAGGCGAAGAAGGGCGGCTTCGCGTATCCCGCCTTCAACGTGTCCTCATCGCAGACGATCAATGCCGTCCTGCAGGGTCTCACCGAGGCCGGCTCCGACGGCATCATCCAGGTGACCACCGGTGGTGCCGACTACTTCGCCGGCCAGACCGTGAAGAACCGGGCATCCGGAGCCCTGGCCATGGCCGCATTCGCGACCGAGGTCGCCAAGAACTACCCGATCACGGTTGCCCTGCACACCGACCACTGCCCGAAGGACGCGCTGGACGGCTTCGTCATCCCGCTGATCGAGGCGTCAGAGGCCGAGGTGAAGGCGGGCCGCAACCCGATCTTCCAGTCGCACATGTGGGACGGCTCCGCGGTGCCGCTGCCCGAGAACCTGGAGATCGCGAAGACGCTCCTGCCGCGCATGAAGAACATCAACGCGATTCTCGAGGTGGAGATCGGCGTGGTCGGCGGCGAAGAGGATGGCGTCAGCAACGAGGTGGACGAGCACCTGTACACGACGCTCGATGACGCCATCGCGACGGTCGAGGCGCTCGGCATGGGCGAGAACGGCCGGTACATCGCCGCACTCACCTTCGGCAACGTGCACGGCGTCTACAAGCCCGGCGGCGTGCAGCTGCGCCCCGAACTGCTGGGCGAGATCCAGGCCGGGCTGGCGAAGAAGTTCGGCACCGGCGACCACCCGCTCGACCTCGTCTTCCACGGCGGCTCAGGGTCGAGCGACGCCGAGATCGCGACCGCCGTCGCGAACGGCGTGGTGAAGATGAACATCGATACCGACACCCAGTACGCGTTCACCCGCTCCATCGCCGGCACCATGTTCACCAACTACGACGGCGTGCTGAAGGTGGATGGCGAGGTCGGCAACAAGAAGATCTACGACCCGCGCGCCTGGGGCAAGATCGCGGAGACCGCGATGGCTCAGCGCGTTATCCAGGCGACGAAGCAGCTGGGCAGCGCTGGCCACACCGGGAGCTGACGCTAGCCGCCGCTCCGAGTTGTCGCGTACGCGATGAAGGCGGGGTCGTGTTGGACCAGGATCACGAAGCAGACGACGATCGCCAACACCGCCAGCACGCCTCCCAGCAGCGGAATGAAGGCCGCGGGCCTGCCGCTGCGGAGCCGGCGGTAGGTGAGCAGAAGCACAACGATGAAGATCACCACGTTCGTGATGTTGAGCACGACATCGAGTTTCGATTCGAGCGGGGTCGCTGTGAACTTTCCGATCCCCTGCTGGGTGTAGCCGGCCTGGATCAGCGCGGAGAAATCGAGGGGTCGCACGAAGCCGCTGATCACATTGAAAAGTCCCCAGGCGAGAAGCACCGTGCTGATCAAGACGTTCCACCGCGTGTCCGTCTGGGGCCGCACCAGCACCGGCTGGCCGGTGGGCGGCGGCGCGACGACCGGCGGCGTGGTGGGCGGCGGCGCGTAGACCTTGCCCATCGCCGCAGCCTGCTGCTCCGGCGTCGCATACTCGCCGTAGGCGGGCTTCGGCCGCATCTCTCCGTACTGCGGTCGAGACTGGCCCTGGGGCCGCGCCTGGTCGTCGGTCACTGCCAGTCCAGTCTCTTGGTGCGGCCGCCGAGCCCGCGCGAGTCGGCCTCGCCGTTCGCGTCGGTTCGCAGCTCTTTGGGGAGTGAGAACATCAGGTCTTCCTCAGCGGTGACGACCTGCTTCACGTCCGCGTAGCCGGCGTCGGCCAGGTCGTCGAGCACCTCCTGCACCAGCACCTCCGGCACGGATGCGCCCGACGTCACGCCGACGGTCGCCATGCCGTCGAGCCACTCCTGCTGGATCTCGCTGGCATAGTCGACGCGGTAGGCGGCCTTTGCTCCGTTCTCGAGGGCGACATCCACCAGCCGCACCGTGTTGGAGCTGTTCGCCGAGCCGACCACGATCACGAGGTCGGCCTCGGATGCCACCTTCTTGATGGCGACCTGGCGATTCTGCGTGGCGTAGCAGATGTCATCACTCGGTGGGTTCTGCAGATTGGGGAAGCGCTCGCGCAGCATCCGTACCGTTTCCATGGTCTCGTCGACGCTGAGGGTGGTCTGGCTCAGCCAGACCAGGTTGTCCGGGTCCCGCACGGTGAGCCCCGCGACATCCCCCGGACCGTTCACGAGCGTGGTGCGCTCAGGTGCCTGGCCCATCGTGCCCTCGACCTCTTCGTGCCCAGCGTGCCCGATGAGCAGGATGTCGAAGTCGTCCCGCGAATACCGCAGCGCTTCGCGGTGCACCTTCGTCACCAGCGGACAGGTCGCGTCGATGGCCTCCAGGTTGCGCGCGGCGGCGCCGGCCACGACCGTCGGTGCGACGCCGTGCGCCGAGAACACGATGTGGGAACCCTCCGGCACCTGGTCGACCTCGTCGACGAAGATCGCGCCCTTCTTCTCGAGGGTGGAGACGACGTGGATGTTGTGCACGATCTGCTTGCGCACGTAGACCGGCGACCCGAACCGTTCGAGCGCTTTCTCCACCGCGATCACGGCCCTGTCCACTCCCGCACAGTACCCACGGGGGGCGGCCAGCAGCACACGCTTGGGCGCGCTGACGGGGTTGTCCCGTAGCCTGTTACGGAGCGCGGGAATGCGGGGAACGTCGAAGCTCGCGGCTGCGCCGTTGGTGATCGTGCTCACGAGTTGATTGTAGTTCGTGCGGTTTTTGAGAACGCCGGGAGGCAGCAATGGCAGGTTCGTTAGCAGAGGATGCGTTCGAGGGCGTGCGCTTCTCATTCAGCGACATCGACGAGGTGACAGAGACCGCGGAGGGCCTGCTGGTGAACGGCACGCTGTTCGCCTTCCTCGAAGGCGACGATCTTGTCGTCGAGTTGCCGTTCGCCCGGTCCAACGACCTGGTCGAGCGCGGCATCGCTGTGAGGTTCGCCGTCGAGGGCGTGAAGGCACGCGATTGGGTGCGCGTGAGCGACCAGCAGCTCTGGCCGGAACTCGCCCGCGAGTCGCACGAGTTCGTCGGGGAGCCCGCGGTGGGAGGCGACTCATAGCCCCACCAGCGTTCGAAGACGGGCCGGCCACGGTCGATTCGCCATGGCCGGTGGCCGTGCTGTCGAACAAGATCAAGGGCTGGATCGATCGTCTCGGCGCCGTCTGGGTCGAGGGCGAGATCACCCAGTGGGGCGTGTCGGGCGGCAACGTCTACGGCAAGCTCAAAGACCTCGACGTCGATGCCACGGTCGGTTTCACCGTGTGGTCGTCGGTGCGCGCGAAACTGCCGGATGACCTGAAGCAGGGCGACCATGTCGTCACTCTCCTGAAGCCCAACTACTGGGTCAAGGGCGGCTCGCTCACCATGCAGGTGTTCGAGATGCGCCACGTGGGACTCGGCGACCTGCTCGAGCGGCTGGAACGGCTGCGCCAGTCGCTGAAAGCCGAGGGCCTGTTCGACCTCGATCGTAAGAAGCCACTCCCCTTTCTTCCGGCCTGCATCGGACTGATCACCGGCAAGGATTCGGATGCCGAGAAAGACGTGCTGCGCAACGCCCAGCTGCGGTGGCCGGCCGTCGAGTTCCGGGTCGTGCACGCGGCGGTGCAGGGTGATCGTGCAGCAGCAGAGGTCACCGCTGCCCTCCTCACGCTCGACGCCGACCCCGAGGTCGACGTGATCATCGTCGCCCGCGGCGGCGGCGACTTCCAGAACCTGCTCGTCTTCAGCGACGAGACTCTCGTGCGCACTGCCGCGGCCTGCGTGACGCCGATCGTCAGCGCGATCGGGCACGAGGCGGACCGACCACTGCTTGACGACGTCGCCGACCTGCGGGCATCCACCCCCACCGACGCGGCGAAGCGCGTCGTACCCGATGTGGCCGACGAACTGAACCGCGTGCAGCAGGCCCGGGCACGCATCGGCGGCCAGCTCACCAACCTCATCGCGCACGAGATCGACCGTCTCGAGCAGCTGCGATCGCGGCCGGTGCTTTCCGGGTCGGCATGGATCGTGGACTCGCGCGCCGAGGAGCTCGGCCGTTACGTGCAGCGCAGCGGCGAACTGGTCTCCCACCTGCTCGACCGGTCCGAGCGCGCCGTCGTCGAGCTGCGCTCCCAGCTGAGAGCACTCTCGCCGCAGGGAACGCTCGACCGCGGCTACGCGATCGCGCAATTGCCGGGTGGGGCGGTGCTTCGCAGCAGCTCCGACGCGGCCCCGGGCATCGAACTACTCCTCACCCTCTCCGACGGGCGGGTGGACGCCGTGGTCACGGCAGACTCTGCCGCGTCACAGGCAAGCGCTGGGTAGAATCGTCTCCGTGGCACAAACCCCTCCCACAGATGCGGCTCCATCGACGGATGTCGCCGAGCTGAGCTACGAGCAGGCTCGCGACGAACTGGTGCGTGTCGTCGGCGAACTCGAGCAGGGCTCGTCCACGCTCGAGCAATCACTCGCGCTCTGGGAGCGCGGCGAAGCGCTCGCGAAGCGCTGCGAGGAGTGGCTGCTCGGTGCCCGTGCGCGGCTGGATGCGGCGCGGGCCGCGGCAGCCACCGAATAGCGCAGCTGCACCCATGTCAGATACAAAACCTCCACGGGTCGTCGCCGAGCTCGGCCGCCCGGAGACCCCCGAAGAGACCGCCGCCCGCAAGGCCGAGAATTCGCGCAAGCATCGTGCGAACCAGACGCTCATCAACCTGGTGCTGGCGACCCTCGCCTCCCTCGCGATCGTGCTCTTCCTCGTGCTCGTGGTGGTGCGCCCGAATGGCACACCACCGAAGCCGATCGACTACAAGGCGATCGCCTCGCAGTCCCAGCCCACCATTGACTCGAAGCTGGCCGTGCCCGTGCTGCCGAAGGGGTGGAGCGCGAACAGCGCGACAATCGACACCGGTGCCGACGGCATCCAAACCTGGTCGATCGGTTTCCTGACGCCGAGCGGGCAGTACATCGGCTTCGTCCAGGGCATCAAGGCCGACCGCACCTGGATCTCGGGGCAACTCCAGCAGGCACAGTCCACCGGCAAGACGACGATCTCCGGCGTCGACTGGAGCGTGTACAACCACCGCACGGCCAGCGATCCTGGCAATTATGCCTACTCGCTGTCCACCGTCGCCGGCGCCGATTCGTACGTTCTGCACGGCACCGCCACCACCAAGGAATTCCAGGCCCTGGCCACAGCGGTGGACCATGGTTGACGAACCCATGTCTGACGATCGCTCGCCGGCCCAGGCCTGGCGTGAGATGGCACGCGGCAACGAGCGTTTCGTCGCCGGCGAACCGAGCCACCCGCGGCAGGATGTCGAGCGACGCGAGTCCCTCGCGGCCGGCCAGGCGCCGCACGCGGCGCTCTTCGGCTGCAGCGATTCGCGTCTCGCGGCCGAGATCATCTTCGACAAGGGGCTCGGCGACCTCTTCGTCGTGCGCAACGCGGGCCAGGTGATCTCGGAATCGGTCATCGGGTCGCTCGAGTACGCCGTCGCCGTGCTGCACGTTCCGCTGATCGTCGTGCTGGGGCACGACGAGTGCGGTGCCGTGAATGCCGCCATCGACTCGCTGGAGCCGGACGCCACGCCGCTTCCCCCGCACATCCAGGCGCTCATCAGCCCGATCCTCCCCGCCGTCGAGCGTGTGAAGGCGAAGGAGCACGATCATTCACGACCCGACTCATCGGATGTCGGCCGTGAACACCTGCGCGACACGGTGACGGAGCTGCTGGAAAGCTCGGAGCTCATCAGCGCCGCGATCGCCGACGGTACTCTGGCTATCGTTGGGGCGAACTACCGCCTGCTCGAGGGAACGGCCGTTCCCGACGTCATCATCGGGCTGGTCTAGCCTTAAACAAGTAAATCCTCGCCGTCGATCGACCAGAGAACAGGAAAGCACAGCGCCGTGAGCACAGAACCTCAGTACCGTATCGAGCACGACACGATGGGTGAGGTGCGCGTTCCCATCGACGCGCTCTACAGCGCCCAGACGCAGCGCGCGGTCGAGAACTTTCCCATCTCAGGCGCCGGTCTCGAGCCCGCGCAAATCGTGGCACTGGCCCGCATCAAGCGTTCCGCGGCGGTCGTGAACAAGCAGATCGGCATCCTCGATGCGAAACTCGCCGACGCGATAGTGCTGGCGGCGGACGAGCTCATCGCCGGCCGTCACCACGACCAGTTTCCGGTGGACACCTACCAGACCGGCAGCGGCACCTCGTCGAACATGAACATCAACGAGGTGCTCGCCACCCTGGCGACCAAGTTTGCGGATACTCCTGTTCACCCGAACGACCACGTCAACATGTCGCAGTCCTCCAACGACGTGTTTCCCACCTCCGTACATGTCGCCGTCACCGGTGCGCTGCTGAACGACCTGGTCCCGGCCCTCGAACACCTCGCTATCGCCCTCGAAAAGAAGGCGGAACTCTGGAAGACGGTCGTGAAGTCGGGCCGCACCCACCTGATGGATGCCACGCCCGTCACACTCGGCCAGGAGTTCGCGGGCTACGCGCGCCAGATCCGTCTCGGTGTCGCCCGTATCCAGTCGACTATCCCGCGGGTGGCGGAGGTACCGCTCGGCGGCACGGCCACCGGCACCGGCATCAACACACCCGCCGGCTTCTCCGAGGGCGTGATCGAGCTGCTCGCCAAAGACACCGGACTTCCGCTCACCGAGGCGGTGGACCACTTCGAGGCCCAAGGCGCCCGCGATGGTCTCGTCGAGGCATCCGGTGCGCTCCGCGTGATCGCGGTCAGCCTCACCAAGATCTGCAATGACCTGCGCTGGATGGGGTCTGGCCCGAACACGGGTCTCGGCGAGATCAACATCCCCGACCTGCAGCCCGGTTCCTCGATCATGCCGGGCAAGGTCAACCCGGTGATTCCGGAGGCCGTTCTCATGGTCTGCGCCCGCGTGATCGGCAACGACGCAACCATCGCCTGGGCGGGCGCGTCCGGCGCGTTCGAGCTGAACGTGGGCATCCCGGTGATGGGCACCGCGCTGCTCGAATCGATCCGCCTGCTGACCAACTCGACCATGGCCCTCGCTGATAAAGCGGTCGACGGCATCGAGGCGAATGTCGAGCACGCTCGCGCCCTGGCCGAATCCTCCCCCTCGATCGTCACCCCGCTCAACCGGGTGATCGGCTACGAAGCGGCCGCGAAGGTCGCGAAGAACGCTGTGGCGAAAAGCATCACCATTCGCGAGTCAGTGATCGATCTCGGCTTTGTGGAGCGCGGCGAGGTCACCCTCGACCAGCTCGACTCGTCACTCGATGTACTCGCGATGACGCGGCCCCCTAAGAAGGCCTAGCGCCGACTAACTCGTTCCGACTACTTCGTGAGGTCGGGCGCGACCGGCACGAGCGAGCCATCGAGGTTCTTGACGGTGCGCTTCCCCACCGGATCGGCCAGGTAGATCGGTACAAGCACCGAGAGCGCGGATGAGGCAGGCGGCACCGGCCGGCAGTCGGTCGCGGTCGATGTCGCAGCACCCGGACGACCGTAGTAGACGGCGATCGAAATGGCCGTCGACCCCTCGAGCACATAGACGGCGCGCGGGACGCACTCGCTATCGCCGTGCACCTGCACCACGATGGACGCCGAGTCGAGGGCGGAGAGGCCGGGCGACGGCGCGCTGCCAACGATTCCGCCGTCGAGCTGCGGCGTCGTGAGCGCCCATGACTTCAGGTCGAAGAGGTAGGCGGGCGACCGACGGAAGCCGTCAAGCGCCTGGTAGCGCAGCAACGGCTGCACCACGAGATTGGTCGGCTGCTCGGTGCTGCCGTTCACCACCCGGTTGAGCACTACAGGGTCGGGCGCTCCCCACATCTGCTCGATCGCGCTGATCGGCTTCGGAGGCTTCGGCAGGGTCTTCTCGTACTGCACCCAGAGAATGCCGCCGGCAAGCACCAGCCCGACGGTGGCCAGAATGGCGACCAGACGGTGCACGGCCACCGAGACGGGCCCGGGCTCGCTCGCATAGGGATCGCGCCGCGTCCAGCCGGCCAGGGCACGCCACTGCCCGCGTGGGGCGACCACGCCCCACACCGTGAGAACGGTGAGACCGCAGAGGAGTGCGATCAGGGCCGGGGTCACCCCACGAGCTTAAGCGGTCTGCCCTGAACTTCAGGGATGATCCGCTCGCACCGGCAGTGTGTCAGGCGAGTTCGTTCGACTCCAGCATCTCGGTGACCAGTGCGGCGATCGCCGAACGCTCGGAACGGGTGAGGGTGATGTGCCCGAACAGCGCGTGACCCTTCAGCGTCTCGATCACCGACGCGACACCATCGTGCCTGCCCACGCGAAGGTTGTCGCGCTGGGCGACGTCGTGAGTGAGCACCACGCGCGAGTTCTGTCCGATGCGGCTGAGCACCGTCAGAAGCACGTTGCGCTCCAGTGACTGCGCCTCATCCACGATTACGAACGCGTCGTGCAGCGAGCGGCCGCGTATGTGCGTGAGCGGCAGCACCTCGAGCATGCCGCGCTCCACCACCTCGTCGAGCACATTCTGCGAGACGACCGAGCCGAGCGTGTCGAAGACCGCCTGCGCCCAGGGGTTCATCTTCTCGCTGGCGTCGCCGGGCAGGAATCCGAGCTCCTGTCCACCCACCGCGTAGAGCGGGCGGAAGACCATGATCTTCTTGTGCTGCTGCTTCTCGAGCACCGCTTCGAGGCCGGCGCACAGTGCGAGGGCCGACTTGCCGGTGCCGGCGCGCCCGCCAAGAGAGACGATCCCGATCTCCGGGTCAAGCAGCATGTCGATCGCGAGCCGCTGTTCGGCCGAACGTCCGTGCAGCCCGAAGATGTCACGATCGCCGCGCACCAGCCGCATCCGTCCACGCTCGGTCACCCGGCCGAGCGCGGAGCCGCGGTCCGAATGGATGACGAGCCCGGTGTTGACGGGCATGTCACCGACGAGACGGGTCGACAGCTCCTCGTCGTCATACAACTTCGACATCTGCTCGGAGCCGAGGGTGATCTCCTCGGTGCCGGTCCAGCCGGAATCGACGGCCAGCTCGGCGCGATACTCCTGCGCGGCGAGGCCGAGCGAGGCGGCCTTGACGCGCAGTGGCAGGTCTTTCGAGACGACCACGACATCCAGGCCGTCGTTGGAGAGGTTGAGGGCGACGGCGAGAATGCGCGAGTCGTTGTCGCCAAGCTGCATACCGGAGGGGAGCACCGACTGGTTGGAGTGGTTCAGTTCGACCCGCAGCGACCCGCCATCGCCGACGCTGATCGGAAAGTCGAGACGCTCGTGCAGCACGCGCAGCTCGTCGAGGTTGCGGAGTGCCTGGCGGGCGAAGTAGCCGATCTCCGGGTCGTTTCGCTTGGACTCCAGTTCCGAGATGATCACGACCGGAAGAACGACGGCGTGTTCGGAGAACCGGAAGATCGCCTTGGGGTCGGACAGCAGCACTGAGGTGTCGAGCACATAGGTGCGTTCACCCTGTTTGACAGTGCTGTCCGACTGGCGACTCTGCTGGTTTCGAACCTGGCTGGTTTTGTCCATTGCGGCCACGAGAACTCCATCCCCGAGTGAAGAACACTCGGATCCAGTCGCGTGACGGCCAGGACTTCGTTCCGAAACGAACTTGCATGGCCGTCTCGACCGGGTGCCATACCCGGTCCATTGAAACTACGTGCGGTATGTGTCGCGGATGGGTCCGACACGCGGTCTCAGGTTACGTAGGGGTTAATTCGCCCGGCTGGTTGCTCAGACGGTCACGGCGGTGGCAAAGCTCATGAGCGACGCTCGCAGCATGTCGAAGGTCTCCTCGTCGGTGGAGACGTGCGGGCTCAGACGAACCGATCCCTGGCGGGTGGTGGCGGTGACGCCGTGGTTGAACAGCGACGCGGTCAGCACGGTGAGCTGGTCGGGCGCGGGGCTCAGCACCACGATGCCGGCGCGCTCGTGCTCCGCCCTCGACGATGACACCGGAACGGCGAACTCGTCGGCCAGGTCGATGACGCGCGACACCTTCTCGGCCAGGCTTGCGTTGATGGCCGCGACACCGACGCTCTCGATGTCTTCGAGCGCCATCGCCATGCGCGCCTGGGCGATGGGGTCGGGGTTGCTCACACTGAAAGCCGCGGCGCCGGAGGTCGGCGGGAACACCGCGTCGAGCGGAGTACCTTCCTCGTCGGTCGCGCTGAAACCCGAGAACACCGGGGTGAGCTGGTCCGCCGCACGGTCGCTCAGTGCGAGAAAGCCGGTGCCCCACCCGGCGCGCACCCATTTCTGGCCGCCGGAGACCACGACATCCGCCAGCTGGTAGGGCGCATCGACCACGCCGAAACCCTGGATGGCGTCGACGATGAGCAGGCGGTCCCCGATCACCTGCCGAATTCCCTCCAGGTCGACGAGGTACCCGGTTCGAAAATCGACCAGGCTCACCGCCACCGCCACGATCGTCTTGGTGAGCTGTTTCTTGATGGCGCCCGGCGTGACCGGGCCACCCTCCGTGTCGAGCCATTTGGGCTTCAGCACCCCGAGCGCGTCCGCCGAGCGCGTCGCCGCGAAAGTGACCGCCGGAAACTCGGCCGCCGACAACAGCACTCCGCCGGTGATTCCGAACATCGTGTGCATGAGGCCGGATGCCGTGTTCGGCTGGAACACGACCTGGTCGGGCCGGAAGCCGGTCACGTCGGCCACCGCGTTGCGGAGCCGCGCATCCTGCAGCTCGAGGCTGGCGAGGCTGCCGAAGCGGGACCGGCGCAGAAGCTCCACCTGCGCCTGCTCCTCCTCGAGCACCGAGCGACCGAGTGGGCCGATGCGAGCGAAGTCGAGGTAGCCGGGTTCCTCATCGAAGCCGGCGACGAATTCGTCCATGGAGATCACTCAGCTACCGTATCGGCTCGGCTCACCTTCCCGCTCAGCTCCCGAACCGGCGATGGCGGGTGGCGTAGTCGCGGAGGGCGCGCAAAAAGTCGACCTCCCGGAGGTCGGGGCCGAGCGCCTCCATGAAGTAGAACTCGCTGTGGGCGCTCTGCCAGAGCATGAAGTCGCTGAGCCGCTGCTCCCCCGAGGTGCGGATCACCAGGTCGGGGTCGGGCTGGCCGCCGGTGTACAGGTGGTCGGCGATCAGGTCGGGGGTGAGGATGTCCGCGAGATCGTCGAGGCTGCCCCCGCTGGCACTGTGGGCGGTCACGATGCTGCGCATGGCATCCGTGATCTCGCGGCGGCCGCCGTAGCCAACGGCGAGGTTGATGTGCAGCCCGGTGTTGTCTTTGGTGCGCAGCTCCGCTGCTCGGAGTGCGTCGACGAGCGCGACCGGCAGGCCCTCGTCCGACCCGACGTGCTGAACCCGCCAGTTGCGAAAGTGGGAGAGGTCGTATGCGAGGTCCGCGATGATCAGGAAGAGCTCTTCGAGTTCTTCGGAGGTGCGGCCCGTGAGGTTGTCGGTTGAGACGAGATAGAGGGTGGCTACCGAAATGTGCAGGTCGTCGCACCAGACCAGGAACTCCTGGAACTTCTCTGCCCCCGCCCGATGCCCGGGAGCCGCGGTCTCGAGCAGTCTCTGTTTCGCCCACCGACGGTTACCGTCGAGGATCATCGCCACGTGCCGAGGCAGCTCCTGGCCGACCAGCGAGCGTCTCAGCCGGCGCTGGTAGACGCCATAGAGGAGGCCTCTACCGAGAGGTGCCTCGCGCTCTGCCACGTGATTACGTTAGTCGAAGTGTGGTGCCGAGCACTCCCAGCCATCGGACACCCCGACCCCCTACGCTGGGCCGATGACAGCGGATGTGACCAAACCACCCGTCAGTGCCGACGGAAGCGACGCCGAGGGGCCCGAGCTGCCCCACCTTCCGCTGCTGGATGACGCGCTCGCGGTCCCGCCCCTTCACGACAATGCGGAAGAGAAGAAGCCGACCTGGCGCGGCTGGATCCACGCGGGAACGTTCCCGGTCGCTATCGCCCTCGGCATCGTGCTCATCGTGCTGGCCGACGGCGTGGTCGCGAAACTCGTCTCCGCCGTGTTCGTGCTCTGCTCGCTGCTGCTTTTCGGCGTCTCCGCGCTCTACCACCGCATCAACTGGAGCCCGAAGACCAAGAAGCTGCTGAAGCGCTTCGACCACGCCAATATCTTCCTGCTGATCGCCGGCTCGTACACGCCGATCACCGTGCTGGCCCTGCCACACGACAAGGCACTCATCCTCATCTGCCTGGTCTGGGGCGGTGCGCTTCTCGGCATCGCATTCAGGGTGTTCTGGATCGGCGCACCGCGCTGGCTCTACGTTCCGCTCTACCTGCTGCTCGGGTATGCCGCGTTCGCGTTCATCGTCGACTTCTTCCAGGCCGACGCGGTGATGATGACCCTCATCCTCGTCGGCGGCCTGTTCTACACGCTCGGGGCGACCGCATACGGCTTCAAACGGCCGAACCCGGTGCCCGGGGTATTCGGCTTCCACGAGATCTTCCACTCGTTCACGCTGCTGGCGTTTCTCTGCCACTGGGTCGCGATTCTCATTATCGCGACCCACCCCGTCTACTTTTAGGCGGGTCGAGCTTGTCGAGACCTCACCAGCGAACTACGTAGCTGAGGTTTCGACAAGCTCAACCCGCTTTGTCCTCCGCCGCGCGCTCGGCCTCCAGCTGCTCACGGATCTCGCCGCGGTAGCGCGCCCGGCGCAACCGTCGCACCATGTCGATGATCAGCAGGATGGTGACGACACCGATCAGGAAGGTCACAGAGAAGCCGACCCAGCCCGGCGTGACCGTGTTCTCGTCGAACGGCTTCGGCGACGGCGTCGCCGCCATGTACAGAATTGTGAACATCAGTCCTCCGGTATCCCGGCGAACAGGTCGCTCTCGGGCAGTTCCGACTCGACGAAGGATGTCGCGAGCTGGTAATCCTCGTACGGCCAGGCGTTGCGCTGCACCTCGTTGGGCCAGAAGAAGAATCGACTGTTCGGGTCGACCTGCGACGCATGCGACTTCAGCGCCTCGTCGCGCACCTCGAGATAGTCGCCAACGTCGACGTGCGAGGTGGCGAGATCGGGTCGATCCTTCATTCGCTCGCGCATCTGGCCCATGAACTCGAGGGTCTCGGCGTCAAGGTCCATCGATTCGATCGTCTCCCACAGCGCCTCGAGCTTCGGGAGGTTGAACGTGCGGTCATAGTAGACCTTCGACACCTGCCACGGCCGGCCGGCATCCGGATAGCGGCTCGCGTCCGCCGCAGCCTCGATCGCGTAGATCGAGATCTCGTGGGTGCGGATGTGGTCGGGGTGGGGGTAACCACCGGTCTCGTCATAGGTGATGACCACCTGGGGACGAAAGCGGCGGATGATTTTCACGAGCGGCTCCGCCGAGATCTCGAGCGGGATGAGCGAGAAACTGCCCGGCTGCACGACCTCGTCGCCCTCGGGCAGTCCGGAATCCTGATAGCCGAGCCAGAGGTGATCGAACCCGACGGCCGCCTGAGCCTTCGCCATCTCGATGCGGCGGAGGCCGGCCATGTCGCGGTTGGCCATCGCCTTC
Organism: Microbacteriaceae bacterium; assembly: GCA_025463565.1. Taxonomy (GTDB): domain Bacteria; phylum Actinomycetota; class Actinomycetes; order Actinomycetales; family Microbacteriaceae; genus Lacisediminihabitans. Next base: position 13,861 of record JAODAT010000142.1, read on the forward strand.
TCGACGAGACTCTCGTTCTGGATGTCGCCGCGTTCCCCACCGGTGCAGCTCACCACGAGAACCTGTGCACCGGCCGCGACGTAGCGGGCGTAGGTGCCAGCACCCTTGCTCGACTCGTCGTCGGGATGGGCGTGGACGGCCATGAGGCGCTGTGTCACCGAACTCCTAGGGTGGATTCTGTAGCCTTGCCCTACAAGCCTAAACGTCCGAGGGACATCGATGACTGTCACACCTTCCGCAGTGCCGAACGCTGCACTGGACGAGCGCTACGGTCGCACGCCGTCGCGCCGCCGTCGCCAGCGCTGGCTCTACATCGGTGGGGGCATCGCCGTGGCGATCGTCGTGGTGGCGTGGGTGGTCTGGGCCGGGCTCGACCAGGCCGGCGCGACCATGGATGCCGAGGATGTCGGAAACACCATCGTGAACTCGCACACCGTGAAGGTGACCTACGAAGTGTCGATGCCGGCTGGCCAGACGGCCAAATGCGCACTCCAGGTGCAGGCATCCGACCACTCCATCGTGGGCTGGAAGATCGTCGACGTGCCGGCGGCCAAGACCTTCTCGAACACCTATACCGAGATCGTGAAGTCGGTCGGCAAGCCCACCACCGGGTTGATCTACGAGTGCTGGCTGACCTAAACTCGGGTAACTGACTTGGAGACCGGCCGTGTGCCGGTCTCATTATTTTTTCCCGCGCGTATCAACCGCAAGGAGGACTCATGGCTGAGGCCCAGGAGACCTGGCTCACCCAGGAGGCGTTCGACCGCCGCACCGCAGAGCTCGAGCAGCTCTCCGGCGAAGGTCGCATCGAGATCGCCAAGAAGATCGAATCCGCTCGCGAAGAGGGCGACCTCAAGGAGAACGGCGGATACCACGCGGCCAAAGAGGAGCAGGGCAAAATGGAGGCGCGCATCCGCGTGCTCACCGAACTGCTCCGCCACGCCAAGGTCGGCGAGGCCCCGGAGAGCGACGGAGTCGTCGGCTCGGGCTCGGTCATCACCGCGCGCATCCTCGGCGACAAGAGCGTCTTCCTGCTCGGCAGCCGTGAGATCGTCGGCGAAGACAGCGACCTCGACGTGTACAGCGAGGGCAGCCCGCTCGGCGGCGCCATCATGGGCCACAGGGTCGGCGACACCGTCACCTACACCGCGCCGAACGGCAAGGAGATCTCGGTAGAGATCGACAAGGTCGAGGCATACGTCGCCTGACCGCTTTAGCGGGTCGAGCTTGTCGAGACCTCACCAGCGAAACTGACTGACGAAGCGCAGCTTCGTCAGCGCTGGCGTCGCGCGATTGAAATGCAATCGCCAAAGCTCCAGCGCGCAGCTCGATCCGCTCTCACGACTGAATTCTCGGCTCGTAGCCCGCATCGACCAGGTGCGAGAGCACCCGCGCCACGTGCTCGGGGCCGCGGGTCTCGAGGCTGAGGTCGATCTCGACGTCGCTGATCAGCGTGTTCGGGTTGTGCCGCGTGTGCAGCACCTCGACGACGTTCGCGTTCGCCTCGGAGATGAGCTCGGCCACCCGTGCGAGCTGGCCGGGGCGGTCGGGCAGCGCCAGCCGGATGGTGAGGTAGCGATCGGATGCCGCGAGCCCGCGGGAGATCACCCGCTCCATGACGAGCGGGTCGATGTTGCCACCGCTGAGGATCGCCACCACCGTGCCCGCGTTGCTCACCTGCCCGGTCAGCATCGCCGCAACCGACACCGCACCGGCGGGCTCGACGACGAGCTTGGCCCGCTCGAGGAGCATCAGCATGGCGCGGGCGATGTCGTCGTCGCTCACGGTGACGACCTCGTCGACGACAGCCGAGATGATGTCGAAGTTGAGCAGCCCGGGCTTCGACACCGCGATGCCGTCGGCGATGGTGGGCGCGATCCGGATCTCCGTGGCGACCCCGGCGTCGAGTGACGGCGGGTACGCGGCGGCCCGCTCGGCCTGCACACCGATCACCCGGAGGGTGCGACCGTGCTGCGCAAACGTCTGCTTCAGCGCGCTGGCGACACCGGAGATGAGCCCGCCACCGCCGATCGGAACGATGATGGTGTCGAGCTGCGGAACCTGGTCGAAGATCTCGAGACCCAGCGTGCCCTGGCCGGCAACGACATCCGGGTGGTCGAACGGCGGAATGAAGACCGCGCCGCTGGTTTCGGCGAATTCGGCTGCGGCACGCAGCGCGCCGTCGACGGCATCGCCCCGCAGCACGACATCCGCTCCATAGTCGCGAGTGGCCTGCAGTTTCGGCAGCGCGACGCCCACCGGCATGAAGATGGTGGCCGCGATCCCGAGTTCACGGGCGGCGAGGGCGACCCCCTGGGCGTGGTTGCCGGCCGAGGCCGCCACCACTCCCCTGGCTCGCTCCTCGTCGGTGAGCTGCGAGAGCCGGTTGTACGCCCCGCGCACCTTGTACGAGCCGGTGCGCTGCAGGTTCTCGCACTTCAGAAAGACGGGCGACCCGATCACGTCGGCGAGAAATCGCGAGCTCTCCATCGGCGTGACGGAGGCCACATTGGCGACCCGCGCGCGGGCGGCGTTGAAGTCGTCGAGTGTCGGGCCCGGGAACTCTGAGGTCACCGGGTCAGTCTACGGGCGAAGGTATTCCGAAACGGGAATGGGTTAGGCCTCGGCACGCGTGCTCGCGGCGACCGGCTGGCCGTTGAACGTGAGGTGCACGATCTCGCCCGTCTCTGGCCGCGTGCGCACGTCGTGCTGCACGAACAGGAGCGTTCCGTCGTCGAGGCGCACCTGGGTGCGGCGCAGCGAACCGAGAAAGCTGGAGGCGACCACCGTGGCCGCCAGGCCCGTCGTCGCGAGCGAGATGTCTTCCGGCCGGATGTACACCGTGACCGGCCCATCGGCCGGGCCGGTGCCGAGCAGCGGGAACGTCGCACCGAGGGCGGTGACCGTCGGACCGGCGAGCACGCCGTCGACGGAGTTGCTCAGCCCCACGAAGGTCGCCACGAACGATGTAGCCGGCTTCGTATACAGGTCTTCGGGAGTACCGATCTGCTCGACGTTGCCCTCGCGCATGACAGCGACCCGGTCGGCGACGGCGAGCGCCTCCTCCTGGTCGTGCGTGACGAACAGCGTGGTGATTCCGAGGTCGGTCTGGATGCGGCGGATCTCGTCGCGCAGCTGCACGCGCACCTTCGCGTCGAGCGCCGACAGCGGCTCGTCGAGCAGGAGCACGCGGGGGCGGGTGACGAGAGCGCGAGCCAGCGCGACGCGCTGCTGCTGGCCGCCGGAGAGCTGGTGGGCGTAGCGCTTGCCGAGGTGGCCGAGACCGACCATTTCGAGCGCTTCCACCGAGCGTGCCTTGCGGCTGGCGGCATCCACCTTGCGCATCTGCAGGCCGAACTCCACGTTCTGCAGCACGGTCATGTGCGGGAACAGCGAATAGGCCTGGAAGACCATGCCGATGTCGCGCTTGTTGACCGGCACGTGGGCGACATCCTGGCCGTCGATGAGGATGCGACCCTCGGAGATCGTCTCGAGGCCCGACAGTGCGCGCAGAACTGTCGTTTTTCCACAGCCCGACGGGCCGAGCAGGGCGACGAACTCGCCGGGCGCGATCGAGAGGTTCACGCCGGTGAGCGCGCGGTGCCCCGCGTAGTCCTTCACCACATTGCGGAGGTCTACGGTCGCGCCCTCGCGCTGGATCATCGGAGTCGCCACTGCAGTCGCCTTCGTTGTCGTGTTGGTCATGATGCTTTCCTGTCCCGTGCGAAGCGGCCGATGATGAGGAGGATGACGAAGGTGAACACGAGCGCGGCAAGCGCGAAGATGACACCGACGTAGGGGTCCGTCTGCTGCAGTAGCAGCAAAGCGGTCTGGAAGGTGTTCTGGCTGGCGAAGGAGGCGATCGTGAACTCGCCCAGCACGACCGCGATCGTGATGAAGCAGGCCGACAGGATGCCGCGCCGCAGGTTCGGCAGGATGACGCGCCAGAGCACCTGCGCCCAGTTCGCACCGAGCGAGCGCCCGGCCTCGCTGAGGATGCCGACCTCGACGCCAGCAAGGTTCGCGGCGATCGGCCGGAAGGCGTACGGCAGCACGATGACGCCGATGGCGAAGGCGAGCGTCCACGGGTAGCTGCCGAAGATCTGCGACACCACCTGGTAGACCGGCACGAAGCCGACGACGAGCACGATCGAGGGGATCGTGATCGGGATGATGCAAACGAACTCCAGCAGGCGACGCAGCTGCGGATAGCGCAGCTCCACGAGCAGCATCGTCGGCAGCAGCAGCACAAGCACGATCCCCACGGTGATCGCGCAGATGCCCAGAGAATTGACGAGTCCCTGGAAGAGGCCGTCGTAGGTGAGCTCGTTGGCCGGCTGGAAGATGGCCGTGTAGTGGTCGAAGGTGAACGCCGTCTTGCTGCCGACGACCCGCAGCGAGAACAGCACCATCGCGAGCAGAGGAATAATGAAGACGATGCCGGTGATCACCAGGATGGTGGTTCCGGTGGCCTTCGACGGCACGGCGCCGACACGGGTGGGGCGCTTGGGAAGCTTCGGCGCGAGCAGGTTTCCATGCTCATCGATGTGCTCGATCGGCGCGGCGGCCGCGACGGTGCTCATCGCTGCCACCTCGACGCGCGCCGCTGAAGCAGCGAGTAGACGCTCATGACGACAACCATGACGATCACCATTCCTAGTGCGAGCACCCCGGCTACGTTCGTGGCGCCGACCACGGTTTCGCTGCTGAGCTGCTGGTGGATGGCCAGGGGCACGATGCCGCCCTGGTCGATAAGGGCCGCCGCCGTGGCGTACGACGAGAACGAGTTGGCGAACAGCAGGATCATGCTGCCGAAGAACGCGGGGGCGAGGATCGGGAAGGCGATTCGCGTCCAGTAGGTGAAGCGGGTACCTCCGAGGGTCGCGTTCGCCTCGCCCCATGTCGCTTTCAGCCCCTCCATCGCCGGCATGAAGCTCAGCACCATGAGCGGGATCTGAAAGTAGAGGTACGGGATGAGCAGGCCGGTCACCGAGTAGAGCAGCGGACCGCCGTTGAAGTCGTTGAAGATGTTCTCGGTCGCCCCGGCGGAGATGAGCGCCTGTGTGATCGCGCCCTGGATGCCGATGGTGGCGATGAAGGCGAAGGCGAGCATCAGGCCGCCGAACTGGGCGAGCACGCTCGAGGCCGAGTCGATGACGGAGCGAAGCGCCCCGTCGGGCCTGGCGGTGAGGAGCGCGAAGCAGACGATGGCTCCAAGGACCGCACCGAGCACCGCGGTGACCAGTGAGATCCAGAAGGAGTTGAAGAAGTCGAGCTGGATGTGCGGGTCCGCGAAGGCGGACAGGTTGGCGAAGGTGAAGGCGCCGGCCTTGTCGAAGAAGCTGCTGCCGACCGCGAGGACCGCGGGAACGGCGAGGAAGAGCAGCACGTATACGGCGAACGGGGTGAGGCCGAGCCACGCCGCGCTG
>JAODAT010000103.1 GCA_025463565.1 Microbacteriaceae bacterium
GCGGATGCCGATTCCCCGGCTGCGACCGCCCCATCTCCTGGACCGAAGCCCACCACATCAACTACTGGGACCGCGACCAAGGCGAAACCAACATCGACAACGGAATACTCCTCTGCCGACTCCACCATTTACTCGTCCACGACAACAACTGGACCATCACACGACACGGCGGAACGTATTGGTTGACCGCACCACCAAACATCGACCCGACCCAAACACCCGTACTCATGCCCAGCAAGAATCCACTGGTGCGCGAACTACAACAGCACCACGAACAGCAGCACGGCCAGCAACTCGAACACGCCGTCTGAGGAGAGAACAGTGGGCGGGTGCCTGCGGGTGGGCGGGTGGCTGCGGATATGGCGCGGGCCGCCCGGGGCGAGCCACGAGTCGCTTGTGAACCGCACACGTGACTAGCGTTAGCTGTACCGATCCGCAGAGCCGATCGGGAATGCCCGAGCCGCAGTGACGAAGGAGCCACCCGATGAGAGCAACCACCCGATGACAGCAGCGACCGAAGCCGACGCTATCGTGATCGGAGCGGGCCTCGCCGGCCTGGTCGCGGCCGCCGAACTCGTCGACGCCGGCAAACGGGTGACGATTCTCGAACAGGAACCGGAAGCCAGCTTCGGCGGCCAGGCCTGGTGGTCCTTCGGTGGGCTTTTTCTCGTGGACTCCCCCGAACAGCGCCGGATGGGCGTGAAGGACTCGCTCGAACTCGCCCGCCAGGACTGGTTCGGGTCCGCCGGCTTCGACCGCGAAGAGGACGCCTGGCCCAGGCGGTGGGCCGAGGCCTACCTTAACTTCGCGTCCGGCGAGAAACGAGCGTGGCTACGAGAACAGGGCGTGCGGTTCTTCCCCATCGTCGGCTGGGCCGAACGCGGCGGCTACACCGCGATGGAGCACGGCAACTCGGTTCCGCGCTTCCACATCACCTGGGGCACCGGGCCCGGCGTTCTTGCCCCGTTCATCCGTCGAGTGCGTGCGGGAGTCGAGGCGGGTCTCGTCACCCTCTCATTCCGTCATCGCGTGGATGAGCTCATCGTCGAAGGCGGCACAGTCGTGGGCGCCCGTGGAGCGGTGCTCGCACCCGACGACGCCGAGCGCGGAGCCCCGAGCAACCGCACGGTCGCCGGTGACTTCGAGGTACGCGCCGGAGTCACCATCGTCACGAGCGGCGGCATCGGCGGCAATCACGACCTGGTCCGCAAGAACTGGCCGAAACGACACGGCACCGCTCCGAAAGACATGCTGGCCGGCGTCCCAGCCCATGTCGACGGCCGGATGCTCGGAATCACCGAGAAGGCGGGCGCACGCCTCATCAACACGGACCGCATGTGGCACTACGTCGAGGGCATCGCCAACCACAGTCCCGTGTGGGACCGGCACGGCATCCGCATTCTCCCCGGGCCGTCATCCCTCTGGCTCGACGCCACCGGCAAGCGGCTCCCGGTTCCCCTGTTCCCCGGCTTCGATACCCTCGGCACCCTCGAATACCTGCGCACCACCGGCTATGACCACAGCTGGTTCGTACTCACCCAGAAGATCATCGAGAAGGAGTTCGCACTCTCGGGCAGCGAGCAGAACCCCGATCTCACCAATAAGGACTATCGGCTGCTCGCCAAACGCATCGGACCGGGAGCGCCGGGCCCGATCGAGGCTTTCAAAGAGAAAGGTGCCGACTTCGTCATCGCGAACACGCTGGACGAGCTGCTCGCCGGAATGCAGATGCTCTCCCCCGAGGTCGAGATCGATCACGCACACGTACGCCAGGAGATCGAGGCGCGCGACCGGGAATTCGATAACCCGTTCTCGAAAGACTCGCAGGTAAACGACATCCGCCAGGCGCGGCACTACCGGGGTGACAAGCTCATCCGTGTGGCGAAACCGCACAAACTGCTCGACCCGAAGGCAGGCCCGCTGATCGCGGTGAAGCTGCACGTCGTCACCCGCAAGACCCTGGGCGGCATCGAGACGGATCTCGACGGCCGGGCGCTCGGCTCCGATGGCGCGCCGATTCCGGGGCTCTACGCGGCCGGCGAGGCCAGCGGCTTCGGGGGCGGCGGGGTGCACGGGTACCGCTCACTGGAAGGGACCTTCCTCGGTGGCTGCCTGTTCTCTGGCAGGGTCGCCGGTCGCGCGGCGGCCCGGGCGTAAGCAGCGCAGATCGCCCAGAGACAGCGCATATCATTGGGCCTTATGGCTGACCACAACACCGAGATCATCAACGAGTTCCGCGACAACAACGGCAAGGTGGGCGGCTATTTCGCTGGCGCCGACCTGGTTCTGATGACCACCACCGGAGCGAAGAGCGGCGAGAAGCGGATCTCCCCCGTGATGTCCTTCCAGCGGGACGGCAAGGTCTATGTGATCGCATCGAAGGGCGGGGCTGACACCCACCCGGCCTGGTTCCACAACATGAAGAAGAACCCGGCGGTCGGTGTCGAACTGGCGACCGACCACGGCATCGAGACCTTCGAGGCCACCGCCGTCGAGGTGCCACGCCCTGAACGCGACGCGCTCTACGCCGAGTTCGCCGCCGAGAAGCCCGGCTTCGCCGAATACGAGAAGAAGACCACCCGCGTCATCCCGATCGTGGAGTTGCAGAAAAACTAGCTAGGGATCCTGAACGGTCCGCTCAGCGCGGCCCACTGCAGGAGCATGATCGTCTTGCCGTCCGCGATACGGCCGTCGGCGATCCACGCCAGCGCGTCATCGAAGTCGAGTTCGAGGATGTCGATGTCTTCGGCCTCATCGGCCAGCCCACCGCCGGCATGTGTGCGGTCCGCCGCCGTGTACGGCGCCGCGAAGAAGTGGACACGCTCGGTGACCGAACCCGGGCTCATCCAGGCGTCGAAGACGTGCTCGAGCTCGCCGACGGTCACACCCAGCTCCTCACTGGCCTCCCGACGGATCGCCGTCTCGGGATCGTCATCGTCGAGGAGTCCCGCGGCGGTTTCGACCAGCACACCGTCCGGGTTGCCGTTGACGTAGGTAGGGATGCGGAACTGCCGGGCCAGCAGCACGGTTCGGCGACCGGAGTCGTAGAGCAGGATGGTCGCGCCATTGCCACGGTCGTAGATCTCGCGCTGAACGCTGGTCCACGTGCCGTCGGGGCGGCGCAGGTCGAAGCTGATCCGTCGCAGCACGTGCCAGTTTTTGCTGACGACCTCGTCATCCGTGATGCGCACACCGTCGTTGCCCATCAGACGCTGCCAAACAGAGGCTCGCCCATCAGCGCTGCAGCGACCAGGCGCGACGCTTCACCAGCACGTGACCTCGCTGGGAGGTGAGCCGCGTCCACGGGCCCGTTTCGTAGATGCGCACCGCCTCCCGGTCACCGAACGAGTCACCGAGGAACCCGAGAGTGATGGCCGCGAAACCGGCACCCGCCGGAACGTATTCGAGTCCCTCGATCGGGCGACCCCACACCTCGGTGCGTACCCGCCGAACGATCTGCTCGCCCGTGCCGTCGGGCACCGCCGCCGCAACCTCATCGATGCCGGCCCGCGCAACCGCGTCGAGTGAGCCCGAGGGGAATTCACCGATCCGGTTCCAGCCGCCCTTCGGCGGAGAGATGGCGGCCCAGGTGACCGTGTTGACCTGCATTGGCAGGCTGACGGTCACCGGCGCGGTCGGATCGACGATGTCCGCCTGAAGGCGCGTCAGCCGCTCGAGCAGGGAGCGCACGGGAACGACCACATCGAAATCGTCACGGCCGATGAGAGCGAACGTGCGCAGGCCGAGAATCGTCGGGCTCTCATCGAGCAGTCCCGACGGATAGATCACCGCGACGTAGACGGCGAGCACGCCCGACCCGGAGATCAGGCGCACGGAACCGTCCTCTATGCGCCCGGCGCGACTGAGGTAGACCTGGAGGTCGCCGAGGGAGAGGGAGTCAACGAGGGAGAATGTCTGGCTCATCTGCTCTCTAAACTATAGGAGCACGCGATGAGGGGAACACCATGTCAGAGGCGCTCGACGTCATTCTCCACACACTCGATCTCACCGATACTCACGCCCGCACCAGCGAAGACATCTTCACCGCCACGAGCCACCCTATGCCCGGTGGCCGCATCTTCGGTGGCCAGGTGCTCGGGCAGGCCGTCATCGCCGCGCAGCGCACCATCGAGGGTCGAATCATCCACTCGATGCACGGGTATTTCCTGCGCCCGGGCGACACGTCGAAACCGATCACGTTCTCCGTCGACCGCATCCACGACGGTCGGTCGTTTGCGACCAGGAGGTCGCAGGCCTACCAGGACGGCCTGCCCATCTTCTCGATGATCGCGTCGTTCCAGACCGAGGATGACGGTCTCGAGCACCAGGTGGAGATGCCAACGGGCATCCCCGAACCGGAGGACCTGGAGTCGGCGCAGCGCTGGCCGCAGGAGACACCGTGGGAGGTGCGCTACATTTCATCGCCGGTGTTCTCCGAGGTCGACGACGACCGGCGAGCGCACCAGTCGTTGTGGATAAGAACAGCGGGCACGATGCCGGACGACCCCGACCTTCACCGGGGCCTGCTCGCTTACCTGAGCGACTACTCCATCCTGGAGCCGATTCTTCGTCGGCATGGCGTCGCGTGGCGGCAACCAGGACTCAAGATCGCGAGCCTCGACCACGCCATGTGGTTCCACCGTTTCGGACGGGTGGACGAATGGATGCTGTACGACACGGAGTCGCCCACCGCCACCGGTGGACGGGGACTTTCCTTCGGCCGATTCTTCAGCCGCGACGGCACCCTCATCGCCAGCGTCGCCCAGGAGGGCACCATCCGCGTCGGCCCGGCGGCCTCGTGACCGACGGGCCCTCGACCGACCCGCTTGCCACCGCGATCAACGTCCTCAACCTCACCGATACCGCTGCCCGCACCAGCGAAGATATCTTTGTCGGCACCAGTGGGTGGATCCCCACGCGCCGGGTGTTCGGCGGTCAGGTGCTGGGGCAGTCTGTGGTCGCAGCCCAGCGAACTATCGAGGGCAGGCGCATCCACTCCCTGCACGGCTACTTCGTGCGCCCGGGAGACGTCGGCCTGCCGATCACATTCGGCGTGGACCGCATTCACGATGGACGGTCTTTTGCGACACGGCGCGTGCAGGCATACCAGAATGGCAAGCCGATCTTCTCCATGATCGCGTCATTCCAGACGGACGACGACGGTCTCGAGCACCAGTCCGAGATGCCGAGCGGCATCCCCGGCCCCGAAGAACTGCAGCCTCTGGAGCACCGGCTCGCCACCCAGTCGGACAATCCGCTGCTCGCCTGGGTGATCCACCAGGCGTTCGAGTTCCGTACCGTCTACGAACCCGCATATCTTCCGCACGAGCCGTCCGACCCGTTCGACGCCGTCTGGTTCAAGACCAGGGGTGCGGTCGCAGACGATCCCGACCTGCACACGGCCCTTCTCGCGTATGCCAGCGACTACAACCTGCTCTTTCCGATCTATCGCAAGCACGGGGTCGCGCCCGGGTCGGTCGATGTCAAACCGGCCAGCCTCGACCACGCGATGTGGTTTCACCGGCAGGCGAGGGTGGATGAGTGGATGCTCTACGTCGCCGAGTCGCCGAACGCCACCGGTGGGCGCGGGCTCGCGCTCGGCCGCATCTACAGTCGTGATGGAGTGCTGCTGGCCAGCGTCGCCCAGGAGGGCACCATCCGGGTCGGTCCGTTTCCGGCGCGATGACTAAGCAGCGATGACTAAGCGGCGATGGCCCGTTCCGCTCGACAACCGCTAGAGCGTGGCTTTCAGCAGCACGGTGCCGTCGGTCGCACGCACGTCGACGGACTCGATCTGGCTGATCGACAGGCTGGTCGACGCCGACGGTTCGACTCGGCTGCCCGGCCCGGCCGACCAGCTGGCGACCTCGGTGGTCGCGCCCGACGAATCGGTCACCCACATCGCATAGCCGCGAGCCTCGGACGTGGTGTCGCCCGCATGGTAGGGCAGAGCGCTCGCGGGCAAACCGTAACTGCAGTCCATGTCGATGCGCGTTCCCCAACCCTCGGGAATGAGGCGGACGCTGGCGCTCAGTGCGGTAGGAACCACCTGCCCGAGCGACACCACCCTGTCGCTCGCCGGGACGGCCGGCGTGCCGCTGAACACGAGGGGCACGATCAATACGATGGCGGCGGCCACGGCCGCTGCAGCGGCGATCCCGCCCGCCACTAGGCCGCGCGTCCGCAACTGGCGACGACGTGCGGATCGCACAAGCCTCGGCAGGAGGGTCTGCGGCATCGGTATCGGCTGCGATGTATGGAGCAGGGCGGTCGCATCGGCGACGGACACCTTGGAGAGGAGGCCGGACATCCCGGCGAGTTCCGCCACCGCGGCTGAGCAGGCGTCGCACTCGGAGAGGTGACGTTCGTAGTCCCTGCGGTCGGACGGGGAGAGGGACCCGAGCACGTAGGCGGCATCCCAGTCGGCGTATTCGTCGCTCATTGCGTCATCCCCCTTTCCTGGAGTGCGAGTCTCAGCGCGCGCAGCGCGTAGTGCAACCGGGACTTCACCGTTCCGGGCGGCACCTGTAGTTCGGAGGCGATCTCTGCAATCGATTGGCCGCGGTAATAAGCACCGACCACGACCGCGCGATGGTCGGCTGTCAGCGAGGTGAGCGCGTCCGACACCAGCCAGGCATCCAGCATCGCATCAGTTCGGTCCTCCACCGGATGCTCGGGCAGAATCTCGGTGGCGAACTCGTGACGGGAGTACGCGCTGCGCTTGTTGTCGATCACGAGGTTGCGGGCGACGGTGAACAGCCACGCTTTTGCCGAGCTCTCCGACTGATCGAGCACCTGCGGGTGACGCCAGGCGCGCACAAGGGTCTCCTGCACGACGTCCTCGGCGAGTTGGCGATCGCTGGTGAGCCAGACGACGTAACGCCAGAGCGCAGGGCCGTGCTCATCGTGAAGGGCGCGCAGCAGCTGCGCAGTTTCGCTCTGCTCGCGCTGCTCATCTGCTTTGGGCACGCTTCACCTCCTCACATGAACACGACAGTTTCGCCTAATAAGTTCAGATCTGAACCTCAGCGCTGAGGTCTTCGTACCACTAGTGTCGCTAACCCCATCCACAATAAGAGAGACCATGCGCCTGAAAAACAGCTACGCCCTTTCCGCCTTCGCCGGAGTCACACTCGTCGGCGCACTCGCCGGGTGCAGCAGTACGGCATCGATGGACACCGGCTCGAACGCCGCCGCCGCATCGACGGAACCGTCGGCGGCCGCGTCGACCGGCGCTTCAACCGGCGCTTCAACCGGCGCTTCGACAAGTTATAAGGACGGCGACTACACCGCCGATGGCACGTACCAGTCGCCGGCCGGCCTCGGCAAGATCACGGTGGCCGTCACCCTCGCGGGCGGCGTCGTCACCGCGATCAAGGTGGATGGTCACGCTACCGACCCGACCGCGAAGGCGTACCAGTCCGACTTCGACTCCGGAATCGCCGGCAAGGTGGTCGGCAAGAAGATCGACGCTCTCAATGTGACCAATGTGTCGGGATCCTCGCTCACCAGCGGTGGGTTCGACAAGGCGATCAAGGCGATCGAGGCCCAGGCGAGTGCCTGAACTGCGATTCGCCGCGATCGGAACCAGCTGGTCGATCGAGACCCCCGACATCCTCGACGCGGCACTCGTCACCCGCGTCGAAGGGCGGATCGAAGAGTTCGACCGCACCTGGTCGCGCTTCCGCTCCGACTCACTGGTGTCGACGGTGGCCGAGAGCGGCGGATCGTACGATTTCCCGGCCGACGCGCCGCAGCTGTTCGATCTCTATGACGAGCTCTTCCGGGCGACGGACGGCGCGGTGACCCCGCTCGTCGGGCGCGGCCTCGAAACGCTCGGCTACGATCGCGAATACTCCCTCACGCCCACCGGACCTGCGGCACCCGCGGATGACTGGTCAGCCGAGGTCAGCCGCCGTGGAAGCCGGTTAATCACCGACGCCCCCGTGCTGATCGATGTCGGCGCTGCGGGCAAGGGCTACCTCGTCGACCTCGTCGGCGAACTGTTAACCGACGCGGGGGTGCGCGAATTCGTGATCGATGCGAGCGGCGACCTGCTCGTCTCTGTAGCCTCTCCGCGGCGGATCGCGCTGGAGCATCCGTTCGATCCGAGCCTCGCCATCGGCGTGGTGACCATGTCGCGCGGATCGATCTGCGCTTCCGGCTCCAATCGCCGCGTGTGGGGCTCGGGGCTTCACCACATCCTCGACGGGCGCACCGGCGAACCCACCCGTGACATCGTCGCGACCTGGGCCATCGCGGACGCGGCACTGGTGGCCGACGGTCTTGCGACTGCCCTGTTCTTCGCCGACCCCGCAGTGCTCGCCGAAACCTTCGAGTTCGAGTACGTGAGGCTATTCGCTTCGGGACGCGCAGAGAGCTCCCCCGCATTCCCTGGAGAACTGTTCAGATGATCGTGAAGACCTGGCTCGACCGTCTCACCGGCCGAGTGACGATGTACCGGCTGATGACCATCGTGCTCGGCGCGGTGTCACTCATCGCCCTCGTGCTGTCGTTCATCCCCGGCGGACTCGCGTTCACGCCGCTGCAACTGCTCGCGTCGCTGGTGGTCGCCGTGCTCGTCACCGCGCTGGCCAGTCGGTTGTTCGGGCTCATCTTCAGGGCGAAAACCCATACCGAGTCGTCGATCATCTCGGGTCTGCTCATCTTCCTGCTGTTTTTTCCAACCACCACCGTCACGAACCTCCTGGTGATCGCGCTGGTCGCCCTGATAGCGAGCGCGTCCAAATTCGTGCTCGCGATCCGCGGTCGCCACATCTTCAACCCGGTCGCCATCGCCGCGGTGATCATCGCGTTCACGCAACTGAGCGCGGCAGTCTGGTGGGTGGGCACGCCCTATCTGCTGGCGCCGGTGATCATCGGCGGATTCCTCGTGGTGTACCGCACCCGTCGCTTCGCGCTGGTCGGCACGTTCGTGCTGCTGGCGCTCCTCATCTCGATCGCGCGCCTCAGCCTGGGCGGCGCAGACATCGGCCAGGCCGTCTGGCTCTCCCTCGCCTCCTCGCCGATCCTGTTTTTCGCCTGCTTCATGCTCGACGAACCACTGACGCTCCCACCGCTGCGTTGGCAGCAGCTCCTGATCGCCGTGATCGCCGCCGTGGTCATGGAGGTGCCTTTCAACTTCTGGGTGTTCTACAGCTCACCGGAACTCGGGCTCGTGGTCGGCAATATCGTCGCGTTCCTGTTCGGCCAGCGGCGATCCATCCCACTCGACTACGTCGGCGCGCGCGAACTCGCACCGGGCAGCCACGAGCTCACCTTCGCACCCGCGCGCACCGTGCGCTTTCGTCCCGGCCAGTACATGGAGCTGACCATGCACCACGGCAAGGCCGACGCGCGTGGTGTGCGACGGGTGTTCAGTGTCGCCTCGGCGCCGGGCGACGGCGCCGTCGCCTTCGGGGTGCGGATGCCCGAATCCGGTTCGAGCTACAAGCGCGCGATCGCGACGCTGGCGCCCGGCGCCCGCGTGCGGGCGACGTCGGTGGGCGGTGACTTCGTGCTCCCCCGCGATACCACGGTGCCGCTGCTGCTCGTCGCGGGAGGCATCGGCATCACCCCGTTCATCAGCCAACTGCGGCACATCGCCGGCTCCGGCGAGGCGCGGGACATCGTGCTCGTCTACTCGATCCGCCACGCCCACGACCTTGCCTACGCCGAGGAGCTGGAGTCCTTCGGCATTCCGGTGCTGCTCGTGGCTCCGGCTGAACCGCCGCACCTGCCCGCCGGCTGGCACTATCTCGGGCCGGGTCGCCTGGACGCCAGCATGCTGGCCGACCGGGTACCGCGACTCACCAGCCGCACCGCGTATGTCTCGGGGCCCCCCGCGATGGTGGACACCCTCCGCCGCGAACTTCGCGCGCTGGGCGTACGCCGGGTGAAGGCCGACTACTTCAGCGGGTACTGATATTGAGGGGGTCGAGCTTGTCGAGACCTCACCGACGGGTTACTCGCTGGTGAGGTCTCGACAAGCTCGACCCGCTTACGCCCCGCGGCGCTTGAATCTGATCGTCTCTTCGATGTACGGCGACCACGCCTCGCGCTCCTCGGAGCGCAGTCGGCGCGGCAGCATTGTCGTGGCATCCACCATGGCGACCGTCGTGACGGCCCTGGCGTACAGCTCGGCCGGCTCGGTACCGGCCGGCGACCAGATCTCGTAACAGACATCCAGGTCGGCGCCTCCCAGCCGACCAACCCACACCTGCACGTCGAGCGGGCGACGCCGGTACTCGATCGTCTTCAGGTACTCGATCTCGGTGCGGGCGATGATGCTGAGCGTCGATGATCCGAGCCGCGCGTCGATGACCGCCGTCTGCGGCATC
This sequence comes from Microbacteriaceae bacterium, assembly GCA_025463565.1. Taxonomy (GTDB): domain Bacteria; phylum Actinomycetota; class Actinomycetes; order Actinomycetales; family Microbacteriaceae; genus Lacisediminihabitans. Next base: position 10,341 of record JAODAT010000103.1, read on the forward strand.
CCGTCGCGTTCCGTCTCATCGTCGGCCTGCCAGAAGGCGACCACACGCACCTCTTCGAGTAGCCGAAGCACCTGCACGTTGTTGACGTGTCCGTACGCGTCAAGATCCGACCAGCGCAGCTGCACCGGGATGTGAACGCGCATGTGAAAACCTCGTCTCTTTCGAATCCTTCAGGCCCGCAATCGCGAAGAACGCTCGCAGCCCGCGCCCCAGGGTGGCGGCGCGCCGGATAACTCAGTCCCGGGTGAGTTTGCGGTACGCCGAGCGGTTGGGCTTGGCGGCATCCGGTCCGAGGCGTTCGATCTTGTTCTCCTCGTAGGACTGGAAGTTGCCCTCGAACCAGTACCAGTTCGACGGGTTCTCCTCCGTGCCCTCGTAGGCGAGAATGTGCGTCGCGATGCGGTCGAGGAACCACCGATCGTGGGTGATGACCACAGCACAACCGGGGAATTCGAGAAGCGCGTTCTCGAGCGAGCCGAGCGTTTCGACGTCCAAATCGTTGGTGGGCTCATCGAGCAGCAGAAGGTTGCCGCCCTGCTTGAGAGTGAGCGCGAGGTTCAGCCGGTTGCGCTCACCACCGGAGAGCACACCGGCCTTCTTCTGCTGGTCGGGGCCCTTGAAGCCGAACTGGCTGACGTAGCCGCGGCTCGGGATCTCGGTCTTGCCGACCTGGATGTAGTCCTGGCCGTCGGAGACGACCTCCCACAGCGTCTTGTTCGGGTCGATTCCGCCCCGATCCTGGTCCACGTAGGAGATGTCGACAGTCTCGCCTATCCTCAGGTCGCCGGAGTCCAGCGGCTCGAGACCGGTGATCGTCTTGAACAGCGTCGTCTTGCCCACGCCGTTCGGGCCGATGACCCCGACGATGCCATTGCGCGGCAGGGTGAAGCTCAGGCCGTCGATGAGGATGCGCCCGTCAAAACCCTTCCTGAGGTCTTTCGCGTCGATGACCTGCGATCCCAACCGGGGACCGATCGGGATGACCAGCTCCTCGAAATCGAGTTTGCGGGTCTTCTCCGCCTCCGTGGCCATCTCCTCGTAGCGGGCCAGGCGCGCCTTCGACTTGGCCTGACGGCCCTTCGCATTGCTACGCACCCAGTCGAGCTCCTCGGAGAGCCGCTTCGAGAGCTTCGCGTCCTTCTTGCCCTGCACCTCGAGACGGGCCTGCTTCTTCTCCAGATACGTGGAGTAGTTGCCCTCGTACGGGTAGAGGTGACCGCGGTCGACCTCGGCGATCCACTCGGCGACGTGGTCGAGGAAGTACCGATCGTGGGTGACGGCGAGCACGGCACCGTGGTACTTGGCCAGGTGCTGCTCCAGCCACTGCACGCTTTCGGCGTCCAAGTGGTTGGTGGGCTCGTCGAGCAGCAGCAGGTCTGGCTTCTGAAGCAGGAGCTTGCAGAGCGCGACGCGGCGCTTCTCACCGCCGGAGAGACTCGTGACCGGCCAGTCCCCCGGCGGGCAGCGCAACGCATCCATCGCCTGCTCGAGCTGGGAGTCGAGGTCCCAGGCGTCGGCGGCATCAATGTGCTCCTGCAGGGTGCCCATCTCGGCGAGCAGCGTGTCGAAGTCGGCGTCGGGATCGGCCAGCTCGGCCGAGATCTCGTTGAACCGGTCGACCTTGGCCTTGATCTCGCCGACCCCCTCCTGCACGTTCTCGAGAACGGTCTTGCTCTCGTCGAGTACCGGTTCCTGCATGAGGATGCCGACCGAGTATCCGGGCGACAGCTTCGCCTCGCCGTTGCTCGGAGTGTCGAGCCCGGCCATGATCTTGAGGATGGTCGACTTACCCGCGCCGTTGGGGCCCACGACACCGATCTTCGCTCCGGGGAGGAACGACATGGTCACGTCGTCGAGGATCAGTTTGTCGCCCACCGCTTTGCGGGCGCGCACCATCGAGTAAATGTATTCGGCCATGGCTTCAATCCTAGGGTGAGTGCGCGAGAAGGGCACGCGTGAGCGCTGCGAGCGAACAGGGCGAGTGCGAGCGGCTACCAGTCGATCGGTCGGGTCTGGCCGATCAGGCAGGCGCCGATGGCGAGTGCCGGGGTCACCTGGCTGTTGTAGCCGCCGGCATCGGCGCCGTTCTGGCCGATCAGGCAGGTGTCGCGCATCCGCACCGAGAACTGGATGGAGTTCGCTTTGAGCCCGATCGTGGTGGTGTCGACGGTGAGCTGCATGCTCTGTTTGTCGAACCCGGCGGCGACCAGCGCGTCGATGAAGTCACGTCCGACGGCGTTCGGATTCGCGGCGAGCGTCGCGCGGTTGACCTGATCGAAGAACGGCAGGTTGTCCTGCGCCGTGCCGGTCGGGTGCAGTTCGATCTTGGCGGGTGCCGTGCTCGTGGCGCTCGGCGTGGGAGCGGCGGATGCGCTGGGCGATCCCGAGCTGCCCGTCCCTCCACCCACACACCCGCTGAGCGCCAGGCCGACCACGACCGTGACGCCTGCAGCGACGCCGACAGCCGACCAACGCATCCGAAAACCGGCGAGGCTCGTCGGGCTCGGAAGGTGCGGCATATCGTCTCCGTGGATCTGGCGCGGTCTGGCAGGCGCATCGGGCGGGCGTCTGGCATGGCGTCTTGCAGGTGCCTCTGGCGGCCGTCTGGCAGAGGCTGAACACCTTACATACTAGGCGGCCCCTCCCGGGGGATCGTCGTCGGCGTCTGCGTCTGGCCCGCCCCCTTGGCCCTCCTCTTCCCCGTCGCCCGCGGGTCGCTTGATCGTGCGGCTGAACGCCGACGACCCCCAGGCCAGGTCGTGCCCGATCGCGTCGGCATCGATCTCGACGACGATCCCCGAGCGTTCGCCGTTCTCCCACTCCCGCACGCTCAATCGCCCGGTCACCAGCACGGGATCGCCTTTCGCGACGCAGCCGGCCACATTCGACGCCAGCTGACGGTAGGCGGAGACTGTGAACCAGTTGGTCGGGCCGTTCTCCCAGGTCTTCGTCTCCCGGTTGAACCGCCGTCGCGTGCTCGCCAGCCGGAAGGTCGTGATCGGCAGACCTTCCTCAGTGGTCAGATGGTTGGGAATCGTCGCGACGAAGCCGCGGATGGACAGGGAATCGGTCATGGTGCTCTCCTTGCGTTCTGGCGCCCGGCGCGGGCGGTGAGACGAGTCTCGACCGCATCCGGGGCAGCGATCAGGGAGAGACAGGATCTGGGGAAAGACGCCTGATTCAGAGACCTGTGGAGGAGCGTGCGCTGAGCCGCGAAGAAGTCATCCTCATACGATGTCGGCATGACCTATGTTGCCGCGGACGAACGCTACGAGACGATGACGTACAACCGGAGCGGCCGCAGCGGCCTGAAGCTGCCTGCCCTGTCGCTCGGCCTCTGGCACAACTTCGGCGACGAGCGCCCGATCGAGACTCAGGGTGCCATCGTGCGCCGCGCGTTCGATCTCGGCATCACGCACTTCGACCTGGCCAACAACTACGGGCCGCCCGCCGGCAGCGCTGAGACGAATTTCGGGCGCATCCTGCGCGAGGACCTGGCCCCGTACCGCGACGAGATCATCGTCTCCACGAAGGCGGGCTACCAGATGTGGAATGGCCCGTACGGCGAGTGGGGCTCACGCAAGACGATGCTCTCCTCTCTCGACCAGAGCCTCGGACGCCTCGGGCTCGACTACGTCGACATCTATTACTCGCACCGCCCCGACCCCGAGACGCCGATCGAGGAGACGATGGGCGCCCTGGCGACCGCGGTCCAGCAGGGCAAGGCCCTCTACGTCGGCATCTCCAACTACGACCCGGCGCAGACGCGGGCAG
>JAODAT010000145.1 GCA_025463565.1 Microbacteriaceae bacterium
GGTAGTTACGGTTCAGGCCGTAGGTGAGCGAGGCGCGGGCGAAGTCGCGGATCGATGCGTCCTGGTTGTACTGCACCTGGGCAATGCCGTCATCCGGAGCGTCGTAGACGTCGAACTTGAGCGGCTCTGAGCCGTCCTCCGGAGTGAACTGCACGGTGAGCTTGCCCGGGCCTTTGAACACGAAGTCGGTGGCGCGGTACTGGTCGCCGAACGCGTGACGGCCGATGATGATCGGCTTGTTCCAGCCGGGAACCAGCCGCGGGATGTTGGAGATGATGATCGGCTCGCGGAAGATGACGCCGCCGAGGATGTTGCGGATGGTGCCGTTCGGCGACTTCCACATCTTCTTCAGTCCGAACTCGACCACGCGGGCCTCGTCGGGGGTGATCGTCGCGCACTTCACGCCGACGCCGTGCTTCTGGATGGCGTGGGCCGCGTCGATGGTGACCTGGTCGTCGGTCGCGTCGCGGTGCTCGATGCCGAGGTCGTAGTAGTCGAGGTTGATGTCAAGGTACGGGTGGATCAGCGTGTCCTTGATCTTCTGCCAGATGATGCGAGTCATCTCATCGCCGTCGAGCTCGACGACTGTGCCTTCTACCTTGATCTTGGCCACGCTTTTCTCCTTGGAAGTCGGGGTGCTTGTGGCACCTCGGATAGCTTACTCTTTTTCCGAAGTATCTTGATGTCGAGATACTTTTGCCGTCTTGGACCCCCTGAGGAATCTCCTATGCGTTCCCTATGACAGGGGCCGAAAGCACTCCGCCGACGGATAGGTTCGCGGCATGAGAAGACCACTGATGTTCCCGCTCACCATCGCTGCCGTCGTCGTACTAGCCGGGTGCACAGCAGCTGTGCCGTCCGCCGGATCGTCCCTTTCGACCAGCTCGACGGTCACGATCGCCGGCGGGTTCGCCACCAAGGCCGTCGACAGGGGCCGGCCGGTCGTTCTGGTCGCCGCCGCGCTCGGCGTTCCCGAGGACGTGTTCCGTGCAGCCTTCAGCGGCGTTACCCCTGCGGCGGCCGGCACCGAGCCCGTGGTCGCGCAGGTCACCCTGAACAAGGCAGCGCTCCTGAAGGTGCTGTCCCCTTATGGAATCACCAACGACCAGCTGGATGCCGCATCCAACTACTACCGCTACGACGAGTCGGCGGGCCAGACCTGGCCGCGCGTCGCCGCGACCGCCACGGTGAGCGGAAGTACGGTCACCATCACGAACCCGGGCCGCGGGTACACTTCGGCGCCGACCATTACCCTGCCGGACGGCCGCACCGCGACCGCGACCATTTCCTACGGAAAAAACCTCAGCACGAACGGCAGCATCACGTCGATCACGATCAATTCCTAGTTGCCCGGGTGTGGGTCGGTGCGGCTAGGTTGAAGTCATGACTGAGCTGCGTCTCGAAGAACTGTCCGCCGCAACCATCGTCGCCGCGAACAGCCTCACCCTGCTGCCCGGCCAGGAACAGTTCGTGGCTCCGCCGTCGTACGCGATCGCCGACGCGTTCCTCAACCCGGCCACGAGTTGGCCGCGCGTGGTGCTCGACGGCGACCGTGTCGTCGGCTTCATCCGCGGCAATTTCGACCCCGAGGCCGAGCAGGAGGAGTTCCGCAGCTGCATCTGGCGGGTTTCCGTGGCGGCGGATGTCCAGGGCAGCGGAGTGGGAAAGTTCGCGGTACTCGCGCTCGCCGACGAAGCACGACAGCGCGGATTCACCCGGCTCAACGCCCTCTGGGAGCCGGGGGAGGACGGCCCCGAGGAGTTCTTCATCCACACCGGGTTCACGGTCGTTGGCGAAACCCAGTACGGCGAGCGCATCGGCGCGCTCACGCTGTAGATGGAGCAGGATTTCGTCTCGCGGGTGCTCGCGGTGGTCGAGTCCATCCCGCCCGGGCGTGCGATGGCATACGGGGATGTGGCGGCGGCGATCGGGTCACGCGCGGCACGAGGCGTGGGCCAGGTGATGGCCTACTACGGGAGCGACGTGCCCTGGTGGCGCGTCGTGCGCGCCAGCGGGCATCCGGCGATCGATCACGAGCAGCGGGCGCTGGAGTGCTACCGGGCCGAAGGCACTCCGCTGAAGTGGTCGGCATCCGGCGTCTTCCGAGTGGATCTCGCGGCCGCCCGACACATTCCCTCTTGACGCGTAAGCAATTGCTTACCAATATGAGCTCATGACAATCACGAAAGTCCAGCTCTTCTCGCTGCCGGTCACCGACCAGGATCGCGCTCTCGAGTTCTACACCGGCACCCTCGGTTTCTCCCTCGTCTCCGACATGGCCATGGGACCGGACATGCGGTGGGTGATGATCGCACCGCCCGGCGGCGGTGCGGCGATCACACTCGTCACCTGGTTCCCCACCATGGCGCCCGGCTCGGTCAAGGGGACGGTGCTGGAGACAGACGCGCTGGAGCCCGACGTAGAGACGTTGCGCGGCAAGGGCATCCCGATCGGCGACATCGAAACTGCTCCCTGGGGTCGCTTCGTCACCTTCGACGACCCGGACGGTAACGGCATCGTGCTGCAGGAATCGGCGCCACGTGGCTGACACCGATGTCTTCCAAGCCATAGCCCACCCGGCCCGGCGCGCCCTGCTCGACGCCCTGCGCGGGGAGGAGCGACCGGTGCGTGACCTGGCCGCGCTTTTCGATTCGACCCGGCCGGCCACCTCGCAGCACCTGCGGCTGCTGCTGTCGGCGGGGCTGGTCGGCGAGCGCGCGGCCGGCCGCGAAAACCTGTACCGCCTGACGCCGCAGCCGCTGGTTGAGGTATCGCACTGGGTCGGGTTCTACGAAGAGTTCTGGAACGGCCGGCTGCGTGAGCTGCGCTCGATCGTGGAGGGTCTCGAATGAGCATCATCGAATCGGACCTGTTCCTGCCAAAACCGCCGTCGGTGGTGTGGCGGGCGCTCGTCGACCCGGCACTCCTCGCGCGGTGGCTGATGCCCAACGACTTCGAACCATCCGTGGGCCACCGGTTCCAGTTCTGGGCCGAGCCCGTGCCGGGCCAGCAGTTCGATGGCGTCATCGAGTGCGAAGTGCTCACCCTCGAGCCGGAGCGCATGCTGGCGATCTCATGGGTGAGTTCCGGCCTCGACTCCACGGTCACCTGGCGACTTCACCCAGAAGGCACCGGCACACGGCTGTTCCTCACCCACGACGGCTTCGATGACACGGATCCGCGCCAGGTCACCGTCAAGAACATCCTCGGCGGTGGGTGGCGCGGTCACCTGGCCGGCCGGCTCGAGGCGCTCGTCGCCGAACTCGCCTGAGGTGAGAGCTACACGAGCGAGTCGCGCCAGGCGGCGTGCAGCTTCGAGAAGCGGCCCGTGCCGGCGATCAGGTCGCGCGGGGATCCGTCCTCCACGATGATGCCGTGCTCCATCACGAGCACCCGATCGGCGATCGCCACCGTCGACAGGCGGTGAGCGATGATGATCGCGGTGCGGTCCGCGAGCAGGGTCGTCAGGCCCTCCTGCACGAGTCGCTCCGACGGAATGTCGAGCGACGCTGTCGCTTCGTCGAGGATGAGCACGACCGGATCGGCCAGGAACGCGCGCGCAAACGAGATGAGCTGACGCTGCCCGGCGGAGACGCGCCCGCCGCGCTTGTTCACGTCGGTGTCGTACCCGTTCGGCAGACCCATGATGAATTCGTGCGCCCCCACCGCCTTAGCGGCCGCGACGATCTCGTCGATGCTCGCTTCGGGCTTGCCGAGGGCGACGTTGTCTGCCACCGACCCCGAGAACAGGTAGGCCTCCTGCGTCACCATCACGATGGCGCGGCGAAGGTCTTTGGGGTGCAGCTTTCGCAGGTCGACGCCGTCGAGCTCGACCACGCCATCCGACGGGTCGTAGAACCGTGAGATGAGCTTGGCCAGGGTCGACTTGCCGGCTCCGGTCGACCCGACGAGCGCGATCGTCTGCCCGGCCGGTATTTCGAGGTCGAAGCGCGGCAGGATGACGCGGTCGGCGGTGTACGCGAACTCCACGCCCGCGAACGACAGCGAGCCGGATGCCTTCCACAGGTCGATCGGCCGGGTCGGGTCGGGAACGCTGGGGCGCTCCTCCAGCACACCCGAGATCTTCTCCAGTGCGGCAGCAGCCGACTGGTACGAGTTGTAGAACATCGCCATGTCCTGCGCCGGTGCGAAGAACGAGCGCGTGTACAGCAGCGCGGCGAGAAGCACACCGATCTCCAGGCCGCCGTTCACGACCCGCAGTCCGCCCACCAGCAACACGATTCCGAGCGCGACGTTGCCGATCAGCACGAGCCCGGGGTCGAGCACGCCGAACAGCCGGATCGTCTTCAGGTTCGCCTCCCGGTAGTCCTCGGTGAGCCGGGCGAACTCCGTCTCGTTGCGTTTTTCCTTGCGGAACGCCTTGACGGCTCGGATGCCGGTCATCGTCTCGACGAACTGCACGATCAGCCGCGCGGAGGTCGTTCTCGTCGCCCGGAACGCCCGCTGCGACCGCACCTGGAACCAGCGCACCAGCATCGCGAGCGGCACGAGCGAACCGAACAGCACGACCCCGCTCCAGAAGTCGATCGAGAACAGCGCACCCGCGATGAACAGCATGTACAGGCCGCCCTGGATGAGCTGGTTGATGCCTTCATCGAGCAGCTCGCGAATCGAATCCAGGTCGCTCGTCTGGCGCGCGATGATACGCCCCGACGTGTAGCTCTCGTGGAACTCGAGCGAGAGCCTCTGGGTGTGCAAGAACACGCGCTTGCGCAGGTCGATGAGGATCGCCTGGCTGATCCGCGCGGTCAGCACTGTGTACCAGGAGATGAGCACCGCACCCGCGATGCCCGCGGCCAGGTAGCCGGCGACGGCCAGGCCGAGCGGCCCCCAGTCGTGCTTCTCCAGGCGCGGCAGGCCCGTGTCGATGCCGAAAGCGATCAGCGCGGGGCCGACCACCTGCAGCACGGTGCTCACGACGACGACCACGATGGTCAGCGCGACCCGGGTGCGCAACGGCCTCAGCAGCGAACCGAGCAGCCGGATGGAACGCTGCCGGATCTGGCTGCTTTCGGCGCGCGTGTAATCCTCGCGCTCTTCGCCCTCAACGCCGGTAACCGTGGTCATGCTTTCACCTCCGCAGCTTCGCCGCGCTCTTTGGTCTCTCTTCGTTCTTCGTCTTCGAGGCTCGAGATCACGAACCGGTAGTGCTCGTTGTCGGCGAGCAGGTCATGGTGTCTGCCGACCGCCGTGATCCGTCCGCCCTCGAGCAGCGCGACGCGATCGGCGAGCATGACGGTCGAGGGCCGGTGTGCGACGACCAGCGCGGTGGTGGACGCCAGCACGCGCCGGAGCGCCGCCTCGACCAGCGCCTCGGTGTCGACATCCAGCGCCGACAGCGGGTCATCGAGCACAAGGACGTCGGGCTTCGCCGCGACCGCGCGGGCGAGCGCCAGCCGTTGCCGTTGGCCACCGGACAGCGAGAGTCCCTCCTCACCGACCCGGGTGTCGAGTCCCTCGGGGAGGTCGTAGACGAACGCCGCCTGGGCGATGTCCAGCGCTTCGACCAGGTCGGCCTCCGTCGCATCCGGGCGCCCCAGCAGCACGTTGTCGCGCACCGACGCGGAGAACAGCGTCGCGTCTTCGAATGCCATCGCGATGTTGCGCCGCAGATCGAACAGCGAGAGGTCGCGGATGTCGACGCCGTCGAGGGACAGGGAGCCGCCGGTCACGTCATACAGCCGAGTGGTGAGCGCGGTGAGCGTCGACTTGCCGGAACCGGTGAGCCCGACGACCGCCATCGTCTCACCCGGTTCGAGCGCCAGGTCGACGCCGTCGAGCAGGTCCGCGTACTGCGCGGGCGAGTCCTGGTAACGGAAGTGCACGTTCTCGAACACGAGTCGTCCCTCCGGTCTCGCGATGGTCTTCGGGTGTTCGGGAGACACGATCGTGTTGTTCTCGTCGAGCACCTCGAAGAAGCGGTCAGCGGCCGTGCGGGTGTCGAACGTCATCGACAGCAGGAAGCCGATCGACTCCACCGGGAACCGCAGCACGGTCGCGGTCGCGAAGAACGCAACAAGCTCGCCCTGCGTGATCTGCTGCGTTGCGGCCAGCCAGACGCCAGCGAGGAGACAGATGGCGAACGTGACATCCGGAACGAGCAGCAGCCAGAACCAGATGCCGGCGATGGCCTTCGCCTTCTCAATCTCTGTGCCGCGGAGCTCCTCCGCCTGGCGGGAGAACCGGTCAAGCTGGTACCGACCACGACCGAAGGCCTTCAGAACACGGATGCCATGCACCGACTCTTCGACCGCCGTCGCGAGATCGCCGGCCTGGTCCTGGCTTCGGCGCGCAACCGTCGAGTACTTGCTCTCGAACACGTAGCCGTAGATCCACAGCGGGATAGAGCAGATCACAAAGATGACCCCGAGAATCCAGGAGATCTCGACCAGGAAGACGAACCCGACGACGATCGTCAGGACGTTGACGATGAGCAGGACGATGCCGAACGAGATCCACCGGCGGATGAGGTTCAGGTCGCTGATCACGCGCGACAGCAGCTGGCCCGACGGCCAGCGATCATGGAAGCTGACGGGCAGGTCCTGCAGCCGCGCGTAGAGCGCGTTCCGCAGGGATGCCTCGACGTGGGTGCCCGGCTGCAGCACGAACCAGCGTCGCAGCGCGATGAGGACGGCCTCGAGTACACCGAGCACCAGGACGATGCCGACCGCCGGCCAGATCTGGGCGGAGTCACCCGTCTTCAGCGGACCGTCGACGAGGGACCGCAGCACCTGCGGGATCAGCAGCGCGACGATTCCGGCGAGCAGCGCGGCGATCATCCCGAGAAGAATCCTCGGTGATGCCTTGCGGGCAAACGGGAAGATCCGCAGGATCGCCCGGAAGGTTCCGGGGCGTACCGGTGGACGATCGGAGTCGATCGATTGAGACATGGTTTCCTTGTGCGATTGGCGCGCGCGACGACAACAAGAGTCGCGAAAGACTGTGAACTTGAGCTTGGGATGCGGCTCGCCCGCGTGGGCGCCGCTTTCGAGGGGCTGCTAGGGAGGGCTACTGGCGCGGTCGGAGGGCCACGGCGACAGTGCTGGCTCCCGCGAATGTGCGTGCCGTTGCAAATGCCTTCATCATGACGTCCTCCTGGGTATGCGACTTATTAGTAAGCCGTGCGGCAAACCCGATGTTGTTCACCGGTGCTCCCCGAGCAGCCTTTCAGACTATAGGCGTGCCGGGGTCGATGCAAGCGCTATCTGATCCGAACCGAAAGGCAGGTCACGCAGCCCTCAAGTTTCTCGAACTCGCTGATATCCACGGTCGTCACGCGATAGCCCAGGTCCTCGATGAGCGCCGCGGTCTTCGGTGCGGACGCCGACATCAGGACGGAATTGTTGGTGAGCACGACCACTGCGACGCCGGCCACCTCCGGCACCTCGAGGTAGCGGGGGAAGATCGCCGGGTTGTCGACGAGGGTCGTGTGCCCGATCACCGTGCCATCCGGCAAAGCGGTCACCGCACTCTTGAGGTGGAGCGCCCTTGTGACCGGCACCGCGACGACCGAGTATCCGAGTTCGGTCGCGATGGCTCGAAACTGACGGATACCCTCCGAATTGGTCCGGCCGCCTCGCCCGACATAGATCGTCTCTCCCACCTTCAGGACATCGCCCCCGTCGAGGGTTCCGGGCAGTCGAATGTGTCGCGTCTCGAGTCCAAGATCTGTGACGGCGTCGGCAACCGCATCCTGCTCGCCACGGCGCGAGTCGGCGCCCGGGCTCGTCACGATCGCGAGCTGCCCAAGCATCACGACGGCGTCCTCGATGAAAACGCAGTCTGGATGCGCATCGTCCGCATCGATCTGGAGGGTACGAAATCCTTCGGCTTCGAGCGCTGCGACGTAGGCGTCCCACTGCTGCTCGGCTTTCTCGAGTTTTACGACCCTGCGCTTGACGTGGGTGACCTGCCCCTTCGCCAGCGTCGTCGCGGGCGCGCGCACCAGAGCGAGGCGATGTACCGCCGGTGGCGCAACCACTCGGAGTCCGAATGCCCAGGAGTACACGCGCCGTGCGATTGCGATCGTCGCGAGCACCGACAGGAGCACGAAGATGAGGTTGTAGGAGAGAAGGTCCTGGAACGCGTCATCCGAGGCCGTCGTGAACTCGACGTTGCGCAGCACGAGCAGCACGACCGTTCCCACGTATGGTGCCACGATCCCCACCGCGACACCGGCCAGAAGCGCTCGACGTTGGGTTGCGAGTCCGCCGAGCAGTGCGACCACAACCAGCAGCACGACCGCAACGACGGCGGACGGCCCAAACGCCTGCACGAACCCCACGACGTTGGCGATGGTCGCCCCGGATGCGACGTAGTAGGCGAGAAATACCACGGCGAAGATAGTGACTCCGGTCGCGAGCGCCGCGACGAGCGAGGCGAACAGTCGACGCGCGAATGAGGGGGAGGTCATGGCTCGAACCCTATCCGGCGCATCCTATGAACCGGCTGCGTGAAGGCAGTGTCCCCGGCGTCAGGCGCCGACGTACTTGGCAAGGTATTCGCCGGTCAGACCGGACCGGCCCGCCACCAGGTCGGCGGGCGTTCCCTCGAAGACGATTCGTCCGCCATCGTGACCCGCCCCCGGCCCGAGGTCGATGATCCAGTCCGCGTGTGCCATTACCGCCTGATGATGCTCAACGACGATCACCGACTTACCGGACTCGACCAGCCGGTCGAGGAGGCCGAGGAGCTGTTCGACATCCGCGAGGTGCAGGCCCGTGGTCGGCTCGTCGAGTACGTAGACGCCGCCCTTGTCGCCGAGGTGAGTCGCGAGTTTGAGTCGCTGTCGTTCGCCTCCGGAGAGAGTGGTGAGGGGCTGGCCGAGGCTGATGTAGCCGAGCCCGACATCCGCGAGTCGCTCGAGGATGGCGTGCGCCGGCGGAGTATGCGCCTCGCCGGCCCCAAAGAACTCGACGGCCTCGATGACCGACATCGCGAGAACCTCGCTGATGTCACGACCGCCGAGGTGATAGTCGAGCACGGATGCCTCGAAACGCTTCCCCTCACACACCTCGCAGGTCGTCGCGACGCTGGCCAGGATGCCGAGGTCGGTGTAGATGACCCCGGCGCCGTTGCAGTTGGGGCACGCGCCCTCGGAGTTCGCGCTGAACAGCGCCGGCTTTACGCCGTTGGCTTTCGCAAACGCCGTGCGGATGGAGTCGAGCATTCCCGTGTAGGTGGCCGGGTTGCTCCGCCGCGACCCACGGATGGCGGCCTGGTCGATCGACACGATGTTCTCGGTCGGAAGGGAGTCGTGAACGAGCGAACTCTTGCCCGACCCGGCAACTCCCGTGATGACCACCAGAATGCCGAGGGGGATATCGACGTCGACGTACTGCAGGATGTGGGATGTCGCACCCCTGATGGGCAGTGACCCAGTGGATGATCGCACGGTCGATTTGAGGGCGGCGCGGTCATCCAGATGGCGACCGGTGATGGTATCGCTGGCCCGCAGTCCGCCCAGCGTGCCCTCGTAGACGACCTGGCCGCCAGCCGTTCCGGCGCCAGGTCCGAGGTC
>JAODAT010000007.1 GCA_025463565.1 Microbacteriaceae bacterium
TCGTGCACTCCGGCATCCGTCACCCGGCCACCGGCCGAACGGATATCTAGCAGTTGATCAGCAGAAACGTGAACGTCGTCACGTAACCGGTCGAGCTGGTTAGCACGACCGCCGAGCACGGCGTCGAACTCCGCGCGCGCGGTCGCGATCAGGTCCGGATGCGCCACCCAGGTGCCGTCGAAGCCATCCGTCGCCTCACGCCGCTTATCGTCCGAGACGGCGGCGAGCGCTCGAGCGGTCACCTCCGGGTTCTTGCGGTTCGGGATGAAGGCGCTCATCCCGCCGATGGCGTGCGCGCCGCGACGGTGGCAGGTCGCGACGAGCAGCTCGGTGTAGGCCCGCATCGGAGGGACGGTCATGGTGATGCGAGCGCGATCCGGGAGCACGAAGCGCTTGCCGCGCCCCCGGAAGTTCTTGATGAGGCTGAAGATGTAGTCCCAGCGACCCGCGTTGAGGCCGGCGCAGTGCTCGCGCAGTTCGTAGAGGATCTCTTCCATCTCGAACGCCGCGGTGATGGTCTCGATCAGCACGGTGGCGCGAATCACGCCGTGCTCGAGTCCGAGCGCGTTCTCCGAGAAGGTGAAGATGTCGTCCCACAGCCGCGCTTCGAGGTGATTCTCGATCTTCGGCAGGTAGAAGTACGGACCGCTCCCCCGGGCGATCAGCTCCTTCGCGTTGTGGAAGAAGTACAGCCCGAAATCGACGAGCGATGCGGATGCCGGGGATGAGATCCCTGCGCGGTCCCAGTAGCGCAGGTGCTTCTCCACCAGCTGCCAGCCGCGCGGCCGCATGACGATCGTCGGTGTGGTTTCGTTCAGGCTGTACGTCTTGCCGTTGTCGGCGGTGAAGTCGATCTGCCGGCGGATCGCGTCGGACAGGTTGACCTGCCCGCCGATGATGTTCTCCCAGGTGGGCGAGGTGGCATCCTCGAGGTCCGCCAGCCAGACCTTCGCGCCCGAGTTGAGCGCGTTGATCGCCATCTTGCGATCGGTCGGGCCGGTGATCTCGACCCGGCGGTCTTCGAGGCCGGGGCCCGGGCCAGCAACGCGCCAGGTCGGCTCGTCTCGGATCGGTGCCGTCTCGACCAAAAAGTCGAGATCGCGGCCATTCTCGATGTGCTTGCTGCGCTCCATGCGGGCGTGCAGTCGCTCCTGGCGACGGCTCGCGAACTGGTCGTGGAGGCGGGTCACGAAGGCGATCGCCTCCGGGGTGAGGATCTCGTCGAAGCGGTCCTCCATCGGAGCGAGGATGTCGATCCGTGTCTTGTTGGTCATGATCCAAATCCTTTGAGTAGAGCGGGTCGAGCCTGTCGAGACCTCACCGGCGAGTTAGTTCGTCTGTGAGGTCTCGACGAGCTCGACCCGCGATTGCGGTTAGTGGAACTGTGCGGTTTCGGTCGACCCGGCGAGTGCCAGGGTCGAGCTGTCGGGGTTGAGGGCCGTCGAGATCTTGTCGAAGTAGCCCGTACCCACCTCGCGCTGGTGCTTGGTGGCGGTGTAGCCCTGCTTTTCGGAGGCGAACTCCGCCTCCTGCAGTTCGACGTACGCGCTCATGTGGCGATCCGCGTAGTCCTGCGCCAGCGTGAACATGGAGTGGTTCAGCGCGTGGAATCCGGCCAGCGTAATGAACTGGAACGCGTAGCCCATGGCCGCGAGCTCCCGCTGGAATGTGGCGATCTGTGCGTCGTCGAGGTGCGACTTCCAGTTGAACGACGGCGAGCAGTTGTACGCCAGCTTCTGGTCCGGGAAGTCCTGGTGGATGCGCTCCGCAAAGCGACGGGCCAGGTCGAGGTCGGGTTCGGCGCTCTCCACCCACAGCAGGTCCGCGTACTCCGCGTACGCCAGGCCGCGGGCGATGACCGGCTCGATGCCGTTCTGCACGGTGTAGAAGCCCTCCGCCGTGCGCTCACCCGTGATGAACGGCTTGTCGCGCTCATCATGGTCGCTGGTGAGCAGCGTCGCGGCGAGCGCGTCGGTGCGGGCGATCACGATCGTCGGCGTACCGGCGACATCCGCCGCGAGGCGCGCCGCGTTGAGGGTGCGGATGTGCTGGCCGGTGGGCACCAGAACCTTGCCGCCCATGTGGCCGCACTTCTTCTCGCTGGCGAGCTGGTCCTCCCAGTGCACGCCGGCCGCGCCGGCCTCGATCATCGAGCTCATCAGCTCGAACGCGTTCAGTGGTCCGCCGAAGCCGGCCTCGGCATCCGCGATGATCGGCACCATCCAGTCTTTGCGGCTTGAGCTCGTCGAGACCTCACCCGCGTCAAACTCGATCTGCCCCGTGCGCAGCAGCGCATTGTTGATGCGGCGCACCACGGCGGGAACCGAGTTCACCGGGTAGAGGCTCTGGTCGGGGTAGGTCTGCCCGGAGAGGTTCGCGTCGGCAGCAACCTGCCAACCGGAGAGGTAGATCGCCTTGAGACCCGCGCGCACCTGCTGCACGGCCTGGTTGCCAGTGAGGGCGCCGAGCGCGGCGATCCACTCGTTCTCGTCGCTGGACTGGATCTGCTCCCAGAGGTTCTCCGCGCCGCGCTGGGCGAGCGTACGCTCCTCGCGCACAGGACCACGGAGTTCGACGACGTCGGCGGCGGTGTAGTCGCGGCGGACGTTCGCCCAGCGGGGGTCGTGAGCCCACGCGAACTCGAGGTCCGCTGCGGTCTCGGTCTGGTCGCCGGGCTGAAATGCCTTCGTCATGATGACTCCTTCGTTCGTGTCCTGACAATCACTCTGCGCCGCCCGCAAGGGTTCTTCGCCGAAATGCTGGGCAGAAAAATAGCTGTTTTTCTATTTACCAGAAGAGTGACCAGTGGCAGGGTGAATGCATGAGTACGACAGAGGAGACCACGTTCGAGGATGAGGACATGCTCGATTCGCTCACCATCGGCCGCCGCATCCGGCAACTACGCGTCGACCGCGGGCTCACCCTCGACACGATGGGCGCGGCCATCGGGCGCGCTGCATCGCAGGTCTCGGTGATCGAGAACGGCAAGCGCGAGCTGAAGCTGGGCGAGCTGCAGCGCATCGCCAAAGTACTGGAAGTGTCGATGGATGCCCTCCTCACGACGGAGGCGCCGTCCCGTCGGGCCGCGCTCGAGATCGCCCTCGAGCGAGCCCAGCGCGGGCCGCTCTACTCATCCCTCGGGCTCCCGCCGCTGCCGATCCGCAAGTCGCTGAGCGATGAAGCGATCGAGACTGTGCTTGGGCTCCACGACGAGCTGCAGAAACTGCACGGCGAGCGCGCGGCCACGCCGGAGGAGGCCCGGCGCGCCAACACCGAGCTCCGGCGGGACATGCGCAAGCGCAACAACTATTTTCCGGAGCTGGAGGCGACGGCGAGAAAACTGCTCGCCGCGGTCGGGCATTCGGGCGGCCCGCTGTCCCAGCGGGTCGCGAGCGACCTGGCCAGCCATCTCGGGTTCACGCTGCACTATGTGCCCGACCTGCCGTCATCCACCCGCAGTGTCACCGACTTGAAGCACGGGCGCATCTACCTGCCGCTCGGGCAGGCGACGGGCAGCGATCCGCGGTCCACTTTGCTGCAGGCCCTCGCCGGGCACGCCCTCGGGCTCACTCGCCCGAAGGACTACGCCGAGTTTCTCTGGCAGCGGGTGGAGACCAATTACCTCGCCGGGGCGCTGATGGTGCCGGAGCAGTCAGCCGTCGACTTCCTGAAGCACGCCAAGGACCGGCGCGAGCTGTCGGTGGAAGACCTGCGTGACGCGTTCGCGGTGAGCTACGAAACCGCAGCGCACCGCTTCACCAACCTCGCGACGCAGCACCTCGGCATCCCGGTTCACTTTCTCAAGGTCTATGAAAACGGCGTGCTGTCGAAGGCCTACGAGAACGACAACGTGCTCTTCCCGACGGACGCCCTCGGCGCCGTGGAGGGGCAGACGGTCTGCCGCTACTGGAGCGCGCGCAAGGTGTTCGAGGTGGACGACCGGTTCAGCCCATACCACCAGTACACAGACAAGCCGTCGGGCACCTACTGGTGCACCTCGCGCATCCAGCCGAGCGCCCGCGGCGACTTCTCGGTGAGCGTGGGTACCCCGTTCGTGCACGTCAAGTGGTTCCGCGGGCGCGACACCACCAATCGCTACGTGTCGGGATGCCCCGATCCGTCGTGCTGCCGCCAGCCCCCGGCCGGGCTCACCGAGGCCTGGGAGCGCAGCTCGCTGCCGGCCCCCCGCATCAACAGCTCGCTGCTCGCCGCCATGCCGACCGGGGCCATGTTCGGGGTGGACTCCACCGAGGTCTACGAGTTTCTCGAGACCCACGCGCCGAGCTGAGCCGCGATTGTGCGTCTGTGTCGCGATTGTGCCGCGTCGCCGCAGCTCAATCGCGACACGGAGGCACAATCAGTGCGACCGACGTAGAATTTTCGCCATGACCGGGCGGGTGCGCGTCGGCACAGCCGCGTGGAAGAAGCCGAACTGGCGCGGAACGTTCTACCCGGCCAGCCTGGTGCAGCGGCGCGAGCTGGAGTTCGCGTCGTCGAAGCTGCGGACGCTGGAGATCAATTCGACCTTCCGCGGCGACCAGAAGCCGGCCACCTTCGCGAGCTGGCGTGATGAGACCCCTGACGACTTCGTGTTCGCAGTGAAGGGGAGCCAGCTCGTCGTTCGGCTGTACCGCACTCCGAATGTCGGCAGCCGGATCGAGCAGTTCTTCTCAACCGGCGTCTACGAGCTGGGCGCGAAGCTGGGTCCGGTGCTCTGGCAGCTCCCAGCAGGTGTTCCATACAGCGCTGACGCGTTCGCCCGATTCTTGGAAGCACTCCCGAGCGCCGTGCGGCACTGCGTCGAAGCCCGCGACCCCAGCTTCGATACGCCCGGGTTCCTTCGACTGGCGACCGATCACAACGTCGCCGTCGTGGTCACCAACGACCCCGCGCAGCCGACGTTCGAGACCGTCACCGCAGACTTCGCCTACATCAGGCTTAGCGCCGATGATGAGCGCTACCCCGACGGATACGACGACGCGACACTGAATGCCTGGGCCGAGCGCGTCCGCGAGCGGCAAGTCCGCGGCGACGTCTTCGTCTACTTCACGCACAAGGACGACACCGGAGCGCACACGCCCTTCGACGCGATGCGGCTGCAGCAGTTGCTGGCTACTTCGTGACGTCGATGGTGAAGACGACGTTCTGGATGCCGCCCTGGGCGTTCTTCAGCGTCACCGTCGTCTCACCGACCTTCAGCGGCTTCACGCCGGGATTGAAGTCGGCGCCGTCTTTCTTGCCGCCTTTGACGAACTCGGCGATGCTCGGGTCATCGACCTTTCCGGAGTAGCTGCTGGTGGCCAGCGATCCGGTGTTGATGTTGAGCATCGAACCGAGGGGAACTTTGACCGTGGTCCCCTGCAGGTCGTTGGCGCTCTTCGTGACGGGAGCGACGACCGGGGTCTGTGACGAGCAGCCGACGAGGGCTACCGGCACAGCGATGACGAGGGCGAGAGCGAGCAGCGGGAGCTTCATCCCGCCAGTATGGCGCTACTTCTGATTCAGCCGCACGGTATTTCCGGACGGATCGCGGAATGCGCAGTCGCGCGGCCCCCACGCCTGGTCGATCGGCTCCTGCAGAACCTCGGCGCCCAGCGCGAGTACCCGCTCGTACGTGGCGTCGAGGTCGTCGACGCCGAACACGAGGAACGGCAGTGAGCCTTTTGCGAGCAGCTCCTGCAGGGCGTCGCCGTCCTGCTGGGAGCGACCGGCGTGCGGCACCGAGAGGGTGATCGCGAGACCGTCCTGGTCGGGGACCCCGAGGGACAGCCAACGGTACGGACCGTTTGCGACGTCGTTGACCACATCGAGCCCGAGGCCGTCCCGGTAGAAGGGAAGCGACTCGTCGACGTCGTTGACCGTGATGTTGCAGTACTGCAGTGCGATTGTCATGACGCCAACTTTAGGCAGCGGATGCAGCGGCCGCTTCTCGAATCCTGCTCGGTACGCGGGGCCGGGTGGTGGCCTTCGCCACGCAGCCCGGCATCGCCTCGACGGCGGGGTGCTCTCGCGCCGCATAGCTCGTCGGCGGCTCGCCGAGAAGTTCGGTGAACCGGCTGCTGAACGAGCCGAGCGACGAGAATCCCACGGCCATGCAGGCGTCGGTCACCGACATCCCGCCGCGCAGCATTGACATCGCTCGCTCGATCCGCCGGGTCGAGAGATAGCCGTACGGGGTCTCACCGTAGGCGGCCTTGAAGCTCCGTGAGAAGTGCGCGGGAGACATCAGCGCGTGCTGGGCGAGCGTCGGCACGTCGAGCGGCCGGGCGTACTCGCGATCCATCAGGTCGCGGGCACGGCGCAGGGCCACGAGGGCGGCGAGCTCCTGCTTCTCCATGGGAGAAGGTTACCGCCGTGAGCGTGCCGCGCGAAGGTCGTACCGGCGGGACAACTCGTCCATCTCCCTGGTTTCGCGCCGAGATGCCGCCGCATAGAGCACGAAGCTGGTCGCGAACAGCATGCTCGCCAGGGCACCAAGCCCGGCGAGCAGTCGCCCGTTGGCCTGGACGGCGACGCTCACCAGGAACGCGAGGGCGACCGCGATCCAGCCCCACAGGGCCATGGTGGCAACGAGCCGCAACCGCCGGGCACGCGGCAGCACGGGTGTCGCGGCCTCCGGCTCGGTCATGAGGGGAGCTTAGCCGTTCAGCATCCACGAACCCACGGGCTCGGGAAGCGGAGACGGCCGGGTTGCCTGAACAGGGCCAGGAGACTAATCAGACTCCGTGCCGACGGACGCCGCAACCGCACGCACGCTGCGCTCCAGAAATTCCACGATCTGCTCCGACGCCATTGCGGTGGTCAGCGCTCCCTCGATGAGTGCCTCTTCGGCGAACGCGACCCAGGACCGGAGCGCGATCCGCAGCATTTGGGTGTCGGGCATCCCGAGTTCGAGAAAGACCGCGATCACCCGGTCGGCCTGTTCCACCCGCGCCTGCTCGACGACTTCCCGCACCTCGGGGTCGCCGCTCGCCGCTCCCCGGACGAGGGAGTAGAAGGTACCGCTGTGATCGCGCACGAACTGCACCGTGCGGGTGAGGGTACTGTGCAGGCGGTCGAGTGGTGCGAGATCGTCAACCGGGCGGGTCGCGTTGAGCATGCCGTCGCGAGCCGCGAGCACGACCTCGCGATGGAGGCCCTGCTTTGATCCGAAGTAGTAGAACAGCAGGCCGCGGGAGACTCCGGCCAGCTTCGCGAGCTGCTCGATGGTGAGCGCTTCGAGGGGCTCATCGACGAGCGTGGCGACGCCGAGGGCGACCAACTGGCGACGGCGTTCGTCGGGTGCGAGACGGGTCCGCCGATCCTGGTCCATGACTGGGAGCATAACCCCACGCTATTGACGAGAAGTCAACAGCGTGTACTGTCCGTGAGACGACCCGAAAAGAAGTGCCGAAATCCGCGTCATAACTGGCCGGGAGGTGGCTCTCTCTTATTAGAACGGTAGTCAACAGGCCACCTCATCTGGGTTCAAGGAGGATCTCATGAAGTTCAAGAACATCGTCGGCAGTCACGCCGGGCGCATTCTCATCGCGGCCGTCCCCGTCGCCGTCGTTTCGGCCGTGCTCGTGGGCGGCGTCGCCCAGGGTGCCGTCCCCGTCTCGTTCGCCGTCTCCGGCAGCCAGTTCCAGATCGCCGCATCCGACCTCGAGGGCACCGGATTCTCGCAGTACGCGGGCACAGCACCCGACTCGGCCGGTGTCTCTCACCAGGTCGCTATTGCGAACATCGGGTCAGCTACGCTCGCCGACCTCTGCCAGTCCGTCGTCAGCGACACCCCGCTCGGCAAGGTGGGCATCATGATCACCGCCGGCGGCAACGGCAAGCCGGCCAGCGCGACAGACCTGCAGATCGCCATGACCGACCTGAAGGGCGATTCGACGTTCGGCAACATTCGCATCGGCGTGGACGCCTCGACCGTCAACACGAAGGAAAAGGGCAGCGCCGGCGACTTCGCCCAGGACTCAGACACCATCTCGATCAAGAACCTGCAGCAGACCTCGTGGTCGACCCAGGCTTCCGTGTTCACCCTGACGGGTATGCACGTGCAGCTGACCGACGGCACGAAGACCTGCTTCTAATTAGGAGTCGACGATGAAAAACAACTGGGCAAAATTCGTCTCCTGGCGCAAGGGTCGGCCGTTCGTGGGGACCGTTCTCACGATCGTCGCCGGCATCGAGATGTTCTTCTCGAGCCAGCTCGACATCGGAAAGTTCCACGTGCAGCTCGGGATCGAGGGCTTCCAGGCCACGATCATCCCGATCATCATGGTGCTGCTCGGCCTGCTCGCGATGTTCATGCCGCAGCACCGCGTCTTCTACGGTGTGATCTCGCTAGTGGTCGCCGTCTACTCCCTCATCGGAGTGAACCTCGGCGGCTTCGTCATCGGGATGCTGCTGGGAGCGGTCGGAGGCATCCTCACGGTCGCCTGGGTGCCGAAGAAGGTGGGGATTCCGGATGACGCGGTGCTGGAATCGGAGAAAGCTCCCTCGGAGCCGCCCCCTTTAGCGCTGAGCCGGTAGTCGCCGGCACCACGTTAAAGGCCAGCGCTGCACAAGCCAGCACCGAGAAGACGAGTGCGGATTCGACCACTCCGAAGAAGCGCTCGCCGCGCAAGCCGAGCGGCAAGGCGGGAAGCGGCGCGGTCGCGCTGCTGATCGTGTTGTCGCTGAGCGGCATCGGTGCGGCGCGGGTGCCCGGCGACTCGTCGCTCTGCATTCCGCTGCTGATGAACTGCAGCACCCCGACGCCCAGTCCTTCGCCCTCCTCGAGCTCCGGCAGCGGAGGCGGCATCATCGGCAAGATCGTCGGAGGCGCAACGGGTGGAGCAATAACCCCCGACCCGTCCGTGCCGCTGGTCGACCCGGTGTTCGATCCGAGCGCCCCCGTCTTCACCCAGCCGCCAGCACAACTCGGCGGCAGTTCGATCTCGTTCTCCGGCCTCAAAGCCGTGAGCGTGGTCGCGGTGAGGCTGGCGAACGGCACGACCATCCCCTGCCTCAAACTGCAGGCCGATGACATCGTGATCACCGGGTTCTCGTTGAATGTGCAGGGGGTCGCGGGTGGTCCGTCGCTTCTCTCGACCGCACCGCGCATGGAGCTGAAAGGAAATGTGTCGGTGTACGTGAACTCAGTGACGGCGTCGCTGCTCGACGGCACGCCGCTCACGCTCGGTGCGCAGACACCGCCGCCCAGCGACCAGCTGCCCGCGCAGCTTCTGCGGGTGAACCTCGGGCTCGTCGGAGCGACGGCAGGATCTATCTCCTACGTCCAGTCGCACCAGCACCTGTATGGCTAACGGAACAACAGGATAGATAGAGGGGTCCCGGCAAACCGGGGCCCCTTTATCATTGCCACCATGACACGCGAAGCCGCCCAGGCGCTGCTCGAGCAGGTCGCTTCGGAGTTCCTGCAGAAGCCGGGCGTCGACTGGGGTGCCATATTCGGATCGACCGGCCTGCGCGTGCGCGGCAAGGTTTTCGCGGTCGCGAATCACGCTGGCGACCTCATGGTGAAGATCTCCGAGAGCCGCGCCGATGAACTCATCGCCGACGGAGCCGTCACTCGCATGGTGATGCGCGGCAGAGAGATGCGCGAGTGGGTGACCATGCCGATCGAGGCCGGACCTGACAACTGGCGAGAACTGCTGAGCGAGGCGTACGACTACCTCGACGAGATCACGCCGCGCTGACCCGCTCCTCGATGCCGACCCTGTGCAGGATGTCGACCAGTGTCATTCCCGCTCCTTCTGCAGTGATTCAGCGATGCGTTTGATGCGCGATAGCCGGGCATCCCATGCCGAACCGACCGCGGCCAACTGCGCGACGGCCTTCGCGAACTGGGCGTCGTCCACGTCGTACCTCTTCTCTCGCCCCACCTCGGCGACGGTCACCAGGCCGGCGCGGTCGAGCACGGCGAGGTGCTTCGCCACGGCCTGGCGCGTGACCGGGAGCTCAACGGCGAGGCTCGTCGCCGTGCCACCGCCCGCGAGCAGCAGGTCCAGCATCCGTCGCCGGGTCGGGTCGCCGATCGCCGACCACAGGTCGTCGTCGATCGTCACCGGCTCGGCACCCGCTCGGCGTATTCACCGAGTCGAGGCACGAAGTAGTCCCAGCCGCTGCTGTGATCGCGGTATGCGTCCTCCAGAACCGCGGCCTCCCAGCCGCGCTCACGGAATCCGGTCTCGGTCATTCGCACCAGGGTGCCCGCGCCGACGGGCGTGAGCTCGAAGACCACGAGCATCGAGTTGCCCTTCTCGGGCGATGCGTCTTCGTCGTAGTCCCAGCGAAAACTGAAGCGTCGCGGCGGGTCGACCTCGATCACCGTGATCGGAACCGAATGGTCGGGGTTATCCGCGCTGCGGAACACGACGTGCCCCGACGCTCCGACGACCGGCTCGATGTCCGTGTCGTCCGGCCACCACTGCCTCAGGTGCTCGGGCCGGCTGACGACCTCGAACACGAGCTCGGGCGACGCATCAATGTGAATCTCGCGCTCCAGTTTTTCGAATTCCATGACTCCCACTTTCCGCAACGTTTGGTTGCAGGTTAGCGCGATCCGGTGCCTAACGCAACCATCGGTTGCGTGTCCCGCTCTATCAAAACGAAGGAGAATCGCGCGAATACGCCGTCGCGCTCCGCGGGGCACCGCATGTCGCCGCGGATCTCCTTCGTTTTCATAACAGCGGTGGAACCGCGCACCGCGATCGACGCTCGTGGCAGACTCGAATTCGTGCAAGAGCATCTCGATATCCTCGCCACCGACAGCCTGCTCACTCCCGCGGAGCTCGAGTTCCGCAGCGAGGTGCGGCAGTTCGTGGCCGACGAGATCCGGCCCAACATCGCCGGCTGGTTCGCCGACGCCGTCTTCCCGCTCGATATCGTGCCGAAGCTCGGCGCCTTGGGTGTGCTCGGTGCGCAGCTGAAGGGCTACGGATGCCCCGGCCGCAGCGCGGTCGAATACGGTCTCGCGGTGATGGAGATCGAGGCCGGCGACTCCGGCATCCGCACATTCGTCAGCGTGCAGGGTTCACTGGCCATGAGCGCGATCTACAAGTGGGGCAGCGAGGAGCAGAAGGAGGCCTGGCTGCCCGGCATGGCGAGGGGCGAGATCATCGGATGCTTCGGCCTGACCGAGCCGACCGCCGGCTCCGACCCGTCGAGCATGCAGACCTTCGCCACCAAGACGGATGACGGTGGCTGGTCCCTCACCGGATCCAAGCGCTGGATCGGTCTGGCCTCGGTCGCGGACATCGCGATCATCTGGGCGAACACCGAGGACGGCATCCGCGGCTTCCTCGTGCCTACCGACACGGAGGGCTTCACCGCGGTGCCGATCGGGCCGAAGCTGTCGATGCGCGCGTCCATTCAGTGCGACATCACGATGACGGATGTCCGGCTGCCCGCTTCGGCCCTGCTGCCGGGAACGCGCGGCATCCGTTCGGCGCTCGAATGCCTGAACGAGGCACGCTACGGAATCATCTGGGGTGCGATGGGTGCCGCTCGGGACAGTTTCGAGGCCGCCGTGGCCTACTCGAAGGAGCGGCTCCAGTTCGGCAAGCCGCTCGCCGCCTACCAGCTCACCCAGCAGAAGTTCGCGAACATGCTGGTCGAGATCGAGAAGGGCACTCTGCTTGCCATCCACCTCGGGCGGCTCAAAGACACGGGTGCGCTCACTCCGCAGCAGATCTCGCTCGGCAAGCTCAATGCGGTGCGCGAGGCGATCGCGATCTGCCGCGAAGCGAGAACCGTGTTCGGCGGCAACGGCATCACCCTCGACTACTCGCCGTTCCGGCACGCGAACAACCTGGAGAGCGTGCGAACCTACGAGGGCACGGACGAAGTGCACACCCTGGTGCTCGGGCAGGCCATCACCGGGGAGTCGGCGTTCCACTAGTTATATTGGAAACGTGCCAAGGCTCGTCACTCCCGATACCCGTTTTCATCGCTCATTCATCGACGCCGTCACCGAATTCGGCGACGCGTGGCTGGACGGCGCCGGGTATGTGAACGGAGCCGATATCAGCGCTCTGGCGGACGAGCGGGCGTTCGCTGACCTTGTCGCATCGCTGGTGCGCGACCGGGATGAGGATGCGCCGCGAGCAGACGGCCGCGTTCCCGCGACGGCACTCTGGATGATCGAGGCCGACGAGCTCGTCGGCTTCCTGCAGATCCGGCACCGCCTCACCCCCTTCCTTCTCGAGCAGGGCGGAAACATCGGCTACAGCGTGCGTCCATCCGCCCGTCGACGCGGCCATGCGTCCGCGGCACTCGCCGCGTCGCTGAGGATCGCCAATGGTCTCGGGATCGATCCCGTTCTCGTCGTGTGCGATGAGACCAACGTGGGCTCACGCTCCGTCATCGAAGGCGCCGGCGGCGTCTACGAGGACAGCAGGGCGGGGCACCGCCGCTACTGGATACCTACTTCGACCTGACGCTGTCGACGAACGAGATGACCGCCTCGTTCGCCTGCCGACTGCCGCCGGTCATGTAAAGGTGCCCGGAACCCGGCAGAACCTCGATGCGGGCGTTCGGGATGGCATCTGCGAGCTCCTGCCCCCAGGCCAGCGGAACGTTCCTGTCGTGGTCGCCGTGCAGTACGAGAGTCGGGGCGGTGATCTGCCCGACCCGGTCAAGGCTGTCGAAGTCGAACACCGCGTGCGCCTGTGCGATGAGACCGCGCCGATCGTTCTTCTGCCTGCTGAACACCGCCAGGTCTGCGGCGATGCCCTCGGCGGTCGCAGCCGGGCCGTAGATGTTTCCCTTCACCATCTTCGCCAGGCGAGCTTCGGAGGGATTCATCCAGTACGCGGGCCAGGCGACCAGCTGCTGGCGCCGCGGAAACTTATCCGGCGTGCCGGCGGCTGTGCAGCCGAGGATGAGGGAGATCACCCGTTCCGGCGCAAGGAGGGCCACCTCCTGCGCGATCTGGCCACCCATCGATGCGCCGTAGATGTGCGCGCGATCAATGCCCGCGGCATCCAGCACGGCGAGCGCATCTCCGGCCATCTGGGCCGCCGTGTACGGGCCGGACGGCTTGTCGCTTTCGCCCACACCGCGGTTGTCGAACATGACCACGCGATGCGTCTTCGCCAGTTCCGGCGCGACCTGGTGCCACATCTCGTGGGTCCAGCGGTGCCCCATGATCAGCAGGATCGGCTCGCCGGCACCCTGCTCCGTCCAGAAAATTCGGGTACCCGCGTTGGTTGCGAACGCCATTGTTCAGTCCTCTCGTTTCGGTTACTCATGTGACTGCAGAAACTCCAGGACCGCGGCAGCGGCATCCTCTTCCCGGTCGGTAAAGATCTGGTGCCCGGAACGCTCGAACGCCAGGAAGCCGGCATCGGGGATCGCGGCGGCCAGTCTTCGCCCGGCCGCGATTGCGACCATCCGGTCATCGATGCCGTGCATGACCAGCGTGGGGATGGCGAGGTTCGCCAAGTCGTCGGGTCGTGCCCACGGGGCTGCCGCTTCGAGCTGGCCCTGGAACCCCGCCGGCGTGGTGGGGAACTCGGATGCCACCTCCTGGTCGCGGAGGATGTCGGCTTCGGCTGTCTCCCGCGCGTACTGGATCGAGACGAGAGCCTTGGCGCGCTCGCCGGCGGGCAACAGGCTCGCCTGCTCGAGCTGGCGGGCCACGGACGGATCCGCCTCGCCGAGCAGCGGAAGCCCGACGTGGGTGCTCGCCAGCACGAGCGAGCGCACCCGGTCCGGCTGGCTGAGCGCGACTTCCTGTGCGATGAGGCCGCCCATGCTCAGCCCGATCACCTGGGCCGCGTCGATTCCCGCCGCGTCGAGCACGCTGACCGCGTCCTTCGCCATGTCGGCGAACGCATACGGCTCGGTGGGAATGTCGCTTCGCCCTGCTCCGCGATTGTCGAAGGTGATGACGCGAAAGTGTGCCGCCAGTCGGGGACGCAGGCGATGCCACGCCGTCGATGCGGATCCGAGCCCGTTGATGAGCAGCACCGGGCTGCCCGATCCCGTCGACTCCCACCACAACCGGGTGCCGTTCGACTGCACGTATGGCATTCGTTCTCCCTCGAACGTTCGTTACATTACGGTTCCCATGTGGCAGTGTCAACAGCGTGGCATGGTCCTATGCTGGTGACACGAGCGTTCCACGAAAGGGAAGACGTGCCTCGACCCGCAGCACAGCCCCGATTCGATGACTCCAGCCTTCTTCCGACGCATCTCGTATCGACCGGTGCGAAGGGTCGGCTGCTCGCGGCCGCCCTGGACCTGTTCTCGACCCGGGGATATCACGGCGTCTCGGTGCGGGACATCACCACCCGGATGGGCGTGCAGCCGAGCTCGCTGTACGCACAGTTTCCGTCGAAGGCGGACCTGTTCTCCGAGCTTGTCTACATCGCCAACGAGGAGATCCGGAATCGCCTCCAGTCGGAACTTCTGTCGTCCGGCACCGAACCCGAAGCGCAGTTGCGTGCACTCGTGCGCAACTATGTGGAGTTCCACGCCACCTGGCCCCTGCTCGCCAGCATCGCCCACAACGACCTGCATGTGCTTTCGGGGCAGGCCCTGGATCGCGTGGCCGCGAGCCGTCGCCAGCACGTCGAACTCGTTCGATCGGTGATCGTGCGGGGAAACGAGCTCGGCGTATTCGACTGCGCCGATCCGTGGGTTGCGGTCGCCGCCATCGCGGCCATGGGCATCCGGGTCGCGACCTGGTACATCCCCCCGGGAATCGACGGCGACCAGGCGCGAGGCTTCGCCGAGGAGGTCAGGCTCTGGATGGGCCCGGGCCGGTCGGTCGAGAGTGTGGTGCAGAGCATCTGCGACTACGCCGTGCGCATCGTCGGAACGGCGCCCGCGCGGCCCGCGCTCTAGGGTTAGACACCTGCCTGTTCGCGCACGGCCAGTATTTCGATCCGGTTGCCGAATCCGTCCGCCGCATGGAAGCGGACGTATCCCTCGAAACTGTCGCGTTCGCTCCAGTTCACCGTGAAGCCGGCCTTCTCGATGCGACTTCCGAGGGCTTCCAGCTGAACGACCGAATCCAGGCAGAGCCCCGGATGCGCCTTCTTCGCCGGAACAAAATCCTGCTCGACGCCGAGATGGATCTCCCCGACGACGGTGTCGCCCTCGAAGCTACGGAACCAGCAGCCACCGCGCCCGGCGAGCGACGCCGGTTTGTCGACTTCCTGCATGCCGAGCGCGTCCCGGTAGAAGCGCCGGGCCAGCTCTTCCTGGCCCTCCGGCATAGAAACCTGCACATGATGAAGTCGCATCAGTTACCTCCACATCATCGGGCCGTGCGATTTCCTCCAGGTGTCAACGGTAGCTCCCCGACGAGCCACCCTCGTATTGGGCCACACCGTCATCACGCTCGGCGATGAGCAGGGAACGCTCCGCATCAAGCGCCCAGAAGAGTGAGGCGCACGCCAGGTCGTGCTCCGCTGACGAGAGCCGCCCCGAGCTTTCGAGGCTGTCGAGACGGAGAAGCGCCTGCCGGGTTTCGTCCAGGGTCGCGACGTTGCCGAACGACTCGGCACGATCCCCCACAACGATCATGAGAACCGAGAGCCGAATCGAGTCTCGCCTGAGTCGTGCGGTCGCTCTCACGCTCGCGAAGATCACTACCGCGTAGAGCCCGAACGCCAGGAAGAAGGCCTGCGCGGGCGGCACGCTGGCTCCGAGCACGATCATCGCGCACATCGCGAGACAGGCGCCCGCAACCGGCCCGTGACGGTAGACCGCGAACGCACGCCGTTCGGACAGTGAAATCTCGGGTGGAAACAGGGTGAGTTGTTCCCGCCTCCATGTGCCGCGGCCGGCGGCGACGTTTTCCAGATAGCCCCAGGAGTGTGCGCCCAGCGCGTGAGACAGACGGTGGACCGCCCTGTCGATCGGAGCCCAACGGTGAATCACGACGACGGTGTCTGTTGCAGCCATGAAACCGGTTTACGCGCGCCGACGCCGGGAGTGGAGAATGCTAACGACATCCACGCGGTTCTCGCCAGGAACGTAACGCTTTCCTAACGCGGAGGCACGTCGGTGGACTCGCCCTCCGGCATGAAGCGGTAGCCCATCCCGAGGACCGTCACCAGGTAGCGCGGACGAGACGGCACGGGTTCGAGTTTCTTGCGGAGCTGTGCGAAGTACAGGCGGAGATATCCCGTATCTTTCGTGTGGTTGGGACCCCAGACCTGAGTCAGGATGTTTTCGCGCGTGATCAGCTTCTCCGGGTTCTGCACCAGCAGCTCGAGGATCCGCCACTCGGTGGGTGTCAGGCGAATCGATTCCTCTAGATCACCCTCCCGACGCGTGACCTGTCTGGCGGAGAAATCCACGCTGACGGTGCCGAACTTCGTCACCGGACCATCATCCGCGGTCGGCTTTCTACGGGTCAGAGCTCTCACCCGGGCCAACAACTCGTCTGCCGAGAACGGCTTAGTCACATAGTCGTCGGCGCCTGCGTCGAGCGCCGCGACCTTATCCGCGGCATCCGTGCGACCGGACACGACGAGGATCGGCACCTGAGTCCATCCGCGCAGCCCTTCGATGACCTGTATCCCGTTCAGCCCGGGCATGCCGAGGTCGAGCATCACCAGATCGGGATGATGGTTGATCGCCTGGTTGAGAGCTTCGACGCCGGTGCTCGCTGTGACGATGTCGTAGCCACGAGCCCCCAGCGTGACCCTCAGTGCGCGGATGATCTGCGGATCATCGTCGGCGATCAGGATCTTCACGCCAGCGCTCCCTCATCCACGACAGCAGGCAGCGAAATCACCATGGTCAGCCCGCCTCCCGGGGTGTCGTCGGCCTGGAGTGTGCCGCCCATGCCTTCGACGAACCCCTTCGACAGCGCGAGGCCGAGACCGAGGCCCGTCGAATTGTCCGTATCGCCGAGCCGCTGGAACGGCACGAAGATGTCTTCGCGCCGATCCTCCGGCACCCCGGGACCGTTGTCGGCCACGCGCAGCTCGACCGTGCCCGCGAACGTGCTCGCTGAGATGCGAACCGGCACCGCGCGCTGGGAGAACTTGCGGGCGTTCTCGAGCAGGTTCACCAGCACCCGCTGGAGCAGCCCGGCGTCAGCGACGACCTCGGGAAGGTCCTCGGCGATGTCGAGCTCGACATCTGCCGGCCCCAGTCCGAGCTCATCGATCGCGCCGAGAATAACGTTCTCGGCGAGCACCGGCGCTGTCGTGACAGCCAGCGCGCCGGCCTGTACCCGGCTGACGTCCAACAGGTTGGTGACCAGGCCGGCCAGCGTTTCGAGGCTCTCCTGGGCGGTAGCGAGAAGCTCGTCTCGGTCCGAGTCGGACCACGACACATCGGTGCTTCTCAGGCCGGTGACGGCCGCGGTGGCTGCGGTCAGCGGGCGACGGAGGTCGTGGCCGACCGCTGCGAGAAGCGCGCTCCGCATGCGGTCCGCCTGGGCGAGGGGTTCGACCTCCCCCGCGGTCTTCACCAGGGCATTGTGCTCGAGAGCAGCATCGATCTGGGCCGCGATCACCGAGAGCAGTCGCCGTTCGGACGCTGCGAGGTCGGGTCCGCGCAGCTCCAGTGTGCCGCGGTCGCCGATGGGCATCATGGTGAGGTGTTCACCCTCTGCGACCTCGCCGGAGCAGAACAGCACGTCCTTGCTGTCCCGGTCGACGACCCGAACACTGCTGAGCGTGAACGCCTCCTTGGTGCGCGAAATGAGGGCTTCCAGTGCGTCCTGCCCGCGCAGCACGCTTCCGGCGATAGTGGCCAGCAGCTCCGACTCCGCGCCGGCGCGGATCGCGATCCTGGATCTGCGCGCGGCCTGGTCGACGACGTAGCTGACGAGCAAGGCGTTCAGCACGTAGAGCACGAGGGCGAGAATGTGCTCGGGCTTCGCGATCGTGATCGTATAGAGAGGGGCGACGAAGAAGAAGTCCAGGGTGAGCCCAGATAGCAGTGCGGCGAACAGTGCCGGCCAAATTCCGCCGATCAACGCGACGACAACAACGAGAAGTTGGAAGCCGAGCACATCGCTCGTGATGGTGTCGCTCGTGCGGAATGACACGAGCAACCAGGTCACGAGCGGGCCGCCCACAAGGGCGACGATCGATCCGATGATTCGCCGCCTGAGCGTCAACGCGCCCGTCAGTCTGGGAAGGGCGAATCGTCCTCCTGCCGCGGAGTGGTTGACGATGTGCACGTCGATGGGGCCGGATTCCCGGATCACCGTCGAACCGATTCCCGGCCCGGTCAGCGCGGCCGCCAGCCTGCTTCGACGACTGACGCCGATGACGAGCTGGGTGGCATTCGACGCCTTCGCGAACTCGACCAGCGAGCGCGGGATGTCATCGCCGATCACCTGGTGATATGTGCCCCCGAGCTTTTCGGCCAGCACCTGCTGGGCCGCCAGCGCCCCCGGGTGCGACTCGGAAAGACCGTCCTGGCTGGTGACGTGCACCACGATGAGTTCGCCACCGGCCGACCGTGCGGCGATCCGGGCGCCGCGCTTGATGAGAGTCTCCCCCTCAGGGCCGCCGGTGAGCGCGACCACGACCCGCTCGCGCGCCTCCCATTTGCTGTCGATGCCATGCTCGGTGCGGTACGACTTGAGCGCACTCTCGACCTCATCCGCCAACCAGAGCAGGGCGAGCTCGCGAAGTGCGGTGAGGTTACCGAGTCGAAAATAGTTCGACAGGGCGGCGTCGATGCGGGCCGCGGGGTAGACGTGTCCCTCCGCCAATCGGTCGCGAAGTGCCTGGGGAGCAAGATCCACCACTTCGATCTGGTCAGCCGCCCGAAGAATATTGTCGGGCACGGTCTCACGTTGGGTGGCGCCGGTGATCTGTTCGACGACATCGCTGAGAGATTCGATGTGCTGCACGTTGACGGTCGACATCACGTTGATGCCGGCATCGAGCAGAGCCTCGACGTCTTGCCACCGTTTCTCATTCTGCGAGCCGGGGGCGTTCGTGTGAGCTAGTTCGTCGACCAATGCGACATCCGGGTGGCGTGCGATGACCGCGTCGAGATCCATCTCTTCGAGCCTGACGCCACGGTGTTCGGTTACTTTGCGCGGAATGACCGGAAGGTCTTTGAGCATCGCTGCCGTGGCCTTGCGTTCGTGCGTCTCGACGACCGCGACGACGACATCGCGTCCTTCGTCGCGGAGTCGGGCCCCTTCCTCCAGCATCGTGTAGGTCTTGCCGACGCCGGGGGCGGCACCGAGCAGCACCCGGAGCCGCCCTCTCTTCAAGAGAATCAGCCCTTCAGCTTCGCGAGCGCGATGTTCAGTTCGAGCACGTTGACCCGCGACTGCCCGAGGTAGCCCAGGTCCGGTGCCTGGATCTGCGACTCGACGAGCTTTTTCACGGATGCGACGGGCAGGTTCCGCACCGATGCGACGCGATCGACCTGCAGCAGCGCATACGCGGGGCTGATGTGCGGGTCGAGCCCGGAAGCGGATGCCGTCACAGCATCCGGCGGGATGCTCGATTCGGGCACGCCGTCGAGCTTCGCGATCGCGGCCTTACGCTCCTTGATGGCTGTGATCAGGTCGGCGTTTTCCGGGCCGTAGTTGCTGCCGCTAGACGCGGTTGCGTCGTACCCATCGCCGGCCGCGGACGGCCGTGACTGGAACCACTCGGGAAGAGCATTGCCCTTCTTGTCGGTGAACCCCTGCCCGATCAATGCCGAGCCGACGGTCGCGTTGCCCGAGGTGATGGGCGAACCGTTCGCCTGCCAGGGCAGCGCAAGCTGCCCGATGCCGGTGATGACGGCGGTGTAGCCGATACCGAGCACGACCGTGAAGATCAGCAACGCACGCACGGCCACCCAGGTCTGGCGGAACGCCGTTCTTGGTGAACTCATGATTTTCTTCTTTCTGAATTCGTAGGGGTCTTTAGAAACCGGGGATGAGGGTGATCAGCAAGTCGATCAGTTTGATGCCGATGAACGGGGCGATAATGCCGCCGACGCCGTACACCAGCAGGTTCCTGCTGAGGATGCGGGAGGCGGACGTCGCCCGGTAGCGCACCCCTCGAAGCGACAGCGGGATCAGGATCACGATGATGATCGCGTTGAAGATCACCGCGGACAGGATCGCGGATGCCGGCGAGTGCAGCTGCATGATGTTCAGTGCCGCGAGCCCCGGGAACACCCCGGCGAACATGGCCGGGATAATCGCGAAGTACTTCGCGACGTCGTTCGCAATGGAGAACGTGGTCAACGCTCCGCGGGTGATCAGCAGTTGCTTGCCGATGCGTACGATGTCGATGAGCTTCGTCGGGTCGGAGTCGAGGTCGACCATGTTGCCGGCCTCTTTGGCCGCCGACGTACCGGTGTTCATCGCCACCCCGACATCCGCCTGGGCTAGCGCCGGCGCGTCGTTCGTGCCGTCACCGGTCATGGCGACCAGGTTTCCCCCCTCCTGTTCCTTGCGGATCAGGGCGAGCTTGTCCTCCGGAGTCGCTTCGGCAAGGAAGTCATCGACGCCTGCTTCGGCGGCGATCGCCTTCGCGGTGAGCGGGTTGTCGCCGGTGATCATCACCGTGCGAATGCCCATGAGACGCAGCTCAGCGAACCGTTCTTTGAGCCCCGTCTTCACAATGTCTTTCAGGTAGACGACGCCGAGGATACGCGCGGCACCACCAGCGGACTTGGTCGCGACCACCAGCGGAGTACCGCCGAGGTTCGAGATCGTGTCGATGTGGCCCAGCAGCTCGGCGGACTCGCCACCGGCAACAGCCGCCCAGGCGATGACGGCCGAACCTGCGCCCTTGCGAATCTGCGATCCGTCGGGAAGGTCGAGCCCGCTCATCCGGGTCTGCGCCGTGAAGGGAACGATTTCGCCGCTTGTCTTGCCGTCGTTCGCGAATCCGCTCTTCTCGGCCAGGTCGACGATCGACTTGCCTTCCGGTGTCGGGTCGCTCAGCGAGGAGAGTGCGGCAGCGCGAACCAGGTCGGCCTGGTCGACACCTTTCATCGCCGTGAACTCCGCCGCCTGGCGGTTGCCGTAGGTGATCGTGCCGGTCTTGTCGAGCAGCAGCGTCGTCACGTCTCCCGCGGCCTCGACGGCCCGGCCCGACATCGCCAGCACGTTGCGCTGTACCAGTCGGTCCATTCCGGCG
The DNA here is from genome assembly GCA_025463565.1 of Microbacteriaceae bacterium. GTDB lineage: Bacteria > Actinomycetota > Actinomycetes > Actinomycetales > Microbacteriaceae > Lacisediminihabitans. The sequence goes on from JAODAT010000007.1 coordinate 21,075, forward strand.
ATGCCGATCGCCGAGAGGAGTGCACCGATCGTGGTCGGGATCAGGCAGACCAGCAGGGCGATCAGCACCGGCACACTGACCGCGGAGCCGACATAGCCGGCAACCGGGTTCAGCGTCAACGCGACGACGACGAAGATGATCGTCAAGCTCGCCAGCAGGATGTTCAGCGCAATCTCGTTCGGCGTCTTCTGGCGCGAAGCACCTTCGACCAGCTTGATCATCCGGTCGACGAAGGTCTCGCCCGGCTTGCTGGTGATACGAACCACAACGCGGTCGGAGAGCACCCGGGTGCCGCCGGTGACCGCGCTGCGATCTCCGCCGGACTCCCGGATGACCGGGGCCGACTCGCCCGTGATGGCCGACTCGTCCACCGAGGCGATGCCCCAGATGATGTCGCCATCGCCGGGGATGAGCTCACCGGCGACAATGATCACGACGTCGCCGAGAGTGAGGTCTGCCGACGAGACCGGCGACGTTTTCGCCTTCTCTGCTCCGGCATCCGTCTTCTCGTCGTAGGAGTCGACACGGTTGGCGATCGTGCTGGTGCGGGTCTGACGAAGACTTTCGGCCTGCGCCTTGCCGCGGCCTTCGGCGACCGCCTCGGCAAGGTTCGCGAAGACGACCGTGAGCCAGAGCCAGATGGCGATGCCCCAGGTGAAGCTGGCGGGCACGAGAGCGCCGCCCGACTTCTCGGGCCCTCCGAGGAACGGCTCGGCGATGGCGATCAGGGTCGTGTACGCGGCTCCGATCTCGACGATGAACATGACGGGGTTTCGCCACATCTGGCGCGGGTCGAGTTTCTTCAATGCCCCGGGCAGGGCGGCGAGGAGCTGGCGCGGGGTGAACGCGCCCCTCTTCGCCGGTCGCCCAGCCTGGTCGGATGATTTCCGCTCAGGGGTAGGAGTTTCAATGACAGTAGACATTTTTAGTGCAGCCCTTCAGCAAGCGGTCCAAGCGCCAATAC
>JAODAT010000009.1 GCA_025463565.1 Microbacteriaceae bacterium
TGCCCGCGGTGCTGGTCACCGCCGAAGAGGTCTCCGCGGGCAAGCCCGACCCGGAGTGCTACCGGCTGGCCGCGTCTCGACTGGGCGTTCCGCCCTCGGACACGATCGTGTTCGAGGATGCCGAGGCCGGCATCCGAGCGGGCCTCGCGGCCGGCACGACCGTGGTGGTCGTAGGGGACTGGGCGAGTGCGACGACGGTGGGCCTGGCGAGGGTGCGCGACTACACGGCGGTTGTCGCTGCCGCCTCCGGCTCGGGAATCACGCTCACCCTCCCGTGAGGTGCCCAAGAATGTCGTGAAATCGGCGATTTCACGACATTCTTGGGCACCTCACCGCGGTTCACGACCGAGCGGTCACCACACTCAGGATTGTGAGCGCGCCCATCACACAAAACCCGCTTCCGACGACAACCATCGTTGTCGCAGAGGAGGGCACAATCCGCTGTCCCGGGTGGGCCGTGCGCTGGCGCTGAGTCTGTCGGACTCCAAGTCGGACGCGGAAGATCATCAGGTACACGCCAATCCCGATGGCGATGACACCGACCGCGACGATCCACCAGTGCGAGCTCATGCGCACAACATATACGTAGGCGAGAGTGTCGAGATTGAATCGAAGCGTGCGCGATCAAACTGGAAAGCACGCGCAAACCCGACTGTTCATCTGCGCCCTTCAACTGCCAGAATCTGGCCATGGATTTCAAAGAGTGGTTCTCGAAGCTGTCCGACGACACGAAGCTGTGGCTGGTCCAGAACATGGGGCAGCCGCTGCCTGCGGACATCGGCTCGCAGATCGTCGCGGCCGGTGGTCCGTCAGCACTGTCGGCGAGCGACGCCGACTGGATCGAGCGCATCAACAACGGGGACGACGTCGGGGTGTAGCCGCCGTGGTGGGTGAAGCCGACGAACTGCGGACTCTGACCAGTCCCAAGCCCGTTACCCGATAATTTCCGCAGTTCGCGGATTTGGGAGTGGCCGGTGAGGCTCGACAGGCGCGATCGGCGAGGTTTCCAGCAAGTGACCGTGAGGTGCCCAAGAATGTCGCGATTCTCCCGTTTTTGCGACATTCTTGGGCACCTCGCGAGTGGTGGCTGGGTTCGAGGTGACTCCCGCGAAAGAGCGATGCTCTTTCACTACCAGCGAGATCCCCTACTGTGCCGCCGAAATCTCGCTACGCGAGATTTCGGACTGCGCAGCGGGGGCCCATTCGATTCGCGGCAGACGCTCCAAATAAGAAGGCCAAGGGAGCGCTTTGCGCTTGCCTGGGCCTTCTTATTTGGAGGGGATGACGAGAATCGAACTCGCGTGATCAGTTTGGAAGACTGAGGCTCTACCATTGAGCTACATCCCCGAAGGCCCATAACAGGCCACGGAGGCCCGAAAAGGGCCGAGGAATACTGTACCGGAACCGGCGTGTGTATGCGCGCGGAGCGTGTACGTGGGAATATCGTCACGCAACGCCCGCCACACGAGAAGGATTCCGATGAAAAACGCCGGCTTCAGGGAGAGATTCCGCTACTGGTTCGACAGCGTCATGGCACGCGGAACCGGCGCGGTCGTCGGGCTTCTCGGCGTCGTCGTCGTGATCTTCATCCTGATCATCGCCGTCATCATCGAGATCTTCGGCATCGAGCCGAAGACCGAGCGACCCTTCGGCGAAGCACTCTGGCAGAACCTGCTCCGTGCGCTCGACAGCGGCACCTTCGCCGGTGACACGGGATGGCCCTTCCGGGTCGCGATGCTCATCGTCACCGTGTTCGGCATCTTCGTGGTCGCCAGCCTGATCGGCATCATCTCCGCCGGCTTCGACAGCCAGGTGGAGAACCTCCGCAAGGGTCGCTCGCGCGTGCTCGAGACGGATCACACGCTCATCCTCGGCTGGAGCAGCAAAGTCTTCCCCATCATCAGCGAGATCAGCATCGCCAACGAGTCACGCCGCCGCCCGTCCATCGTCGTGCTCGCGCCCGGCGACAAGGTCGAAATGGAGGAGGCCATCCACGCGGCCGTGCCCGACCTCGGCAAGACACGAGTGATCGTGCGCGCCGGCGACCCGATGAACCTCACCGACCTCGCACTCTCGAACCCGCACTTCGCGCGCAGCGTCGTCATCCTCGCGCCTGAGGACAACGACGACCCCGACTCCGTGGTCATCAAGACCGCGCTGGCGCTCACCAACAACCCCCACCGCAAAGCGGACAAGTACCACATCGTCGGTGAGATCCAGGATCCGGAGAACCTCGAAGCCGCCAACCTCGTCGGCAAAGACGAAGCACACTGGGTGCTCGCCAGCGACCTGATCAGCCGCATCACCGTGCAGAGCTGCCGCCAGAGTGGCCTCAGCGTCGTGTACACCGAACTGCTCGACTTCGACGGCGACGAGATCTACTTCAGCGCGCAGCCCTCGCTCTTCGGTAAGACCTATTTCGAGTCCCAGCTCGCGTTCGCCGACTCGACCGTCATGGGAATCGTCAAGGGCGAGACCGTGCACATCAACCCCACGGCCGACACCACCTACGACGACGGCGACCAGCTCATCCTCATCGCCGAAGACGACAGCACGATCGTGCTCTCGACGCCCGGCGCACCGCAGCTCGACCAGATCAGCACCTCGAAGGCCGTCAAGGCGAAGCCGGAGCGCACGCTCGTGCTCGGCTACAACTCGGCGCTGCAGGTGATGCTCCCCGAGCTGAACGAGTACGTCGCACCCGGCTCCGCGGTGACCGTGGTCGCCGAGGATGTCGCCCCCACGTTCCCCACCTTCAGCAACATGACCGTGGAGTTCCAGGGCGGCGACACCAACAGCCGCGCCACCCTGGAGAGCCTCAAGGTGGAGACGTACCAGCACATCATCGTGCTGGCGTACAAGGAGACGATGGATGTCCAGCGGGCCGATGCGAAGACGCTCGTCACGCTGCTGCACCTTCGCGACATGGCCGACCGGGCATCCATCAACCTGAACGTCGTCAGCGAGATGCTCGACGACTCCAACCGCGAGCTCGCCGAGGTCACCAAAGCCGACGACTTCATCGTCAGCGACAAACTGATCAGCCTGCTGCTGTCGCAGGTCTCGGAGAACAAGCAGCTGACGGATGTCTTCGACACCCTCTTCTCGAGCGAGGGCAGCGAGATCTACCTGCGGCCGGCCGAGCTGTACGTGAAGCCCGGCTCGAGTGTCGACTTCTACACCGTGCTGGAGGCGGCCCGTCGTCGTGGCGAGACCGCGATCGGCTTCCGTATCGCCGCGATCGCCCGCGACAGCGAGCAGCAGTACGGCGTGACCGTCAACCCGCGCAAGTCAGACCTGCTGAGCTTCGTGCCCGGCGACAAGGTGATCGTTCTCGCCGAGGACTAGCGACGGGCGGGTCCGGACTCTGCGTGGTCTAGACTCAGTGGGGCCCATTTTCGGGGCGTAGCTCAGCTTGGTAGAGCGCTCGGTTTGGGACCGAGAGGCCGCAGGTTCGAATCCTGTCGCCCCGACACGCCTCACACTCACAGAACACGCATTTACAGGAGATTCCCTCGTGAAGACCACGGTTGACAAGCTGAGCCCGACCCGCGTGAAGCTGAGCATCTCAGTCACGCCCGAGGAGCTCAAGCCGAGCATCGATCACGCCTACTCGCACATCGCCGAGTCGATCAACATCCCGGGTTTCCGCAAGGGCAAGGTTCCGCCGCCCATCATCGACCAGCGCGTCGGCCGCGAAGAGGTTCTCAACCACGCGGTGAGCGACGGTCTCGATAAGTTCTACCGCCAGGCCGTCGACGAGCAGAAGATCAAGCCGCTCGGCCGTCCCGAGGCAGACGTCAAGACGCTGCCCGCGGTGAAAGACTTCTCCGGCGACCTCGAGGTCACCGTCGAGGTGGACGTGCGGCCCGACTTCACCATGCCGAACCTCGAGGGCCTGCAGCTCACCGTCGACCCGATCACCGTCTCCGACGAGGATGTGAACACGGAGCTCACCGAGCTGCTCGAACGCTTCGGAACCCTGATCACCGTGGACCGCCCGGCGAAGACGGGCGACTTCGCCCAGATCGACCTGGTCGCGACCATCGGCGGCGACGAGGTCGACACCGCGAACGCGATCTCGTACGAGGTCGGCTCCGGCGACCTGATCGACGGCATCGACGAGGCCCTCGACGGCCTGAGCGCCGGCGAGACGACCGTCTTCGAGTCGAAGCTTCTCGGCGGAGACAACGAGGGTGAAGCGGCGGAGATCACCGTGAAGCTCCTCGCCGTCAAGGAGCGCGAGCTGCCGACGGCCGACGACGACTTCGCCCAGGTCGCCAGCCAGTTCGACACCCTCGCGGAGCTGAAGGAAGACATCCGCGGCCAGATCGAGCGTTCCAAGGTCTTCGGCCAGGGCGCGCAGGCTCGCGACCAGGTGGTCGACAAGCTGCTCGAGTCGGTCGAGATCCCGGTGCCGGAGCAGCTCGTGCTCGACGAGGTGCACCGTCACCTCGAGAACGAGAACCGCCTGGAAGACGACGTGCACCGCGCAGAGGTGACGGAGTCGAGCGAGAAGACGTTCCGCAGCCAGATTCTGCTCGACTCGATCGCCGAGCTCGAAGAGGTGAAGGTGAGCCAGAACGAGCTCACCCAGTACCTCGTGCAGGGCGCCGCCCAGTACAACATGGAGCCGGGCGAGTTCATCAAGGTGCTCGACGAGAACGGCCAGATCCCCGGCATGATCGGTGAGGTCGCCCGCGGCAAAGCACTCGCGAAGGTTCTCGCGAAGGCCAAGGTCGTCGACACCGCCGGCAAGGATGTCGACATCAGCGCGTTCACCGCCTCGGCGACGAACGATGACGAGTCGGGCGATGTGCGCGATGTCGCCGTCGACGACCACGCCGGTCACGACCACGGCAACTCCACCCTTGGCTCGCGGGACTCCCACGGCCGCAAGCCCAGCCACGAGCACTACGGCCACGACCACAGCTAGTAATCGCCTCGGTTCGGATTAGTCTCTGGGGTGGCGGCAGATACCGTCACCAGTGACACCGGAGGTTCATTGTGAGCATCAACGACGACGACATCACCACGAGCGGGAGCTCTTCCGCCGAGGGCACCGCTGACGGCGGCGCGAACGCGCACGGCCACGACGGCGGAGCGGACGGATCGGCGGGCAAGGGCGAGGGAACGGCCGACGGCGGCGCCAACAAGGGCGGTCACGACGGCGGAGCCGACGGCTCGGCCGGCGAGGGCACTGCCGACGGCGGAGCGAACGAGCACGGTCATGACGGTGGGGCCGACGGCTCGGCCTGACATTGACGAGAACTGACGAGCGCGGGTCGGGCGACCGGCCCGCGCTTTCTCGTTTGATCTCGGTCGACGCGACCGAATTTTCCCTCGACTATTGGGGTGCTCGTCCCCTGCTGTCGCCGTCGCTCGGCGACTTCTCCGACCTGTTCAGCCTCGCGGCAGCGGATGAGCTCATTTCGGAGCGCGGCATCCGCACCCCCTTCGTGCGGATGGCGAACGAGGGTGCGCTGCTCGATGCGTCGCGCTACACGAGTTCCGGCGGTTTCGGCGCTGAGGTCGGCGACCAGCTCGACTCCGGCAAGGTGCTCGCGGAGTTCGCCGCGGGGTCGACCGTGGTGCTCCAGGGCCTGCATCGCACCTGGGCGCCGCTCGCCGAGTTCACCCGCCTGCTGTCTCGCGAGCTGTCGGCGCCGTGCCAGGTGAACGCCTACATCACCCCCGATTCGTCTCGCGGCTTCGACCCGCACTACGACGTGCACGATGTCTTCGTGCTGCAGATCCACGGATGCAAGCACTGGACCATCCATGAGCCCGTGCACGAGCATCCGCTGCGCGACCAGCCGTGGAGCGATCATCGGGATGCGGTGGCCGCGCGCGCGACGAGAGCGCCGGTGATCGACCAGACCTTCGCGCCCGGCGATGTGCTGTACCTGCCGAGGGGCTGGATCCACTCTGCCGTGGCCACCGGCGGCACGTCCATCCACCTGACCATCGGTGCCGCCGCATTCACCCGCTGGGATATCGTGCAGCAGCTGGTGGCCGGACTGGCCGACGACGCCGAGCTGCGTAGGCCGATGCCGCTCGGAATCGATTTTGACGACACGGTTGCGATGGCTCCGATCGTCGCAGGCACGAGGGCGGCGCTCAGCGATGCGCTCGTGCGTGCGGCAGCCGAACCGGTCGGCTCCGCCCTGGCGCGGAAGCTCAGCGCGGCGACCCGGCCACAGCCGGTTTCTCCGCTCGCGACGGTCGAGGCGCTCGCCACACTGGATGCGTCGACCCGCGTGCGCTGGAGGCCGGGACTCGACGAGCGGATCGACTCGCACGAGGGTGGCGTCAGCATCGTGTTCGGCTCGAAGCGGGTGACGCTTCCGGTGGAGGCCGCGGTCGCTATCGCGAGCCTGCGCGAGGGCGTTCACGTGGCGGGCCGGCTGGCCGGCCTGGACGAGAGTTCGTCGCTGGTCGTCACGAAGCGCCTGCTGCGCGAAGGCGTGCTGGTACTGGATGAATGACGGCTGGAGACCCTGCAGCGATCGATCGCTCGAGCGTGACGATCCGCTGGCGGGCACCGCCGGCTACGGCGAACGCTGGTTCCTGGTCGAGATCGACGGCGCGTGGGGCGCGCACGCGTTCCTGCAGTCGCGACTCGATCCCGGGCTCGGCCGGGCTCTGGTCGACCGGATCGAGGCCGCGGGCATCCGGCCACTCGCCATCCGGCGCACCGGTCGAAATGCCGACCAGCGCCGAGCGCAGAAACGCTGGCGCTGGGCCGCGATCGACGCGAGGCCGGGCAGCGAGTCGGTGCGCTGGGGGAGTGTCACCGATCCGTGGAACCTGCTCCAGGTGCCGCTCGATGGATCAACGGGGGAGCTGTCGATCGAGCCGGTCATCTGCGTCTGTACGCATGCCCGGCACGACCAGTGCTGCGCGGTGAAGGGACGTCCGGTGGTCACGGCACTGGCGCGGCGGCATCCGACCCGCACCTGGGAGTGCTCGCACCTCGGTGGAGACCGGTTCGCGGCCACCATGATCGCCTTCCCGCACGGCATGCTCTATGGACGCATGACGAGCGACTCAGCGCTCACTATCTTCGAACAGTACCGCTCCGGCATCGCCCACCCGGAGCACCTGCGCGGCCGTACGTCGTTGCCGAACGCTGCCCAGGCTGCGGTCGCCATCGCGGCAGCCAGGACGGGCGACCGTCGCATCGACGCCTTCGGCTTCGTCGCTGAGGCCCGCACGGCCGACGGCTGGTCGGTGACACTCGATCACAATGGCGAATCCCTCGTGATCGACCTCGTCGAGACGCTGTCCCCGCCGATGCTGACTACCTGTTCAGCCGTGGTCGCCGGTCCAGTCAGGGAATTCGCTGAACGAACTCTGCCCACGGCGAACAGCGCGGTGTGAGCCAGCGGCCTCCGATAGATTCGTCAACAAGCGATAACTGAAACGGAGCGCAACAATGGCCCAACCGGCATTGGTCTCGAGCATTTTCGACCAACTCCTCAAGGACCGCATCATCTGGCTTGGCTCAGAGGTGCGTGACGACAACGCCAACGAGATCTGCGCAAAGATGCTTCTCCTGGCGGCGGAGGACCCGAAGAAAGACATCTTCCTTTACATCAACTCTCCCGGTGGTTCGATCACCGCGGGCATGGCCATCTACGACACGATGAAGTTCGTGCCAAACGACATCGTCACCGTGGGCATCGGCCTCGCGGCCTCGATGGGCCAGTTCCTGCTCTCCTCGGGCACGAAGGGCAAGCGGTACATCACGCCGAACGCGCGTGTGCTGCTGCACCAGCCGTCCGGTGGTTTCGGCGGTACTGCCGCGGACATCCAGACCCAGGCCGGCGTCATCCTCGACATGAAGAAGAGGATGGCCGAGCTGACGGCGGAGCAGACCGGCAAGTCGATCGAGCAGGTGCTGATCGACAACGACCGTGACAACTGGTTCACGGCACAGCAGGCGCTCGATTACGGCTTCGTGGACCACCTCCGCGAGTTCGCCGCCGAGGTCATCGGCGGTGGCGGAACCGACGAGTCCGTCACCAAGAAGTAAGGCAGAGAGACATGGAATTCAACAATTTTAATCTGCCAGGTGCAGTAACCCCCACGAACGAGGCGCGGTACATCCTGCCCACGTTCGAGGAGCGCACAGCTTACGGCTACAAGCGCCAGGACCCGTACGCGAAGCTGTTCGAGGACCGCATCATCTTCCTCGGCGTGCAGATCGATGACGCCTCGGCCGACGACGTGATGGCCCAGCTGCTCGTTCTCGAGTCGCAGGACCCCGACCGCGACATCGTGATGTACATCAACTCGCCCGGTGGCTCGTTCACAGCGATGACGGCCATCTACGACACGATGCAGTACGTGCGTCCGCAGATCCAGACCGTCGTGCTCGGACAGGCCGCTTCGGCCGCTGCGGTGATTCTCGCCGCGGGTACGCCGGGCATGCGGCTGGCGCTTCCGAACGCCCGCATCCTCATCCACCAGCCGGCCGCCGGCTCGGAGGGCTCGAGCCAGGCCTCGGACATCGAGATCCAGGCCAAGGAGATCCTGCGCATGCGGGAGTGGCTGGAGGAGACGCTCTCGCGCCACTCCAACCGCACCAAGGAGCAGGTGAACAAGGACATCGACCGTGACAACATCCTGAGCGGCGAGCAGGCGCTGGAGTACGGCCTGATCGACCAGGTGCTCACCTCGCGAAAGAATATCCCGGCGATCACGAAGTAGCCTTACGAAGGCCCGCCGCCCCTTGGGACGGCGGGCCTTCGCTATGCCTATCGTGTCAGGCCCGACGGCGCCGCGCTGTGACCACGAGCGTCACGACCACGGCGATGCCGACGAGCACGATCGCTCCGCCGATCCAGAGCACCGTCGCCAGCGTTCCGTTGCTCACCGACTGGGTTCCGGTGCCGGTGTTCGCCGGTGGCAGTCCACCCTTCGTGAAGTGGTACTTGCCGTGACAGGTGGGCGCTGAAGCCGCGCCCTTGCTCTCGCCGGCCGTTCCCGCCCAGGTGAACGGGAAGGTGTCAGACACCGTGTGACCGTCGGTGGAGATCACCTGCCAGGTGATCGTGTACGCACCGGGCGCGCCGATTGCGGCGGGCATCGAGATGGCGGGCCCGTCGACGCTCACGCAGCCGTTGCCGTAGTACAGGCCCTTCGCATCCCGAATCTGGATGGCGAAGCCGGAGCCGTCCTTGTTGAGGTTCAGCAGCACGCCATTGGTGGTGACCGTGAAGCGCGACGGCAGCGTGGTGAGCGTTTGCCCGGACGACGGGGTCGACGACACCAGGTAGTTGTGGGCGTCGGCCGGCCCGGCGACGGCCAGCGCCGACCCGAGCACCAGAAGGCCGCCGATGATCGCGGCTACCGCCCGCTTCACTTCGCGACCGGCTTCCGGCGGCTCGTGATGAACAGCACGATGCCTACGACACCCACCACCAGGCCGCCGATCCCGAGGCCGCGCGCCAGCACGTCGGTGCCGGATTGCGGGCTGAGTTCGGCCTGGCTGGCCGCCGTCACCTCCGCGTCCGAATCGTCGCTGATGACGGGGGCATCGTTCACGTACAGCACGGGGGAGGGATGTTCGGCGTCGGCACTCCTGTCGGTCCACTTGACGACCGAGCCGTCGCTGTAGGTCTGCGTGGTGGGCAGGTAGACGCGGCCGACATCGGGCACCGGGCCGACCGAGAGCTGGAACAGCTGCAGCTGGCCGTCCCGGATGCCGTTGCCGGCGTCCGCCGTGAACGTCACCTTCGTGACGCCGGTCTTCTGCTCGTTTCCCTCCACCTTGATCGGCGTGGACAACGTGGTGGTGGTGAGCATTCCGGTCCAGCCGGATACCGGCACGTAGCTGACGTCGGCGAAGGCGGTGTCTCCCGGGATGTCGATCTCCACTGCGGTGGTGATCGTGCTACCCGACTCGTTCGGAACCTTGAACGTGACGAGGGCGTATGAGCCCGGTGTTGCGGTGTACGGCGTGACGGTGACGTGCGCGCTGGCGGCCAGTGGCACTGCCAGAGCGAGGGCGACGCCGGCTCCCAGAGCCAGCGCTGCCTTCAGGGGTGTGTGAATCATGACGTCTCTTTCATTCATGGGCACGCTGCAGTGCAGCGGTTGGGCCCGGTAAGTGGTTCGTTCTAGTTAGCCGGAACGGCAGGCGGACCACGAAGAGAGCGGGGCGTGACGATGAGACGGGAGCGGAGAACGCGGGGGGAGGTCGTGACCGGGTCGGGGCGCGCCGGAGTCTCGGCGCGCGCCACTGCGGCGAGCATCCGGATGACGAACGGTCGTGCGAGGGCGAGCGCAGCCCAGAAGGCCCGCTCGCCGTACCTCAATGCGGCGATCGTCACGAGCGCCGCCAACCCGTGTGCGAACCACATCCAGGTCGGCATGGCCATGCCGGAGTCCGCTGCGGCCTGCAGGTGCAGCGCGTGCATCTCCATGCTGTTCGACATTGATGAGGTGTGGGCGGATGAGGTGTGGGCGGCAACCGTCGCCGGCGCCGCGCCGAGCAGGCTGAAGGCGCCGTGGAACAGGAACTGGCTGACCGCGACGGATGCCGCCAGCCTCGGCAGCGAGAGCGTCTTGCCCGCCAGCGCGATGCAGATTATGCCCGCGAACGCGAGACACAGCGCGACGCCGGCCGGGCTCGGCACGTCTCCACCGGCCAGCGTGTGCGAGCAGAGAGCGACGAACACCGAGACCGCTGCAGCGATCCAGCCCCGCAGAAAGCGTGCCCACCGTGTCGTCATGTCCTGATGAGTCTAGATCTGGCACCTGACTGCGAATCGGCACGGAAAGGCGCGCCGCACCGGTTGTGCCCAGTGTGCGTCGTGTGTCGCACAGTCGGGTTAGGCTCATACGAAGATCAGCTGGGTGTTCTGAGGAGGGCACGAAATGGCACGTATTGGCGAGAGCGCCGACCTGCTCAAGTGCTCCTTCTGCGGCAAAAGCCAGAAGCAGGTGCAGCAGCTGATCGCGGGCCCCGGCGTGTACATCTGCGACGAGTGCGTGGAACTGTGCAACGAGATCATCGAGGAACGCCTGGCTGAGGCCGGCGAAGAGACCTCGAGTGAATTCGAGCTGCCGAAGCCCCGCGAAATCTACAGTTTTCTCGAGGAGTACGTGATCGGCCAGGAGGCCGCCAAGAAGGCGCTCTCGGTCGCCGTCTACAACCACTACAAGCGCATCCGCGCCCGCAACACCCTCACGTCGGCCGACGCGATGATCGACGATGTCGAGATCGCCAAGTCCAACATCCTGCTCATCGGCCCCACCGGCTGCGGCAAGACCTACCTCGCGCAGACTCTCGCGAAACGGCTCAACGTGCCCTTCGCCGTTGCCGATGCCACGGCACTCACCGAGGCCGGGTACGTGGGTGAAGATGTCGAGAACATCCTTCTGAAGCTCATCCAGGCCGCGGATTACGACGTGAAGCGCGCCGAGACCGGCATCATCTACATCGACGAGATCGACAAGATCGCCCGCAAGGCCGAGAACCCGTCGATCACCCGCGATGTCTCGGGCGAGGGTGTGCAGCAGGCGCTGCT
>JAODAT010000010.1 GCA_025463565.1 Microbacteriaceae bacterium
ACCGGCCTGCACATCCCGGTGGACGCCGGGGTGGCCGCGGCCTTCCTTCGGTGACCTCCGCGGTTGCCGCGGTCGACCTCGGGGCGACGAGCGGCCGGGTCATCCTCGGGCACGTCGGGCACAACGAACTGCGGCTCACGCCGATCAGCCGGTTTCCGAACGGACCCGTCCAGGGCGCCGATGGATTGCACTGGGATGTCTCCGGCCTGTACGAGCACGTGCTCGCCGGGCTCACGGTCGCTGCATCGCGCGAGCCCGAACTGGTGAGCGTCGCGGTCGACTCGTGGGCCGTCGACTACGGGCTCATCCGGTCTGGTGAGCTCGTGGCCGAACCCTTCCACTACCGCGACGAGCGCACAGCCAACGGCGTTGCCATCGTCGAGCGCCTGGTGAGTCCCGCGGCGCTGTACGCCGTGAACGGGCTGCAGTTTCTTCCGTTCAATACCCTGTATCAGCTCGCCGACGACCGCGCCTCTGGTCGTCTCGACGGCATCCAGTCGCTGCTTCTCGTACCGGATCTGCTGGGCTTCTGGCTCACCGGCCGACGAGTCGCGGAGCGCACGAACGCGTCGACCACCGGCCTCCTGTCTGTAACCACAGGCCGGTGGGACGACGCACTCATCGCGAAGCTCGGGCTGCCGCGCGAGCTGTTCCCCGAGCTGGTCGATGCCGGGTCGCCGATCGGGTCCCTCCTTCCCGACGTCGTCGCCCGCATCGGCGCGAACCTGCGGGTGGATGCCGTCGGCTCACACGACACGGCCTCGGCCGTTGCGGCGATCCCCGCCACCGACCCCGACTTCGCCTACATCTCCTGTGGAACGTGGTCGCTTGTCGGAGTCGAGCTGGAGCATCCTGTGCTCACAGAGGCCGGGCGACTCGCCAACTTCACCAACGAGGGCGGCGTAGACGGCCGGGTGCGCTACCTGCACAACGTGATGGGCCTGTGGGTGTTGAGCGAGAGCGTGCGCACCTGGGAGGCGGAGGGCGACGCCATCGACCTGCCTGCGCTGCTCGAAGAGGCCGCGGTGGTGAGCGAGAAGGTCAGTATCTTCGATCCGGACGACCCGCGCTTTCTGCCGCCGGGCGACATGCCTTCCCGGGTGGCCGCGTGGTTCGACGAACACCAGCTGCGTGCGCCTTCGTCGCGCGCGGCGTTCGTGCGCAGCATCCTCGAGTCCCTTGCCGACGCGTACGCCCGCACCATCGAGCAGGCGCGCGAACTCAGCGGCAAGACCATTTCGGTCATCCATCTGGTCGGCGGCGGGTCGCTCAACACCCTGCTCTGCCAGCTGACCGCCGACCGCACCGGGCTCCCGGTCGTCGCCGGTCCCGTCGAAGCGACCGCCATCGGCAACGTGCTCATCCAGGCGCGAACGCAAGGACTCATCGAAGGCGACCTCGAAACGCTGCGAGCCCTCGTGGCGCGGTCATCCAATCACGCTCGATACGCTCCCCGAAACACGAAGCGTTAGCGAGCGGCGACCTGTCGCGATCTCGGCCAACAGTTTGTCTAACATTCTGCTAGATTGTCTAACACTTAGTCGACGCAGAATGAGGTGACGGATGTCCGAGGCCGAAGCCCCACGCCCCGACGCGATCTACGGTGAGCTTCGCCAGCGCATTCTGTCGCTCACTGAGGCACCGGGTTCCACGGTGACCGAGAGCGCCGTAGCTCTCCGGTTCGGCGTGGCACGCCCCACCGCCAAACTCGCGATCGAGCGCCTTGTCGCCGACGGACTGCTGCGGCGCGAGTCGCACCGAGCGGCACGCGTTCCCGACCTCACCCGTGACGACATCGTCGATCTCTTCGAGAATCGAGCCATCATCGAGGGCAGTGCCGTCGGCCGCCTAGCCGTCGCCGGTGCGATCCCGTCTGCCGCCCTTGACGCGCATCGTGAACTGCGCTCGTTGCATGACGACGAGGTCTTCGCCGCCCTCGACATCGAGTTCCACCGCGGACTCGTCGCCGGTCAGCCCAGCCAACGACTTGCCCGCATGCACGCGCTGCTGATGGGCGAGATCGAACTGGCCATCGCGCAGGTGCAGGCCAACCACCTGTTCACCGCGACGGAGGTTGCGCGGCAACACCAGGGCATCCTCGACGCTGTCACCGCCGGCGACGCCGAGCTCGCCGAGCGGCTCACGCGCGAACACATCACCGACTCCCGGGACCGCCTGGTCTCGCATCTCGACTCCCGCCACTAGCCACCGAAAGGCATCCCATGGTCGACCGTCAGGTTCCACGCCCGAGCGAACTGCTCGAGCTGATGAAGTTCAAGAAGCCGCAGCTAAACGGCAAGAAGCGCCGACTGGATGCCGCGCTCACCATCAACGACCTGCGCACGATCGCGAAGCGTCGCACGCCGAAAGCCGCGTTCGACTACACGGACGGATCGGCCGAGGACGAGATCTCGCTGGACCGCGCTCGCCAGGCCTTCCTCGACATCGAATTCAGTCCGTCGATCCTGCGCGGCCTGCCCGACACCGTCGACACGTCCACCCAGATCTTCGGCGGCCCGAGCGCGCTGCCGTTCGCCATTGCACCCACCGGCTTCACCCGGCTGATGCAGACCGAGGGCGAGATCGCAGGGGCGAGCGCTGCAGCGGCAGCCGGCATCCCGTTCACCCTCTCCACGC
The DNA here is from genome assembly GCA_025463565.1 of Microbacteriaceae bacterium. GTDB lineage: Bacteria > Actinomycetota > Actinomycetes > Actinomycetales > Microbacteriaceae > Lacisediminihabitans. Next base: position 2,638 of record JAODAT010000010.1, read on the forward strand.
TCGGAACCACCTCGATCGAGAAGGTGAAGGCGGCCAACCCGAACGGACGCAACTGGTTCCAGCTGTATGTGATGCGGGAGCGCGAGATCTCCTACGACCTCACCCGCCGGGCGGGTGCCGCCGGGTTCGACACCCTGTTCTTCACCGTCGACACCCCGGTCGCCGGCGCCCGACTGCGCGACAAGCGCAACGGCTTCTCCATCCCACCGCAGCTGACCCCGAGCACGATCATCAACGCACTGCCCCGCCCCTGGTGGTGGTGGGACTTCCTCACCACGCCGAGGCTCGAGTTCGCGTCACTGGACTCCACCGGGGGCACAGTCGGCGAGCTGCTGAACGCCGCGATGGATCCGACCATCTCGTTCGACGATCTCGCGATCATCCGCGGCATGTTCCCGGGCAAGCTCGTGATCAAAGGCGTGCAGAACGTGCGGGACGCGAAGAAGCTCGTCGACCTCGGAGTGGACGGCATCGTGCTCTCCAACCACGGCGGTCGCCAGCTCGACCGGGCGCCCATCCCCTTCCGGCTGCTTCCCGAGGTCGTGCGCGAGGTCGGAAAGCACACCGAGATCGCGATCGACACCGGCATCATGTCGGGCGCCGACATCGTCGCCTCCATCGCGCTCGGAGCGAAGTTCACGCTCGTCGGGCGCGCATACCTGTACGGCCTGATGGCCGGCGGACGCGAGGGCGTCGACCGCATGATCTACATCCTGCGCGACCAGATCGAACGAACCATGAAGCTCCTCGGCGTCGCCACGCTCGCCGAGCTCACCCCCGAGCACGTGACGCAGCTGGAGCGGCTCATCCCGATCACAAAGTAGGGCGGGTAGAGCTATGTCGAGACCTCACGAACGAGCAACTCGTCGGTGAGGTCTCGACAAGCTCGACCCCCTTTCAGCGAAAATAGCGGGATGACCGCCCGCACCATCGTCGTCGCGCCCGACTCCTTCAAGGGGTCGGCAACCGCCGGTGAGGTCGCTAGGGCGATCGAGTCCGGCTGGCGGTCGGTGCGGCCGGGAGACCACGTCATCCTGCGCCCGATGGCCGACGGCGGAGAGGGCACGCTCGACGCGTTCGAGCTCGCCTTTCCGGACGCCCGGCGCATGCCCGTCGGCAACGCCTACTACCTGCAGCTGCCCGACGGAACGGCGGTTGTCGAGCTCGCCAACACCAGCGGGCTCACCCTGCAGAAGGAACTCGACCCGATGGGCGCCACCACGCGCGGTTTCGGCGTGGCTATCGCTGCCGCGCTCGACCGTGGCGCCGATCGGCTGATCCTCGGGATCGGTGGAAGCGCATCGACGGATGGCGGCATGGGCGCGCTCGGCGCCATCGGTGACCGCGCTGTACCGCCCCGGGGCGCGATCGTGCTCACCGACGTGACCAATCCGCTGTTCGGGCCGAACGGCGCCGCGGCCATCTTCGGGCCGCAGAAGGGCGCAACCCCGGAGCAGGTCGACCTGCTCGACCGGCGGCTGCGCGAGCTGGTCCGGCACGACATCGATCCGCTCACGCCCGGCGCGGGTGCCGCCGGTGGCACCGGCTACGGGATGCTGGCCTGGGGTGCCAAACTCGAGCCCGGGTCGCGGGCGGTCGCCGAGCTCATCGACCTCCCGCACGCCCTGGTCGGTGCCGACCTGCTCATCACCGGCGAGGGCCGCTTCGACTCCCAGTCCCTCGGCGGCAAGGTGATCTCGCACCTGCTC
>JAODAT010000022.1 GCA_025463565.1 Microbacteriaceae bacterium
AACTGCAAAGGTGGGTCGCTACCGCGCGCTGTTGAGTTGTCAAAACTGCCGTGGCAGCCCTCCAGCATACAACGGGATCGGCGATAGTGTTCCGTGGTGGCCCTCGTCATCCGTTCCCGCACCGACGCGGATCTCGACGCGCTCCTTGCGGTGCTGCGAGAATCCCACCGCACCGACAGGTACCCGCTGATGGCGAAACACGTCACCACCGACTGGCTCACCGAGAAGGGTGATCCCGCCTGGGTCGCCCAGCTCGATGGAACTGTCGTCGGGCACGCGGCACTGTCGGGTGCACCGGGCGCCGAGCTCGAACTGGCGCGGCTGTTCGTGTCGGGCACATCCCGAGGCCACGGTGTTGCGGCCGCGCTGGTCGAGACGGCCGAACGCTTCGCCGCATCGACTGGATCGACCCTCGTGCTCGAAGTTCTCGATCACAACACCGCAGCTATCCGGCTGTATGAGCGACGCGGCTGGGTGCGCACGGGCTCCGAGCCGGCCGACTGGTCGGACCGGAGGGGCCGGCACCGCTCGTCCATTTTTACAAGAAAAGCTAGTCGCCGAGGTTGCGCTGCGTGCCCATCGCGCGCTGCGCCTCGCGGTTGTCCTGGCGCTCACGCAGCGCCTGGCGCTTGTCGTATTCGCGCTTGCCCTTCGCCACCGCGATTTCGACCTTCGCCTTGCCGTCGCTGAAGTAGATGGAGAGCGGCACGATCGTGTACCCGCCCTCCTTCGTCTTGTTGTGGATCTTCAAAATCTGCGCCTTGTGCAGCAGCAGCTTGCGCTTGCGGCGGGGCGGGTGGTTGTTCCAGGTGCCCTGGTTGTATTCGGGAATGTGGACGGCATCCAGCCAGGCCTCGCCGAACTCGACGAACGCGTAGCCGTCGACGAGGGATGCACGACCGGCCCGCAACGACTTCACCTCGGTTCCCGTGAGAACCAGTCCGGCCTCATAGGTGTCTTCGATCGTGTAGTCGTGACGGGCTTTGCGATTAGTGGCGACGACTTTCTGGCCACGTTCCCTGGGCACGGTTCACTCCTGTTTGGATGCCCGCGGCGAATCCGAAGGCAGCCAGTCAGTCTAACTGCTGGGCGACTGGTACACGAAGCCGTCGTTGATCTCGCAGCGCACCTGCCATTGGCGCTTCGTGACGTGCGTCTCACCGGGTTCCGCGCTGATCACGTAGACAGTCGCGAGACTGCAGAATTCGCTCCAACGGAACCGCTATGCCGCGAATTTTGCGGTTTCGCGGGCTCTGCTCAAGAAAGGAAGAGCAGCTAGACCTTGAGGTAGCGGCTGATCGCGACACGGGCAGAGGCCGCCGCGAGCAGGGCGCCGACCACCAGCAGGATCGGCACCACGATGAACGCGTCGCCGAGCCCGATGAACGGGGTGTCCTGCGCCTGCGACCCCAGGTAGCCCTGCACGAAGAACTTCACCAGCAGCACGATCACACCGCTGGCAAGCACGGACCCGACGAGGGCAGAGATCACCCCTTCGAGCACGAACGGCGTCTGGATGAAGCGGTTGGAGGCGCCGACGAGCCGCATGATGCCGAGCTCCCGCCGCCTCGAGAACGCGGAGAGCCGGATGGTCGTGGCGATGAGCAGCACCGCGGCGACGAGCATCAGCGCAGCGATGCCGATCGCGGTGAAACTTGCGGCGTTCAGCGCGGAGAAGATCGGATCGAGGTAGGCGCGCTGGTCTTTGACCTCCTCCACCCCGGCGAGGCTCCCGATGGACTCGACCACGGCGTCCGCCTGCGATGGATCCTTCAGGTTGACCCAGAAGGTCTCCGGCAGGAAGGAAGGGGTGACGAAGTCGGAGCCGGTGGTGTCACCGAATTGCTGCTTGTACTGCGCGTAGACCTGCTTGTGGGTCTGGAACGAGACATTCTTGACCAGCGGCGCGAGCGCCGGCGACTCGAGTTGCGCCTTGACGGCGGCCTTCTGGTCGGCCGTCGCCTCGACCAGGTTGCACTGGCCCTCGGTCGACAGGCTCGTGCACATGTAGACCGCGACCTGCGCCTTGTCGTACCAGTAGCCCTTCATCTGGCCGATCTGGAACTGCAGCAGGATGGCAGCGCCCACGAAGGTGAGCGAGATGAAGGTGACCAGCACCACCGAGACGACCATGGAGAAGTTGCGCCTCAGGCCGCTGCCGACCTCCGACATGATCAGGCCGAACCTCATGGCGTGACCACCGTCGGCGCAGTCGTTGTCGGCTTCGTGCCGAATGCCTGCACGGGAACGGCCTGGGTCTGGTATCCGCCCTGGCGCTCATCCCGAACCACCTGGCCGCCGACGAGTTCGATGACCCGGCGCTGCATCTGGTCGACGATTCCGGCGTCGTGTGTCGCCATCAGCACTGTGGTGCCGCTCTGGCTGATGCGCTCGAGCAGCGCCATGATGCCGGCGCTCGTGGCGGGATCGAGGTTACCGGTCGGCTCGTCGGCGAGCAGGATGGCCGGCTTGTTGACGATGGCGCGCGCGATCGCGACGCGCTGCTGCTCACCGCCGGAGAGCTCGTGCGGCAGGCGATTGGTCTTACCGGCGAGTCCCACCATCTTGAGCACGTCGGGCACCGCCTCCTGGATGAACCCCTTGGACTTGCCGATCACCTGGAGGCTGAACGCGACATTGTCGAAGACGTTCTTCTGCGGCAGAAGCCGGAAGTCCTGGAACACCACACCCAAATTGCGCCGGAAGTAGGGCACCTTGCGGCTGGTGAGCTGGCCGAGATTCTGCCCGAGCACGTGGATCTGGCCTTTGCTCGGCACTTCTTCTTTCAGCACGAGGCGCAGGAAGCTGGATTTACCGCTTCCGGACGCGCCGACGAGGAAGACGAACTCCCCCCGGAGTATCTCCAGTGTCACGGAATTGAGCGCCGGACGCGCGTTGCCCCTGTAGAGCTTGGTCACCTGATCAAACCGAATCATCGTGACGACTCTAGGGAGCGGCGACAAACAATCCGGAGAACGACAGGCCGTTTACCTGATCTCTCAGGATTTGTTTACTTGGCTAAAGAATGGGGCTAAAGCGCGGCGTCACGCTTGCGCCATTTGATGCCGGCATTGATGAAGCCGTCGAGGTCGCCGTCGAACACGGATGACGGGTTGTTGACCTCGTATTCCGTTCGGAGATCTTTCACCATCTGGTACGGAGCGAGCACATAGCTGCGCATCTGGTCGCCCCAACTTGCCGTGATGACACCGGCGAGTTCCTTCTTCGCCGCGGCCTCCTGCTCGCGCTGCATGATCAGCAGCCGTGACTGGAGAACGCGCATCGCGGCCGCGCGGTTCTGGATTTGGCTCTTCTCGTTCTGCATCGACACGACGAGGCCGGTCGGAAGGTGAGTGAGCCGAACGGCGGAGTCCGTGGTGTTGACCGACTGGCCGCCGGGGCCGCTCGATCGGAACACATCGACACGGATGTCACTCTCCGGCACCTCGATCGCACCCGCCTCCTCGATCAGCGGGATGACCTCGACCGCCGCGAAACTGGTCTGGCGCTTACCCGCCGAGTTGAAGGGGCTCATCCGCACCAGGCGATGCGTGCCGGCCTCCACACTCAGGGTGCCGAATGCGTACGGAGCGTTGATCTCGAAGGTTGTCGACTTGATGCCGGCCTCTTCGGCGTAACTCGTGTCCATGACGGTGACCGGATAGTCGTGTTGCTCGGCCCAGCGCAGGTACATGCGCTGCAGCATCTCGGCGAAGTCGGCGGCATCCACTCCCCCGGCTCCCGCGCGGATGGTGATGACGGCCGGGTGGGCATCCCACTCGCCGTTGAGCAGGGTCTGCACCTCGAGTTCGCCAAGCACCTTCTGGATGCTCTCCAGCTCGGTGCGGGCTTCGGCCGCGGCCGCGGCATCCGACTCCTCGTTGGCCAGTTCGACCATGATCTCGAGGTCGTCAAGCCGCGACTGGATGCTGTTCACTTTCGCGAGCTCGGCCTGCCGATGACTGAGGGCGCTGGTGACCTTCTGCGCCTTCTCGGTGTCGTCCCAGAGGTCCGGCACGCCGGCCTGCTCGCTGAGGTCGGCGATCTCGGCCTCGAGACGCTCGACACCGATGACCGAGCGGATGTCCGCGAAGGTCGACCGTAGAGCGGCGATCTGTTCAGAGAAGTCGAGCTCGTCCATGTCGCGGACCAGCCTACTGCTAGAGGATGCGGCGAAATATTCGAGCCAGGGGCGACCCGAACAGCTCGCCGAGGGTGATCTCACCCCGGCAGACACGGATGAAGATGCGCGGGCCGATGATGGAGTAGCTCAGCCCGGCGTGCACCATCCCCGGCCTGCGCTCGAACAGTCGCAGTAGTTTCGCGCCCGCCGCGATGTCGGGCGCGAGCTCGCGTTCGACCCGCTGCACGTACGAGTCGAGGTCGCCGGATGCCGCGGCCTCCCCCGCCCAGCAGCCCGACCTGAGCGCGAACGAGATCCCTTCCCGCGTGAACGGGTCGAGCAGCGCTGCAGCATCACCGGCCACGATCACGTTGCCTTTGCGCAGGGGCGAGTCGGCCGTGCGCCACTGGGCCAGGTGACCGGAGGATCGGGTGATCTCGGCACCGTCGAGCTTCAGCGACCGCGTGTAGCGCTCCAGGTAGGCGCGAGTCTGGTCGGGTTCGCCACGCCGCTGGATTACCCCGACCGTCAGAGTTTTCTCCTTCGGGAACATCCACGCATACGTTCCGGCCTCGCCGCCCCAGTCGAGGAATACCCGATCGTCCCAGGTACGTCCATCCGCCGGACGCACGATGTCGTGCTCGAGCGCGAGGTCGACGCCGCCCGGCGTCACCCCCACGTGTCGGCCGATGCGGCCGCTTGCGCCGTCAGCTCCGACGAGCGTCTTCGCCAGGTATTCGCCGTCGCTGGTCGTCACTGTGACGCCCCCTAGGTCATCGACGATGCCTTTCACGCTCACCCCGTCGCGAAACGTGACCCCGGCAGCAACGGCGGCGTCGACGAGCGCCTGGTCGAAGCGGTCCCGCTGAACGAGGGAGAGGAACGGCGACCGGCTGCGATGAGTACTGCGGGCGCGCCCGCGCAGGGTGAAACGCACACTGGTGACCCGCTGTTCGACGGTTGCCAGCACCAATGCGGGAACGTGCTCGAGTGAGATGCCGATCAGTCCGCCGCCGCAGGTCTTGTAGCGCGGGAAGGCGGCCCGGTCGAGCAGCAGGACCTTCGCGCCGTGCTCGGCGGCGACCCGTGCCGCGGACGAACCCGCGGGCCCCGCTCCCACCACCACGACGTCCCACGAGTCCATGCGTTTACGTTACATTCGCAGCATGATCCCCGCGCCCACGCTGCTCGCCTTCAGCCTTGCCGTGGTCGGGCTCATGCTCATCCCGGGGCCGACCGTGCTCTTCGTCATCGGTCGTTCTCTCGCACTCGGCCGCATCGGCGGTCTGCTCAGCGTGCTGGGCAACGCGAGCGGCGCCCTGCTGAACGCGACGCTGGTCGCGCTCGGGGTCGGGGTGCTCATCCAGCAGTCGCTCGTGGTGTTCACCGTGATCAAGGCCGCCGGCGCCGTCTACCTCATCTACCTCGGCATCCAGACGATCAGGCACCGGAAGGATGCCGCGGCCGCGGTCACGAAACCGGTCGCGCAGCGCTCGAAGCTGCGGCTTCTCGGCGAAGGATTCCTCGTCGGCGTCTCGAACCCGAAAACCATCGTGTTCATGATCGCGGTTCTCCCGCAGTTCGTCACGTACTCGCACGGGGCCATTCCGCTGCAACTGGGACTGCTCGGTGCGATCTTCGTGGCGATCGCCCTCATCTGTGACAGCACCTGGGCGCTCATCGCCGGAACGGCACGCACCTGGTTCGCCAAGTCACCGAAACGAATCGGCACACTCTCCGGCGTCGGTGGCGGCATGATGATCGGGCTCGGTGTCGTCGTGCTGTTCGTGCCGAAGGACTGACTCTCCCTCCGCGAGGTGCCCAAGAATGTCGTCAAATCGCCGATTTGACGACATTCTTGGGCACCTCGCGAGCCTTCAGTCGAACACCGACCTTGCGACGACCGTCACCCGCACCGGGAAGCCCTGCTGCCCGAGGATCGTGAACACCGGTGGTCGCCAGTAGGCGGCGAGGGTCACGGTGGCGCTCTTGCCGTCGACGGTCTCGGCATCGACTACCTTGAGGTCGACCAGGTCGCCGGTCGACGCCGCTGCGAGGTACTGGGCTACGGCATCCGCCACCTCCGGCGAGCGCAGCACCGGGCGCGGCACGCTGCCCACGATCACGACGTCATCGATATCGAATGCTTCGGCCCCGCTCAGCGCCGCGCCGTCCGCCAGGTCGAACAGGCGTTTGCGCTCGAGGTAGAGCGAGCTCGCGGACACGACCGTGAGGATCAGGGCGAGCGCCAGCACCGCGAACCCGACGATCAGCGGAATCGTCGACCCGGTCTCATCCCGAAGCAGTCGTCTCATTGGGTGACCGCAAACCGTGACACCTCTTCGGTCGACGACGCGACCACGGGGATTCCCGGCGGAACTTTCAGCCCGGGCAGCGGCGGCACCAGCGGAAGGGGAACCATCGTTTTCACGGTGACCGTCACCTGGCCGTGCCGCGTGAGGCAGTCCGCGGGATCCGGTGCGCAGCTGATCGAGACTGTCGCGTTCGCCGCGTGGATGCCGTAGTCGTCGAGCGCGAACGTCGCGGCATCGGTGGCGGCGCGTACCGCGTCGTCGTCCGAACGGGACTGGACGAACACTCGTGCGCCCGCGCGAGCGGCCCCCTCCACCCCGAAGGCTCCCGACTGGATCACCGACAGCGTCACCACGAGGTAGACGAGGGGGATGAGCAGCAGGATGCCGGCGGTGACGAATTCGAGGGACGCCGACCCGGCGTCGTCAGCGGTCCAGCGTCTCCACCGGCGCATGGCCCTCCACCTCCAGCCCCTCGGCCAGGCCGACCAGGCCGATCAGCGGAAGCGGGGCCCGCACCCGGATGACGACGACCTGCCCGGTGCTCGCGCCGGTGACCTGCTGCGCGAACTGCGGTCCGATGGCTGTGGTGATGAGGTCGCGGGTGCGAGCGACCCCGTCGGGGACGCCGTTGTCGGCGAGCGCGGCGAAGCGCGCTCCCTCGGATGCGGCATCCAGCACCGTGTTCCTCACGTGGAGGGCGAGACCGAGCTGCAGCACCGAGAGGGTGAGCACCGTCAGCAGCGCGCCGACCATCACGAATTCGGCCGGCGCCGAGCCGCGATCGTCGCCAAAACGCACGTTAGAAACCGGACACTCGGCTGATGGCGTTCTGGAACAGACCGGTCAGGGCCGGGCTGGCGATCGCCCAGATGGCGGCGACCAGCGCGGCGGTCATCAGTGTGATGAGCACCCAGCCGGGAACGTCACCGCGGTCGTCTCGCAGCTTTTCGATTACTCGCCGTGCCAGTGACCTTCGCATGCCACGAGAGTGCCAGCGACAACGGATTGCTCGCCGGAACTATCCACAGGTTGAGTCAGCTGGCGAGCGTGCGCGCCTTCGTGACGAGCTCGCGGCCGTGCTGTGAGGCAAGGGCTTCGGCCGCTGCATGTACCTCGGCGGCCTGCTCCTTGAGACCGTCCATCGCGGGGTTGACTCCCACCAGGGTGAGCTGGCGCTGCACCACGAGAAGGTCAGCGCCCCACACGCCCTCGATCACGTGACGCAGCCACGGGGTGGAGTGATCCCAGTCCTCTTTCGGGCCACCGGGGCTGTAATCGCCGCCGAGTACCGTCGCGAGAACGACCGGCTTGCCCTTCAGCGCACCGCCCTTGATCCTCGAGTCGGTGTAGGTGACGTCGTACCAGGACTTGACGTGCGCGGCGATGCCCCAGTTGTACAGCGGGATCGCCAGGAGGATCGCATCCGCGTCGACGAGCTCGTCGGCCACGGTGGCGGCAAGGGCACGGGCTTCGCGCTGCGCGGGACTGACTGCGTCGTCGTCAGCGGCACCGCTCGTGATGACTTCGCGCCAGGTGTTGGCCGGCAGCGGGTCGATTCCGATGTCGCGACGCACGATGAGGGATCCCGGGTTCTCGGCGACCCATTCCGTTTCGACGAGATCGGCCAGGGCGCGGCTCTTGGACGTCGCCGGGTTGATGCTGGCGTCGAGACGGAACAGTGACATTCGAACCTCCATGAAAGTAGTCACTAATAAAAACAAAGCGACAACGGAGAGCGTAGCACGGATAGGATTGTCATCATGTCCGAGCCCGTGATCGACGCACCCGCCTGCGATACGGCCATCACGCTTGCCTTCTCCGTGCTCGGCAAGCGATGGAACGGCATGATCCTGGGCGTTCTCGGCAATGGCAAGACGTCGTTCGTCGGCCTTCGTAAAGCGGTCACCGGAATCAGCGACACCGTCCTGTCCGAGCGCCTGGTGGAGCTTTCGGACACGGGCCTGGTGCGTCGCGAGGTGGCCGAAGGGCCACCGGTGACGGTGAGCTACGAATTGACGACGGCGGGCGCGGAGCTCGTTCCCACCATTGCGGAACTCGGCCAATGGGCGAAACGCAACCTCGCCCGGCCGTAGGTTCTAGCCGTCGGCCGCCCGCTCGAGCGCCGCGACATCCAGCTTGACCATCCTCAGCATCGCGTCGACCGTGCGCTTCGCTCGCGCTCGATCGGGGTCGGCCTGCAGTTCCATGAGGCGGCGCGGCACGACCTGCCATGAGACACCGAATTTGTCGGTCAGCCAACCACACTCCACCGGGGTGCCACCGGCAACGAGGGCATCCCAATACCGGTCGACCTCGGCCTGGTCCTCACACGTGATGAAGAGCGAGAACGAGTCGGTGTGCGGGTGTCCTGGGCCGCCGTTCATGCCGTAGAAGGTCTGGCCGGCGAGGCTGAACGTTCCGTAGAAGAGTTCGCCGCTCTCGGTGCGATTCTCCTCGAGGATCTTCCCGTCGGGGAAGATTCCCAGATAGAAGTCGATCGCCTCCTGCAGGTCGTCGTCGAACCAGATGAACGGCGTGATCGTGG
>JAODAT010000023.1 GCA_025463565.1 Microbacteriaceae bacterium
TCGATGCACGACCAGGGCGCGCGATATGTGATCGGATGCGACGAGGTCGGTCGTGGCGCGATCGCCGGTCCTGTGGCGGTCGGACTGTGCGTGATCGATCTGACCGTCGGTCCTGTGCCGGTGGGCCTGCGCGATTCGAAGATGCTCATAGAGAAGAAACGCGAATTGCTAGCGCCCCTCGCCGCGGCGTGGGTACTGCACTCCGCCGTCGGGCTCGCTTCGGCCGAAGAGGTGGACAGGCTCGGCATCATCGCCTGCCTGGGACTGGCTGCCAAGCGCGCGCTCGTATCGCTTCACGAGTCGGGTGCCCGGGTAGCCGAGTCGGTCGTGCTGCTGGACGGCTCGCACAACTGGCTGAGCCCCGCCCTGTCGACCCCGCTGCGGGTGCAGACCCGGGTCAAAGCGGACCGTGACTGCGCGTCCGTGGCCGCGGCATCCGTCATCGCCAAGGTGCACCGAGACCGGCTCATGATCGACCGCGACGTCGTCACCCCCGGCTACGGCTGGGCGTCGAACAAGGGGTACGGCAGCACCGACCACTATGCAGCGATCGACGAGCTCGGGCCGAGCGACATTCACCGGCTGACGTGGCTGCACAGCCGCGAACTGGAGCCCGCCGAGTAAGGGTGTTTCCGGCGTAGGCTTATCCACAGCATGGATGAAGACGAGTTCGAAGACTACGACCGCGAGGTCGAGCTGGCGCTGTACCGGGAGTATCGGGATGTCGTGTCCCAGTTCCGGTACGTCGTCGAGACGGAGCGTCGGTTCTACCTGGCCAACGAGGTCGAACTCGTGCGGCAGGACACAGAGCACGACTTCTACTTCGAGCTGACGATGAACGACGTCTGGGTGTGGGATGTCTACCGCTCCGACCGGTTCGTGAAGTCGGTGCGCGTGCTGACGTTCAAAGACGTCAACGTCGAGGAGCTCTCCGCGAAAGAGCTCGAACTTCCGAAGGAACTCGCGCTCGACGAGTAGCTGCTCCTTCCTGGGCGATCCGGCGATCCTGCGCCGCCGCGCCCCTCGCTCCATTCCTGCCGATCTAACGCGTGAGCGAACTTCGGCATGTCCGCACAAAGTGGGACTGCAACGGATTGTCACTTTTATTACGCTGAGGTATATAAGCACTGCCGCTTTATCACCTACAGGAATGGAACATCATGTCGCTCGTACTCACAACCATGAACACCATCGCAAATCCCGCCTCGCTGCTCGAGGCGCTGCATGAGCGTCGGGCAGCAACTCGCGGAAACGACATCATCCCGGTCATCATCGTCGTCGCCATCATTGTGCTGCTTGCCCTGGCCGTGACCGTTGTCGCGGGCGCGATCATCATCTGTGCCATCCACGGTGGGGTGTTCGACACCGTCGCAAACATCAACGGTGGATACGTGACCGTGAAATGCCACAAGCTGTGAGCGCGAGCGATCACGCAGTGGAGGCACACCGCCCTGCGCGTCCTGCCGGCCGTGCGGTCGGCGTTGCTGCAGGACTGGTCATCGGGCTACTGGCCGGCATCGTTATCGACGCCGCCGCGTGGCTCTACGCGTTCGCCGCAACGTTGAACGGAGGCTCATCGATCAACATTCCGTTCATCGTGACGACCTACAGCTCGGGGGAGGACGTCGGCGCGCGCTCAGGATTCGGTGTGCTCCTCCTCCCACTTGCTCTCGCCGTTCTTGGCGCGCTGGTCGGGTTGCTGGTCGTGGGAGCTTCGCGTAGACGACGACCATGACCAACGAGATTGCGCCGCAGCGAGATCGCTGGAGCTATCCTTTCCAGATTGCGCTGGCCGCAACCTGGCGGCTTCTGCTCACGATGACCGCGGTGGTTTTAGTCCCCGCCGGTGCAATCTCGTTTCTCTTTGCGGTGATCGGGATGCCCGTCATCGTGATCATTCTCGTTCTGATGGCCTCGGCTCTTTTCGTGTTCAGCTACTACCTGCATGAGCTTGGACACTCCTTCGCCACCTGGGTGCTCGCGGGCCGGGCGCGAATATCTCGCGAAATGATTGCCGATGGCGGTTTCGCGAGAGCCAGGATTCATCGTTGGTCGCTCGGAACTGACGATGATGCGCTCGTCTCGACCTCGGGTCCGGCCGCCGCGGCATTAGCAGGGCTTGTGCTGCTGCTGCTGCCGTGCTGGCCGTTCCTCATCTCCTTCCCTTTCTGCTGCCTCTTCCTGGTTCATCTCGCGAACCTGGTCCCACGTTTCAGCGATGGAGGGCAGCTTTTCGCAGCACTATCAGAGAGGTATTCCGATGCTCATCGCGAGTGATATTCAGAAGTCCTTCGGCTCCCGCGTGGTGCTTCACGGGATGTCCTTCGACATTCCGCGCGGCCAGATAACCGGCCTGCTCGGCCCCAACGGTGCGGGCAAGACCACGTTGCTTCACATTCTGGTCGGGCTGATCGAGCCGAGCTCGGGGTTCGTGTTTCTCGATGGGGATGACAGGATTGCGGCAGATTTCACGCGTGACGTGGGCTTTTGCGCGGACGATCTTCCGCTGCCCGAGCTTCTGACCGGTCGCGAGTACCTCGACATGGTGACAGGCATCCGTGGTCTGCGCCGGAGGCCCGGGGCGGAGTCCCGCCTGCTCGCGGGAATGAGGCTCGACGATGCTGCATCGCGCCTGATCGAGACGTACAGCCACGGGATGAAGCGAAAGCTTCAACTCGTCGCCGCCCTGCTTCACAGCCCGTCATACCTCGTACTCGATGAACCCTTCAGGGGGCTGGACCCCGAGTCCTCTGCCATCATGAAGAACCTCCTCCGCACGTACGCGGCGCGCGGAAACGGGGTGCTCATATCGACCCATGACCTGCTCGTCGCGGAGCAACTGTGCACCGGCGTCCTCATCCTCAGAGAGGGGCGACTTCTGTCCTCGGCGTCCGCCGCCGAACTCAGGCATGCCGATGATGGCGCAACGCTTGAAGAATCATTTCTTCGGCTTACCGGTCTTGACGCGAGTTCCGAGCGTTCGGCAGAGCTGTTCTTTGACGGGCTCGACCTACTGACAGCGCCTGGACTAGAGCCGGAATGATGTTCGCTCCGTCACGTGCGATCGCGAAAGCGAGCATTCGAGTTCTGGTCGCCCACCTCGTGAAGACGCTGGGGAGCCGGACGGGCGTCGCCGTTGCCGTCGTGACGGCCGTGCTCGCGCTCGCCGGAATCAACCTGCTCGTCTACGGATTCTCTGCGTCGAACCTCGGTGGGATATTCACGAAAAACTCCCCGTCCGGGGCGGCGGTATCCGCCGCGCGTGGCGTGCTTGTTGAGGCGCCGGGCCTCACCGCTGCGGCTCTCGGACTCGTGCTTCTGATGTTTTTCCCCGCCGAATCGCACATCAGCGTTAGCGCTCGAGTTGCCGGTGCGAGCCGCGCCACCGTGGCACTGGGAGAATTCGTGCCTGTCCTCGCGACGGTGATATTCGTCGCGGGAGGAACCGCTCTCGGGTCGACCCTGTTCGTCGCGCAGAGCGCGTCTGAACCGGCGATCGCATTCTGGGGACTGCAGGCGTTGGTGCTCGTCGACGTCCTGGCCGTTCTCCTCGTCAATCAGGCGGCGATGATTCTCGTGCGAGCACTTCGTGCGCCGGAATCAGTCGCGCGTATCGCGGGACTGTTAGCCGGTGTCGGCCTTATCGCGCTGTTTCTCGCGAACATGCTCGACTCCCTTTTGCGTGCACAAACCAGCTGGTTGTCCGCGCTGACGAATGTTGCTTGGGGTGGTGCACTTCCGATCACCGTGCCGACGGCCGGCACGACGTTCGCGATTGCGGTCGTGCTTCTGCTCCTCCTCCTTGCCAGCCTGGCCATCGTCCCCCGGGCACGATCGACAGGCGGTGGATCGCGCCTCGTGTCTGTTGCGCTCATTGGACAGCCGCACCGATTCGTGAACTTTGCGGTTCGCGAGGCAATACTCGCGCTTCGGCATCCGGTGAGCCAACTGAGCCTGGTCACCGCCATATTGCTTGCCTGCCTTTTTGTCGTCGGCTGTCGTGCTGGGCTGGTCTCACTGGATCTGTGCGCCGCCGGACTCGCTGCTCTGTTTTCGACTGGAGTTGAGAGTGCCTTCGGTCGCATGCTTCCGTGGGCGTGGGTTGCGACGCAGCTCCGCATGTCGAGCCGTCGCCTCGTGTTCATGCAGACCTTCGGCTCGTCGCTCGCCGGGGCGATTCTTCTCGTCGTCGGGCTGGCAATCGCTTCACCGATTGCGGCGACGACGACGCCGGTAGTTCCCAGGGCATTGGTGTTGCTCGACCTGTTCTGCACGATCGCCTACCTCAGTGGCGTGGTCGCTCCGTACGACAGGACCGCTCCGCTCGGCATGATGCTGACCTCCGTGGTGGCAGTCGTGCTCGACGCGGGAATCTACTGGCTGCTGGGCACCATTCTGCCCGCCGGCGGCCCCGCGTTCGTCCTCTGCGAGTTGCTCATCGCCGGTGCTCTCATCGCCATCTCGATCGCACTCGTGCGTCCGCGACTTCGTCGCGCGGTTTAGCAGTCGACTACTCCGCGCAATTTCGGGAATGACACCGCTCTCCACCGGCCCTCATTCGGGCCCTGGGCGCGGAACCGCAGCCCGCCAGTCTTGCGTGCATGGCAGCGAAAGACGTACTCGGATCCCGTGGCGAAGACCTGGCGGCCGCCGCCCTCACCGAGGCGGGCATGCTCGTCATCGACCGCAACTGGCGCTGCCCGCAGGGCGAGATCGACATCGTCGCGATCGACGGTGCTGAGACCGTCTTCGTCGAGGTCAAGACGCGCACGAGCGTCGCGTTCGGGCATCCGCTCGAGGCGATCACCGCCCAGAAGCTCGCACGACTGAGGCGCCTCGCCGCCGCCTGGTGTGATGCACACCCCGGCGACCACGACCGCATCCGCATCGACGCGGTAGCCGTGATCGCCCCGGCCACCGGTGCCCCGACGATCGAGCACCTCACGAGAGTGTTCTGATGCCGGTCGCCCGCACCTCGGCCATCGCCCTGCTCGGGCTCGCCGGGTCGCTCGTCGAGGTCGAGGCCGATATCTCGAGCAACCTTCCGTCGTTCGTGCTGATCGGGCTGCCGGATGCGGCGCTCGGTGAAGCGCGCGACCGCGTGCGGGCCGCGGCCACGAACTCCGGATGCGCACTGCCGAACCGAAAGCTGACCGTCAACCTGTCGCCGGCCTCGCTGCCGAAACACGGGTCGGGGTTCGATCTCGCAATCGCCATGGCCGTCCTGGCGGCGGCGGGGGATGTCTCGGCGGAGTCGGTGGCGGGCGTCGTGCACCTCGGCGAACTCGGTCTCGATGGCCGGTTGCGGCCGACCTCCGGGGTGCTGCCTGCGGTTCTCGCCGCCGCGCGATCGGGAGCCGCGACCGTCATGGTGCCGACCGGCAACGCCGACGAGGCGTCACTCGTGCCCGGCATTCGCGTGGTGGGTGTCGCCTCGCTGCGAGATGCCGCCATCTGGCACGGCGGAGAGTTCACGCCCGTGCCGGTCGAGCCGATCCTGGTGCCCGTGCCGGCGGCCCGAATCGACGAACAGCTCGACCTGGCGGACATCGTCGGCAACGACGAGGCGATCGAGGCAATGCTCGTCGCCGCGGCCGGCGGACATCACGCGTTCCTGCTCGGTCCGCCCGGTGCGGGTAAGACGATGCTCGCCGCGCGCCTTCCGGGCCTCCTTCCCGACCTCGACGCCGAGCAGGCGCTCGAAGCCAGTTCGCTGAGATCGCTCTCGGGGCTGCCGGTGGGAGCGTCGCTCGTCACACGGCCGCCGTTCGAGTCACCGCACCACACCGCGAGCGCGGCGTCGCTGGTCGGCGGCGGCAGCGGAGTCATCCGTCCGGGTGCAGCGGCGCGGGCATCCCACGGGGTGCTGTTTCTCGATGAGGCTCCTGAGTTCTCGCCGGCCGTGCTCGACGCCTTGCGGCAACCCCTCGAGTCCGGGGTCATCACCATCCACCGCGCCAACGCGATCGCCCACTTTCCGGCGCGGTTCCAGCTGGTGCTGGCGGCCAACCCCTGCCCGTGCGGTCAATACGGCGCCCAGGATTCGGAATGCGTGTGCCCGCCGATGTCACGAAGGCGATATCTCGCGCGGCTTTCCGGCCCGCTGCTCGACCGCATCGACATCCAGCTGCGCATCGCCCGGGTGACCGCCGCGCGGTTGCGGCTGGGTGACGAAGGGTCGCGACTCAGCTCTGCCGAGGCTCGGCAGCGGGTCGGACGAGCGCGCGAACTCGCCTACGCGCGACTGCGGGAGACGCCATGGCGACTCAACTCCGAGGTGTCGGGCGCCTGGCTGCGTGCGCCGGGCCGACGGCTTCCGCCGGCCACCACGGCCGCGATCGACCGCGCGCTCGAACGCGGCGGCCTCACCATGCGTGGGTACGACCGAGTGCTGCGGCTCGGCTGGACCATCGCGGATCTCGACGGCGCCGAGCGCCCCGGCGCCGACCACATCGGTCGCGCCCTGTACCTGAGGAGAGCGGCATGACCGACCTGTTCGGAATCGACGAGGCGACGGTGCTTCCGCTGCTTGAAAGACTGGCAGGAGACCTGCCGAGAGAGCAGCACGAACGCCGCTTCGCCCTTGCCACCTGGACGGGGATCGCCGAGCCCGGCGACCGAATTGCCGGGCTGGTCGTCGCAGCGCTGGGCGCGTCGGCCGCTCTTCGCGCGGTCGTGGAGCGCGCGGATGCCCCTCATGTTGTGGCTGCCCTGAAGGATGCCGGCGAGGATTCGGTCACGCACAGTGAAATGGTCGCCGCGATCGAGCGGTGGCAGCCTCGCCTGAAGTCCAGCGCGGCGGTCATCGCCCTGCGCCAGGCCGCTCGGTATTCGGTGCGCCTGCGAGTTCCGGGCGATGAGAGCTGGCCGGTGTCGCTCGATGACCTGGGCCCACACGCGCCGCTCGCCCTCTGGGTGCGCGGCAACGACGCAACCCTGGCAACCCTCGGCCGGTCGATCTCGCTGGTGGGTGCCCGGGCCGCGACCGGTTACGGCGAACACGTCACCATGGAAGCGTCCGCGGGGCTCGTCGACCGCGGCTACACGATCGTGTCCGGTGCCGCGTACGGCATCGACGGGATGGCGCATCGGGCCGCGCTGGCCAGTTCCGGCCAGACGGTGGCCTTCCTGGCCGGCGGCGTCGACCGGTTCTATCCGAGCGGGCACGATGCCCTGCTCACCCGGATCGTCGCGGAGGGTGCTGTCGTCTCGGAGCTGCCGTGCGGCTCGCCGCCCACCAAGTGGCGCTTCCTACAACGAAATCGACTCATCGCGGCCTCGAGCCTGGCCACCATCGTGCTGGAGGCCGGCTGGCGGTCCGGGTCACTCAACACGGCCAGCCACGCCGGCACTCTCGGGCGACCGATCGGCGCGGTGCCGGGGCCCGTGACAAGCGCGGCATCGGCGGGATGCCATCGCCTCATCCGCGAGCAGCAGGCGACCCTGGTCACCAGCGCGGAAGAGATGGCGGAGCTCGCCCCGCTGTCGACCGGTTCACCGGTGGGGGGCGGCCGTTCGGCCGAGCAGACCCGGGTTGCTGATGCGCTCAGTACCCGCGCGCCACGGTCCGTCGACGACATCGCTGCCCGATCGGGGCTCTCCGTCTCGGGAGTACAGGCAGTGCTCGCCGTTCTCGAGCTGGAGGGTCGCGCGACAGAGAACGATCGGGGGTGGTTGTTCAGAGCCAATAAACTCTCGTCGTGACCCAATTCGGACAGTACCCAGAGCCTGGCCACGTGATCGTGCACCTGAGCGACACGCATCTACTCGCCGGGGACGCGCCGCTCTACGGTTCGATTCCGAGCGGGCAGAACCTTCGCCTCGCGCTCGAACAGCTCGAACGATCCGAGACCAACCCGGAAGCGATCGTCTTCACGGGCGACCTCGCAGACCTCGGTGAACCGGACGCATACAAGCGCCTGCGTGAACTGGTCGAGCCGGTCGCCGAGCGCATGGGCTCCACGATCATCTGGGTGATGGGCAACCACGATGAGCGGCTGAGGTTCTCGTCAGACCTGATGGACGGTGCCGAATCGGAGGAGCCGCAGGACCGGGTCTACGACATCAACGGCTTGCGCATCATCGCCTTCGACTCCACCGTTCCGGGGTACCACCACGGCGACATGACCGCGGCACAGCTCGAGTGGCTCGCCGGAGTGCTGGCCGAGCCCGCGCCGCACGGCACCCTTCTCGCACTGCACCACCCGCCCATTCCCACGCCGATCGACCTGATGGCCCTCATCGAGCTGAAGGGGCAGGACCGCCTGGCCGACGTGATTCGGGGCACGGATGTCCGCGGCATTCTGGGCGGCCACCTGCACTACACGACACACAGCATGTTCGCCGGCGTCCCCGTATCGGTGGCCGCCGCCACCTGTTACACGATGGATGTCGCAGCCCCGTCGACCGCCCTGTCGGGAGTGGATGGCGGGCAGGCCTTCAACTTCGTGCACGTGTACGACGACCAGATCGTGCACTCCGTCGTGCCGATCGAGCGTTTCACCGAGGTCACCGCGTTCAGCGGCGTCTTCCTGGAGCAGATCGCCGCCATGGATGAAGACCGCAGGCTCGAGGTGTTCTCCAACAAACACGCCGTGCTCACCGATGAGGAGAAGGCGGCGCTCGCCGCCGCGCAGAGCGCGTAGCAGGCAGGCCAGCGCGCCTAGTTCGGCCTCAACGCACCCGGGGCGACGATGGTCACGTGCAACTCGAACGCGCCGTCGACGACTTCGCGAGCCATCTGGCCGCGGAGCGCGGGTTCAGCCCGCACACCGTGCGGTCGTACCACTCCGACCTGTCCCAGTTCACCGACTTCGCGCACTCCCGCGGCGTCCACGACACCGATGCCGTGGACCTCGAGCTCCTGCGCGACTGGCTCTGGCGCGGGTCGCAGGACGGCCTAGCCAAGTCGACGCTCGCGCGACGCTCCGCCGCGGCACGTGGGCTCACCTCGTGGTTGGTGCGAGCCGGCGAGAGCGAAGCGGACCCGGCCGCGCGGCTGAAAGCGCCGAGGCCCGACCACCACCTGCCGCGCGTGCTCACCCGGGAGCAGATGGACGGCATCCTGGCGAATCTTGCCCTGAAGGCAGCGGAAGGCGATCCGGGCGCACTGCGTGATCTTGCCATGGTGGAGCTGCTGTACGCGTCGGCACTCCGCGTCAGCGAGCTCACCGGACTCGATCTCGCCAGCGTCGACCTCGACCGGCTGACGGTGCGAGTGCTGGGCAAAGGATCGAAGGAGCGCGTGGTGCCGTTCGGCGTGCCGGCGAAGGATGCCATCGCGGACTACCTGCTGCGAGGGCGCCCGCTTCTCTCCGTCTCCCCGTCGTCTGCGCTGTTCCTCGGCTCGCGCGGCGGTCGCGTCGGCAGCCGTGGGGTGTACACGCTGGTCGCCTCGCTGCTCGCCGAACTTCCGGGGTCGGGCGGTTCCGGCCCGCACACGCTGCGCCACACGGCCGCGACACATCTGCTCGACGGCGGAGCCGACCTCCGCGCGGTGCAGGAGATGCTCGGCCACGCGAGCCTCGCGACGACCCAGCTCTACACGCACGTCTCGGCCGAGCGACTGAAGGAGAGCTACCGCACCGCGCACCCGCGCGCCTAGCCGGCTACGAGTCGACCACTCCGATGAACGAGGCGCCGACGCCGTCGACCTCGGTGCGGGAGAGCCCCGGTGCCGGATCCGGCAGATCCCAGATGTCGTGGTAGTCGCACGATACGTATGTGAATTCCGGCCACCACTTCTTTGGGCGCGCCGCCTCGGAGAACCCGCAGATGTCGCAGGTGAGCGTCACCCAGACCGGTCGCTTCGACGTGCGGTTCGCGCGAGACTGCACGAGCCAGGCCGGGGGATCGGCGATGATCGCGTCGAGCTCGGCCACCGTGAGACGCGCCGGGATGCCGTGCCTCTCGGCCATCTCCAGCGAAATGTCGAGGCGCTGGGCTGCTTCGCGTCGACTTGTCACCACAAAAGACTAGGCGGTTACCAAAATGCACGGGTGGTCACCCGAAACGAATAGGTCGCGTCGGCAGGAGCACCGGTCGCACGATGCCGCCCAGGTAGGTGAGCGGCGACACGTAGTCACCGTGCAACCTCACGCCGAAATGCAGGCACGGCTGGTCGCAGTGGCCGGCGAGCACGGTGCCGATCGCGTCGCCACGATGAATCACGTCCCCGGCGACGAGAGGGGATTCCACCGGTTCATAGCTGGAGACGAGACCATCGGCGTGCTGGATGGAGAGCACCGGCCGATCGACGACCACTCCGGAGAAGAAGACGACCCCGTCATCCGGAGCGGTCACGGTCGCGCCCTCGGGTGCCGCGATGTCGATACCCCGATGACCGGCGCCGTAGTCGGAGAGCGGCGCGACGAACCCGCGCACGATCGTGTGGTCCGGCCCGACCGGCCAGGACCACACCGGCGAGGAGGTCGCTCCCGCCGCCGCGTCGACCGGCGCCGCCCAGGGGAGGAGCAGAACCAGCACGAACAGGATCGCCAGGAGACTATGCCGCGTCATCCTGGCGGCGGCAAGCGGAAGCGACACGGGTCAACAGTGGCGGTCCACCCTGCCAGCGAACACCGTCAGGCGAGAGTCGGTGCACACACAGAAGCCCCGCAGTCGGTGGGGGAGCGGTGCTACACTCTTCGGAGCACCTCGCTTGCGGGGTGACTACGCGTGTCCGGGCTGCGCTGTTTGACAGCGCGATGCCACACATCCACCAGTCTCCTCCGCGGAGCGGGTGTCGTGGCTGGACACCAGGTTCAGACCTCGACCGAGGTCGGAAAAAACTGAGATAAGCGCGCAGCGCTGTGCAAAAGCATGGCAGAAGTCTGCGCGCGGAGAAGGAATCGGCCATGGCCGTTGTCACCATTCGCCAGCTGCTAGACAGCGGCGTCCATTTCGGACACCAGACCCGTCGCTGGAACCCGAAGATGAAGCGCTTCATCCTGACCGAGCGTTCGGGCAGCCACATCATCGACCTGCAGCAGTCGCTGCACTACATCGACAAGACCTACGACTACGTCAAGGAGACGGTCGCCCACGGCGGCACGATCCTCTTCGTCGGCACCAAGAAGCAGGCCCAGGGTTCGATCGCGGAGCAGGCGCAGCGCGTCGGCCAGCCGTTCGTCAACCAGCGCTGGCTCGGTGGCCTCCTCACCAACTTCCAGACGGTCTCCAAGCGTCTCGCGCGCATGAAGGAGCTCGAGGAGATCGACTTCGACGACACCACCCGTGGCTACACCAAGAAGGAGCTGCTCATCCAACGCCGCGAACTGGTGAAGCTGCAGCGGTCGCTCGGCGGTATCCGCAACCTCACGAAGACCCCGTCCGCGATCTGGATCGTCGACACCAAGAAGGAGCACCTCGCCATCGACGAGGCGCACAAGCTCGGCATCCCGGTCATCGCGATCCTCGACACCAACTGCGACCCCGACGAGGTGCAGTACCCGATCCCGGGTAACGACGACGCCATCCGTTCCGTGGGCCTCCTCACCCGCATCATTGCGGATGCCGCAGCCGAGGGTCTGATCCAGCGCCACCAGAAGCCGGAAGAGGGCGACGCCGTCGAGCCTCTCGCAGCATGGGAAGCGGAGCTGCTCGCGGCATCCGAGACCCCGTCCACCGAGGCCGAGAAGATCGAGGCCGTCGACGGCGAGCTCGCCGGAACGCCCGACGCCGCGGCTGTCGCCGAGGTCGTCGCCTCCGAGGTTCCGACCGAGGAGAACGACGCGGATGCCGTCGCCGCCGAGCACGAGGCCGCAGCCGACCCCGAGCTCGTCGTGACCCACCACGTGGAGTCCGACGAGGCGGCGGAAGCCCGCCTCGAGGCCGAGGCCACCCCGGCCGAGAAGGCCACCCCCGACGACAAAAAGGCAACGGCTAAGCCGGCTGCCGCTAAGAAGTAAGGAAGACCGTCATGGCAGATTTCAGCCTGGACGACCTCAAGACCCTGCGCGAGCGCCTCGGCACCGGCATGGTCGAGACGAAGAACGCTCTCGTCGAAGCCGGCGGCGACCTGGAGAAGGCAGTCGAGGTGCTTCGCCTCAAGGGTGCGAAGGGCAACGCCAAGCGCGCCGACCGTTCGACCAGCGAGGGCCTCATCGCCGCCAAGGAAAACGGCAAAGAGACCACGATCATCGAGCTGTCCTGCGAGACCGACTTCGTTGCCAAGGGTGAGAAGTTCGTCACCCTGGGCAACACGGTTCTCGATGCGGTTATCGCTGCCGGCGCAACCACGCCCGAAGAGGGCCTTGCAGCCAAGGTCGGAAGCGACACCGTCGAACAGCTCATCAGCAACGAGGCAGCTGTGCTCGGCGAGAAGATCGTCCTGCGCCGCCTCGCGGTAGTGAAGGGCGACAAGTTCGCGATCTACCTCCACAAGACCAACAAAGACCTGCCGCCGCAGGTCGGCGTGGTCGTCGGGTACTCGGGTGATGACGCTGAGACCGCTCGCAGCATCGCGCAGCACATCTCCTTCGCCGACCCGCAGTACCTCACGCGCGACGAGGTCCCGTCGGCCGATGTCGAGGCCGAGCGCCGCATCGTCGAGGAGATCAGCCGCAACGAGGGCAAGCCGGAGGCCTCGCTCCCGAAGATCATCGAGGGGCGCGTCAACGCGTTCTTCAAGCAGGTCGTGCTCCCCGAGCAGGACTATGCACGCGACAACAAGCAGTCGATCAGCAAGGTGCTCGCGGACTCAGGGCTCACCGTCCAGGGGTTCGTGCGCTTCAAGGTCGGCGCGTAACCAAAAACTAGAGCGGGTCGAGCTTGTCGAGACCTCACCGACGCAATTCGTCAGGGAGGTCTCGACACGCTCGACCCGCTTTCGCATAACCTAGGGGTCACCATGACTGACAAAAAGCGACGGGTTCTGCTGAAACTCTCCGGTGAAGCGTTCGGCGGCGGTTCCCTGGGTGTGAACCCGGATGTGGTGAGCGCCCTCGCGAAGGAGATCGCGGCCGCGTCGCACGATGTGGAGATCGCGATCGTGGTCGGCGGTGGCAACTTCTTCCGCGGGGCGGAGCTCAGCCAGCGGGGCATGGACCGCGGTCGAGCCGACTACATGGGCATGCTCGGCACGGTGATGAACGCGCTCGCCCTGCAGGACTTTCTCGAGCAGGCCGGTGCCGCGACCCGCGTGCAGTCCGCCATCTCGATGACCCAGGTGGCCGAGCCGTACATCCCGCGCCGCGCGGAGCGCCACCTGGAGAAGGGCCGTGTCGTCATCTTCGGCGCCGGCGCCGGGCTGCCGTATTTCTCCACCGACACCGTCGCTGCCCAGCGCGCCCTCGAGATCGAGGCGGACGTCGTGCTGGTCGCCAAGAACGGCGTGGACGGCGTCTACGACGATGACCCGCGAACCAACCCCGACGCGAAGAAGATCCAGGAGATCAGCTACCAGGACGCACTGGTCCAGGGGCTGAAGGTTGTCGATTCGACCGCGTTCAGCCTGTGCATGGACAACAGGATGCCGATGGTCGTGTTCGGCATGGAACCGGCGGGCAACCTCACCAAGGCCATCGCCGGTGAACGCATCGGCACACTGGTGAGGAACTGATCACTAAACTGTGACCGTGATTAGCGACGTTCTGGCCGAGGCCAAAGACAAGATGCACAAGTCGGTCGAGGCGGCCAAAGACGACTTCAGCAACGTGCGCACCGGCCGGGCGAACCCGGCGCTGTTCCAGAAGATCCTGGTGGACTACTACGGCACGCCGACCCCGCTCGGCCAGCTCGCCGGCCTCAACAATCCCGAGGCCCGTGTGCTGCTCGTCACGCCGTACGACAAGGCGGCGCTCAAGGAGATCGAGCGCGCCATCACCAACGCTCCGAACCTCGGCGCGAACGTCGGCAACGACGGCATCATCGTGCGTGTCACGCTGCCGGAGCTCACCGAGGAGCGCCGCCGCGAGTTCGTGAAGATCGTGCGCGGCAAGGGCGAAGACGCGAAGGTGTCGATCCGCAACATCCGTCGCAAGGCCAAAGACGACCTCGACGCGCAGAAGAACGACGTCGGCGAAGACGAGATCGCTCGCGGCGAGAAGGAGCTGGAAGCGGCCACCAAGACGCACATCGACGCGATCGACGACGCCTTGAAGAAAAAGGAAGCCGAGCTGCTGGAGGTTTGATGACTCCCGCTCCCGATAACGCTCAGCCTCCGGAGGGCACCGAGCCCACCGTGCCCGCGCCGCGTCGGGTGAACAAACGTGCCCAGGTGGATGCCCGGGTGCACGGACTCGAAGACGACTTCAGAAACCAGGTGGCCGCCACCCGCGCGCAGATCGACGCGACGCAGGAGCGCATCCAGGCCCGGACCGGTCGCAACCTGCCGGTCGCCATCCTGATCGGACTCGTGCTCGGCGGTGGCCTGCTCGCCAGCCTGCTCGTCGAGAAGGCCTTCTTCATGGTCTTCGCCGCGCTCCTGATCGGGTTCACCTCCTACGAGCTGGCGAACGCGCTGCGATTCGCCGGCAGGAACATCCCGAGGGTCGCGAGCATCATCGCGGGTGTCGCGGTGGTGCCGGCCGCGTTCTACTGGGGCCCTTCGGGCGCCTGGCTGATCACGCTCGCAGGCATGGCTTTCGTGTCACTGTGGCGCACGGTCGAGTTGATCCGTCCGAGCCATCGGGTGTCCGCTGCGGGGTTCTGGAAAGACATCGGCGCCGGAGTGCTGGTACAGGTCTATGTGCCGTTCCTGGCCATGTTCACCCTGCTGCTCGACCGCGAGCCGAACGGGCAGTTCTGGGTGCTCGCGTTCCTCATCGTGGTGGTGGCGATCGATACAGGGGCGTACGCGTCCGGCCTTCTGTTCGGCAAGCATCCGATGGCCCCGAAGATCAGTCCCAAGAAGACCTGGGAGGGTTTCGCCGGATCGGTCGTCGCGGCCATACTGGCCGGTGTCCTGCTCGGCATCTTCATGCTCCACCTGCCGTGGTGGTTCGGCATCGTCTTCGGCGTCGTGATGGTGTTCACCAGCACGATCGGCGATCTCACCGAGTCGCTGATCAAGCGCGACCTCGGCATCAAGGACATCTCCACTTTCTTGCCCGGCCACGGCGGATTCCTCGATCGCCTCGACTCGACCCTGCCGAGCGCGGCCGCCGCGTTCATGCTCTACCTCGTCTTCTCCTCGCTTGCTGGTTGAGTAGCGCCGCATAGCGACGCGTATCGAAACCCTGGCGACCGGTTTCGATACGCGAGCCGCACGCGGCGCGCTACTCAATCAGCACAAGCAGATAGGGCACAATAGACCGGTGAGCAACACCTTCCCCCACACCCGTAATTCGGTCCGCGGTTACAGCGTCGACCAGGTCGAGGATTTCCTCGAGGATGCCCGGCGCGCGTACACGGCGGAGCCAGGCGCCCCGGTTGCCGTGTCGGCCGCCAGCATCCGCCAGACGGCCTTCGACATGCAGAAGGGCGGCTATCAGCCCGCGCAGGTGGATTCGGCGCTCGAGCGCCTGGAAGACGCGTTCGCCAACCGCGAGCGCGAGCGTGCCATCCAGCAGCGTGGCGACCAGGCCTGGTACGCCGAGGCGCGCACCATCGCCCAGGAGATTCTCTCGCGGCTGTCCCGCCCGCTCGGTCACCGCTTCGATCGGGTCAGCTTTCTGAGCGCCGGGTACAACGTCAAAGACGTCGATGCCTTCTCGAAGCGCCTCACCAGTTTCTTTCAGGAGGGCAAGCCGCTGAGCGTCGACGAGGTGCGAACCATCGCCTTCCGTCCGCAGAATGGCGGGTACCGCGAGGCGCAGGTCGACCTGCTGCTTGACTCCGTCGTCAACGTGATGCTGGCCGTTCGACAGTAGTTTTCGTACGCGTGCAGGTGGCGTGCGCTAAAATTTGTTTACTGTGGGCGGGCGCATGAGTTATCGATCGCACCGGGCCGGAATCCAGCCGGCCAGGGGCGCGGTTTACGGACGCCACACACGCTCCCGGTATTCGCTGCCTCTTTTCGCGTTCACGGCCGCTCTGGCGCTCGTGCTGGTTCTCATTTTCACGCCGAACCAGGTGCAGGTCGCCGTGGCGGCATCGGTGCCCGTCGGCCATGCCCAGACCCTGAACGTGAACGGGTCTTATACGGCGGACGCCGCTCGCGACAGCTACGGCGTCACCAAGAGGGTCGTCGACGTGTCGGCCCCGGCGGCGAGTGTGCCGGCCGGCGAGGCCCAGCTCATCGCGTACAACATGCTGATTTCCATGGGCATGGGCGACGACCAGTTCAGCTGCCTGGTGTCGCTCTGGAACAAGGAGTCGCACTGGAGCACCACCGCCGGCAATGCGAGCGGTGCCTACGGCATCCCGCAGGCTCTTCCGGGCTCGAAGATGGCCTCGGCCGGCCCGGACTGGCAGACGAATGCCACCACCCAGATCACCTGGGGGCTCGGCTACATCGATGGCCGGTACGGCTCCCCGTGTGCGGCGTGGGCCCACAGCGAAGCGTCCAACTGGTATTAGCGCGGGCTGGTATTAGCGCCGGCTGGTATTGGCTGGGGCTGGTATTAGCTCGACTGTCACGGGTCCGGCCGTAGGCTGGAGGTATGCCACGCTCGAATCGTTCTCGCCGCGGCGCACAGCCGCCCGATGACGACGAACTCGACCTGTCGCGGGTGCTGTACGGAGCGAAGCGAAGCGAGTCGAAGCGTGATGGCGAGTGGAACGTTCAGCCGGTGTCGGCCAGCTCGGCGGCGAAGGTCTACACCTGCCCAGGTTGCGGGCTGGAGATCGCCCCCGGCACCGCACACATCGTCGCGTGGCGCGCGGATGGCCTGATGGGTGAGGCGGACGACCTGGCCGCCCGCAGGCACTGGCACTCGCACTGTTGGAAGATCCATTGACCGAGATCAGGGGAGCGGTGGAGCTGCCCGCTCGCCGGGAGAACATCGAACTGCACAGCTCCGACGGGCTCACGCTGGTCGGCGAGCTGTCACTGCCGCTCGATTCCGAGCCGGTCGCCACGATCATCGCCCTGCACCCCCTGCCGACCGCGGGCGGCTTCATGGATTCGCACATCATCAGAAAGGCCGCCGCGCGCCTTCCCGCCTTGGCGGACATCGCAGTTCTGCGTTTCAACTTCCGCGGCGTCAGCTCGCCGCGTGGCACCTCGGAGGGCAGCTTCGGTGAGGGCGTGACCGAGCGCTTCGACCTGCTCGCGGCGATGGAGTTCGTGCGCGATCGCGGCCTGCCGCACGCGTGGCTGCTCGGCTGGTCATTCGGCACCGAGGTGGTGCTCAAGTGGGGCCTCGAGGCGGCGGGTGTCTACCCGATCGACGGCGCCATCCTGCTGTCGCCTCCGCTGCATCGGGCGACGGATGCCGACCTGGCCGCGTGGGCGACCAGCGGCACGCGCCTGGTGGCCGTCATCCCGGAATTCGACGACTACCTCCGCCCGCCCGAGGCGGCGGCGCGCTTCGCGGGCGTCCCGCAGCTCGAATTCGTCGCGGTCGAGGGAGGCAAGCACCTCTGGGTGGGGGAGAGCCAGACCAGGCGAGTGCTCAGCGAGATCCTGCTGCGCGTGAACCCCGCGGCGCTTCCATTGCCGGAAGAGTACTAGCGGGTCGAACTTGTCGAGACCTCGCCAGCGATTCCCGTCGGTGAGGTCTCGACAAGCTCGACCCGCTTAAAGCTCGTTCTGGCGCGGAACTACAACCTGGTCGATGATCAGCAGGATGGCGGCCGCCACCGGGATCGCGATGAGCGCGCCGAGGATGCCGAGCAGCGCTCCTCCCGCGAGTGCCGCGATCACCACAATCGCTCCCGGCACCTTGACCGCCCTGCCCATCACCCGCGGCGTCACGACGTAGGCCTCGACCTGCATGTAGATGAGGTAGTAGACGGCGGCGATGAGTGCCGGTTCCGGGCCGGCGAGCAGGAGAGTGGACAGCACGATGATGATGCTGCCGCTCAGTGTTCCGACCAGCGGGACGAGGGCGAACAGGAAACCTACGAACGCGAACAGGGCCGGGTACTTGGCCCCGAAGAACGACAGGATCGACAGGAAGGTGAAGGTGGCGAGCCCGTTGATGAGGGCGACGGAGACTTGGCCGATGACGAACCGGCCGACCTGCGCGCTGATTTGCTCGGCAATGTCGCTGAACCCGGCCCGACGTGAGGCGGGAACCAGTCGGTAGAGGCCGCGCTTCATGCTCGACAGGGACGCCACGAAGTACAGCGTGAGAATGAAGATCACGATGAATCCGGCAACGCCGCTCGCGATGCCGACACCGACGGCCAGCACCCCACCGCCGATCGTGGAGGCGTTGCTCTGCACCCAGGCGATGGCGGCGTTGATGATGCCCTGCAGGTCGATGAAGCTTGGCAGGTTTCTCTGCCACTCCTTGATCCAGGTGGCTTTGCTGACCGTGGTGATGAAGTCGGGCAGGTTCTTGACCAGGGCGCTGATCTGGTCGGTGATCACCGGCACGACGGCGAACACCAGGCCGACGAAGATGGCGAGGATCACAATGATCACCGTGACGATGGCCAGCGGCCGAGAGAAACGGTGACGCTGCAGGAACGACACGGCCGGATCGATGCCGAGTGCGAGGAACAGGGCAGCACCGATGTAGGTGAGGATCGTCGACAGCGAGGTGATGGCGCCGCCGATGGCGATCGCGACCAGCACGCCCAGGCCACCCATGAGACCGAGCCGGAACGCGTTCTGGATCTTCACGGCGGCTCCTGGGTCGTCGGTATGGTTACGGCTCGGTGCTCAAGAAAGCAGAGGTTACGGCTCCTGGGTGACCTTCTCCGCCTGGGAGAGAACCCCCCGCAGGCTTTCGAAGTAGCCCGCGACCGCTTCGCGCTCAATCCTAATCTGGGCGAGTCGCTCTTCGGCGTCGGACACGAGCGAGGCAGAACGCTTCTCGGCATCCTTCACCAGCTGCTTCGCGCGTGCTTCCGCGGCGCTGGTCGCCGCGGCGGTTTCGCCTGCCGTCTTCTCCGTGAGCGCGGCGGCCGCGGCGCGCGCGTCCGCAATGACGGTGGATGCCTCCGTGCGCTTTGCGGCCGCGTTCGCGTCCGCCTCGGCGAGCTGGGCATTCGCCTCGTCGAGGTACTTCTGCGTCTGTGAGACGGCCTCCTGGTGCTTGGCCAGGAACTCCTTCTCGGCTTCGTCTCTCCGGGCCTTCAGCTCGACATCCAGGTCGGTTCGTGCCTGCTCGGCGAGCAGCGTGAGGCGGGTGCGCGTCTCGGTGGTGTCGTGTGCGATCTGCGCGCGGGACTTCTCCGCCTCGAGCGCGACCTCGGCCTGGCGGGCCTCGATCTCCCGGGCCAGGTTGGTGCGCTGCTGTTCGACGTCGTGGGCGAGGCTCGCGCGCTCGGCGCCGATCTCGGCCTCGAGTTTGGCGTGTGCCTCCGCGGTCTCCTGGGCGAGCTCCTGGCGGGCGCGACGGGTGTCGAGGTCGAGCTTCTGGCGCGCTTCGGCCGTCTCGTGCTCGAGTTTCGAGTGCGCCTCCTCGATCTCGCGGCGCAGTTCGGCGCGCTGGGTCTCGGAGTCGTGCTGCAGGGTCGTGCGGCTCTCCTCGATCTCGCGGGCGAGATCGGTGCGCTGCTGCTCGATGTCCCGAGCCAGGTCGCCCCACTGCTTCTCGTTCTCCGCGGTGAACTCGGCCCGGCCCAGTTCGGTTTCCCGGGCGAGGGCGGCGGCGGAGTCACGTGCGTCGCTCACCTCGCGGCTGGCGACCACCTTCAGCTCGGCGGCCTCGCGCTCGGCCTCGGCGCGCACCGCGGCGGCCTCGCGCTTCGCGGTGGCTCGAGCCTCGGCGGCCTCCGTGGCGACGGCGCCGCGGATGGCCGCCGCGTTACGCAACGCGTCCTGGTTGAGGGCCTCGGCATCCGACTGCGCGGCCGCCCTGATGCCGTCGGCTTCGCTGTGGGCGGCGTCGATGGCCGCGTTCGCCCTGGTGTGAGCGTCGGCAAGCACGCCCTCGGCCTGTTCCATGGCTTCGACCCGGAGCGCGTTCACCTCGTTCTGGGTGCTGGAGCGCAGCTTCTCCGCATCGATGTCGGCCTGGCTGATGAGGCGGGTCGACTGCTCTTCCGCGACTCGCAGTGTGTTCTCGAGCTTGGTGCCGAGCCCGCTGTAGGTGGGGCTGCCGGTCTCCTCGATCTCCGACTGGAGGTCGTCGACCGTCGCGGTGAGGCGCTTGATCTCCTTGGAGGCCTCCGTCTTGTCGTGGTTGGCCTTGATCAACTCACGGCGCAGGTCTTGGATCGCGTTATCGACCTCGTCGCGGTTGTAGCCGCGCATAGCGGTGCTGAAGGTCTCGTCGTCTGCCACGATGTTCTCCCGATGGGTGGAGGTGGTGCTCGGAAAGTGAGGGGTCGGCGCGGTGCCGAACCCTCCGAGTTTAGCCGCCCGGGCCGCTCTCAGGGTGGCTACGCTATTCTGGGATGTCTTTGTCTGTTGCCACCCCGGGCCTTGTGCCCGGAACCCCCTGACCTCGCCCCCTAGTGCGAGCCTGTCGATCCGGACGTGTGAACCGCCGGACTGACACAGGGGTTGCCGACCGCCTGTCGAGCCCGGCAACACGAAAGGAGAAATCAACGTGCGGTTTATCGCAGCAATTGTGAGCTTCGTGCTCGCCTTCGGAATGATCGCGTTCGGTATCGCCCAGCGCACGGTGCTCCTCGAGCCGGCAAACGTGACCTCCACGGTCACCAGCCACTCCGACGCAACGGTCACGCTGGTCGACAGCGCGACCCTCCAGTCCATTCCCGGACGCCAGAAGCTCGACATCGCGGGCACCGGCAGCGTCTTCGCCGCCTACGGTCGCACCGAGGACGTGCAGGCGTGGGTCGGCAACACCAAATACAACAAGCTCACCTACGACAAGACCAAGGGCAAGCTGGTCTCCACCGTCGTTCCGGGTAAGGCGACCAAGGTTCCTGATCCGATCGGGTCCGACCTCTGGCTCGACGAGTTCTCCCACTCCAAGTCGCTGTCATTCACCGTCAATGTTCCGAACGACATCACGGTCATCATCGTCTCCAATGGCACGAAGCCCGCTCCGGCGAACGTGTCCATCACCTGGCCTCTCGACAACCGCACGCCGTGGGCGGGCCCGCTGATCGTCGGCGGCATCCTGCTGCTGATCGTCGGCGCCGTGCTCTACTTCTGGGCGCTCCGGCACCTGCGCCGCTCCCGCGGACCGCGTCGCAAGACGCCGAAGATGCCGAAGGTGCCGAAACAGCGCAGCCCTCGCAACGTCAAGCAGCGGCCGTCCGGCCAGAAGGCCGTTCCGTCGGGTCGCCGCGCCGCGCGTCCGTTCCTCGCCATTCCTTTGATCCTCATCAGCACTCTCGCGCTGAGCGGATGCGCGTCGGATCTCTGGCCCGAATTCATGGGCGGAGCGAAAGGCTCGACAGCGGTGCCCGTTGCCACCTCGACGCCGGTCGTGCCCGGGCAGGACCTTCAGGTTCCTGCCGTCACCGCCCCGCAGCTGAAGAACATCGTCGCGCAGATCTCCGCGGTCGCCACGAAGGCGGACACCGATAAGGACACCACCCTCGTCGCCACCCGATTCGAGGGCGCGGCCCTCGCGCTCCGGGTTGCCAACTACGGCATCCGCAAGGCCGACAACACCTACGCGGCGCTGCCGGCCATCCCGGCCGGAACCGTCGCGCTGACACTGCCGCAGCAGTCGAACAGCTGGCCGCGCACCGTCTTCACCGTCGTGCAGAACCCGACAGACAAGACCGTGCCGCCGATCGCGATGATGCTCGTTCAGGACACCCCGCGCGACAATTACAAGGTCGACTATGCGGTCGCGCTCGAGGCGAAAGCCAAGCTTCCGGATGTCGCCCCGGCGAACATCGGCGCCCCGCGACTGCCGCCAGACTCGAAGCTGCAGCTGCTCGCACCGGCAAAGCTCGCGCTGTCCTACGGTGACATCATCGCCAACGGAACCACCAGCGACCAAGCCAAGTATTTCGACCTGACGAAAGACAACCTGATCGGCTTGATCGGCTCCGCCTATCGCAAGGCGCAGATCGCCGCGCTGCCGTCCACCGCCACCATGAGCTTCGCAAACTCGAACGGCGCCGGCCAGGTGATCGCGCTCGGCAGCAACGACTCCGGTGCGATCGTCGCGGTCGAGCTCAACGAGACGGTCACGGTCACGCCCACCGAGGCGGGCGCCGCGGTCAATCCGGAGGGAGCGGTGAAGTCTCTTTCGGGCATCACCGGCTCGACGAAGGGCACGGTCGCGGTCTACGGTGACCAGTTGTTGTTCTATGTTCCTAAGGCAAGCAGCAAATCAAAGATCACCCTCCTCGGCTTCGCGACCGGCCTCATCTCTGCTACCGAAAAGCCATAGCTACCGAAAAGCCATAGCTACCGAAAAGCAGTAACACCTACCTACGGAGAACCCGTGACCAACGTTCCGCCCTCCTCCGCGAATCTTCGGGGAGCCGTCGACCTGTCGTCCCTGCTGCGCCCGCCCGCGGGAGCAGCGGCAGCGCCTGGTGCCGGGGTTCCGGGTGCACAGGTGCCGGTGCCGGGGCTGGTCGTCGATGGCACGGACGCGAACTTCACCGGCATCCTCGATCTCTCCCAGCAGGTGCCGGTCGTCGTCGAGCTGTACCTCGGCTCGCCGTCGGCGACCCTGCAATCGGTGGTCCTGTCGTACGGCGGGCGGCTCATGCTCGCGACCGTCGAGATCAACGCGAACCCGCAGCTGCAGCAGGCGTTTCGCGCCCAGGCCGCCCCCACCGTCGCCGGTGTGGTCGGCGGGCGCCCGATCGCGCTCTACGAGGGGGAGCTTCCGGATGCGGAGGTGCGGCAGGTCTTCGACCAGCTGTTGACGCTCGCCGCGCAAAGCAATGTCACCGGTGTCGCGGTGCCGCAGGACGCCGGCGCCGAACCCGCCGAGCCCGTGGAGGAGCCGCTCCCGCCGCACCACCAGGAGGCCTACGACGCCATCGCCGCCGGCGACTACGAGACGGCGATCAAGGAATACAGAACCGCGATCGCGCAGAACCCCCGGGACCAGCTCGCCGTCGCCGGTCTCGCACAGGTGTCGCTGCTCGCCCGTCTCGGCACCGCCTCGGCCCAGGAGCTTCGGGATGCCGCTGCCGCAGCCCCCGCAGACGTCGCAGCACAGCTCGCCGTCGCCGACCTCGACGTGAGCGGCGGCCATCTGGAGGACGCGTTCGGCCGGCTGCTCGACCTCTTCCCGTCGGTCGACCAGCCGTCGAAAGACCTCATCCGCACGCGCCTGCTCGATTACTTCGAGATCGCCGGCGCCGAGGATCCGCGGGTCGGTGCCGCGCGCCGCCGTCTGACCGCCCTGCTCTACTGACCAAAGCGGGTCGAGCTCGTCGAGACCTCACCAGCGAGTAACCCGTCAGTGAGGTCTCGACGAGCTCGACCCGCTTTGATCACCGCCGCAGCTTGAGCCACAGCCCCGCGATCGGCGGGAGCGTCAGCTCCGCGGATGCCGGACGGCCGCCCCACGGTTCGTCGACTGCGGTGATCGCGCCGAAGTTTCCGACGCCCGACCCGCCGAACTCGGCCGCATCCGTGTTCAGGATCTCGTCCCAGACCCCGGCGAAGGGGAGTCCGACCCGGTACGGCCCGACCGGGTTGCCCGAGAAGTTCATCAGCACCGCGATCGGGTTGCCGTCGTTGTCCCAGCGAAGGAACGAGACGACGTTGTGCTCTGCGTCGCCCGCGTCGATCCACTCGAACCCGCCCGGGTCGTTGTCGCGGGCCCAGAGCGGGGGCTCAGCCCGGTAGACGCGGTTCATCTGGCTCACCATGGTGAGCAGCCCGCGGTGGATCGGCTGGTCGAGAATCCACCAGTCGAGTCCGCGCTGCTCGCTCCATTCGGAGGGCTGGCCGAACTCCTGGCCCATGAACAGCAGTTGCTTGCCCGGATGCCCCCACATGAACGCGAGGTAGGCGCGGATATTGGCGAGCTTCTGCCACTGGTCGCCCGGCATCTTGGAGAGCAGCGAGCCTTTGCCGTGCACGACCTCGTCGTGGCTGATCGGCAGCAAAAACTGTTCGGTGTACGCGTAGACCATCGAGAACGTGATCTCGTTGTGGTGGTACGAGCGGTACATCGGGTCTTCCTCGATGTAGGAGAGGCTGTCGTGCATCCAGCCCATGTTCCACTTCAGGCCGAACCCGAGTCCGTCAGAGCTGGTCTGCCGGGTGACGCCCGACCACGCGGTCGACTCCTCGGCGATCATCACGATTCCGGGGTTGCGCTTGTACGCGGTGGCGTTCACCTCCTGCAGGAAGCTGATCGCCTCGAGGTTCTCACGGCCGCCGTGGATGTTGGGCAACCATTCGCCCGCCTCCCTCGAGTAGTCGAGGTAGAGCATCGAGGCCACGGCATCCACCCGCAGTCCGTCGATGTGGAATTCCTCCAGCCAGTACAGCGCGTTGGCGACGAGGAAGTTGCGCACCTGTGAGTCGCCGAAGTTGAAGACCAGGGTGCCCCAGTCGGGCTGCTCGCCGCGGCGCGGGTCGGAGTGCTCGTAGAGCGGCTGGCCGTCGAAGTTGGCGAGCGCGAACTCGTCCTTCGGAAAGTGCGCGGGCACCCAGTCCATGATCACGCCGATGCCGGCCTGGTGCAGCCGGTCGATGAGGTAGCGCAGGTCGTCCGGATGCCCGTAGCGGCTGGTCGGCGCGTAGTAGCCGGTGACTTGGTAGCCCCACGAGCCGCCGAACGGGTGCTCGGCGAG
>JAODAT010000160.1 GCA_025463565.1 Microbacteriaceae bacterium
TATTTTAGGTTTCTCTAAAATCCCTTTTCTGTTACAAAAATTCCTTTGGGAATATTGGTTACCAAATCCATAATCAATGGCAATATTGGTTTTTGATACCTTATTTAATTTTATACGCAATCCTGCGCCATACCCGGGCTGCACAGTCTGTAATGAAGTGCCCGGCGTACCTGAAAATGATTCGGCATTAATGAACGCTACACCGCCTAATAAACCGTTTTTTGTGATCTTGTATCTATACTCACTTTCCAGGTAAACCATCTGAGAACCCCGAAACCGGCCCTGAATATACCCTCTGCCTGTTCCGTTGTATTGATCCCAGGTATTGGCCGGCAAATCAAGATATGGTGGCTTACCATTAAGCACCAACCAATTATAGCTCCAAAAGGCAATAACATTATCAGAACTGGCCGGCAACCGGTAGTATTTGCGAACATCAACAACAAGTGATTTCCATGAAGATGTGCTACCCAAAAACTTTTTATTATTACGAAATAAAACAGCCGCATAAAATCCCTTGGTGGGGTTAAGCGAATTATTACGCATATCAATAAGCACGTTTAGGGTTATACCTGATGATGTGGTGCTGCTTTGCGCACCGTATAAAGCATAATCAGAAATACTGCCATCGGGGTTGCCCTTTTCAGTAATGTCAAAATGCCTGTCATATATAAACCCCACTCCTGCATACAAATTGCCGGTGATCTGCTTTAATACTGTTTCATAAAACCTGAACAAGGTATAATCCATAGGGTTCTCATTCTTAATTGATGAATTGCTGCCCAGGCCGAATGTGCTTTGCGGATATTCATAAAATTTAAAATCGCCAATAAAATTGTACTTGTCATCCGCCGTCCAGATGTTGGACTGTACAGGAACAATGACCTGCTTACGTTGTGTATAAGCTGAATTAGATGAAATAGTGGATATGCGCGACCCCGGAGCGATACGAAAGGCTATATTACCTGATAACGTAACTGCCAATTTGGTTTGCAGGGTGTAACCAATTGCCGGCAGGATAGAAAATACCGGCTTAGTACCTATAACAGCTGCCTTATTTTCTGTAGGCTTATGTTTATTGAATACAGAACTGATAACATCATACAAATCTTTTTGACGTAGCGTATCTTCGCTTAAAGCAACCAAAGTATCATTTAACCGGCGTTGGGTAAGTGGAATGTTCGATTTTCTATCCTGCGCATGCAATAACCCTGGGGTAAAAAGCATCCCAAAAAGCAATAGGAATATTGCAGAATATTTCATCATTATAATTTATTAATAAGGGCTTGTAAATATATATTTTTTGTAATAGCTATACCCTTAATTAACCATATGAGTTATGCAGCCTGGAATAAATTACAAAAAGCCGACTACTTCATTTTTAAAAAAAATTCTAATATTATTAGCAAATTCAATTTTATTTTCGTACTTTTGAATATGTTTTATGCCATTCGGCATTTATATCATATTAAACTTACTTTCATGCATTACGTATATGACCCAAAGGAATTTGCGGCGAAAATAGATGCGTATTTTCACTATATAAAAGGTGAATATCACATTGAAAAAGCACCGTCAACTTCCAGCAAAAAAGACACCGGATTAACCGAAAAGATCATCTGGGACCGTTTGCCCGAACCTGTGTTACTAACAGGGTTAGCCCTTTTTCTTGGCTTTAGCAGCAAACAGGAACTTGAAGAATATGAACGCCGGGGAAAACATAAACTACAACTCAGACGAGCAAGGTTAAGGGTTGAGGCCGAATACGAAAAACGCCTGCACCAGCAAGCACCGACAGGGGCCATATTTGCATTAAAAAGCATGGGATGGACCGACAAGGCCGACAGCGCCTTACATGAGGCTAAGCCAAAAAGCCTGCGTATTGAGATAGTTGAAGCAGGCCCGCAAGTTGCAGGTAGTGAAAAGGATGTTGCTATATAAGTTAACATTTGTTTAAACCTTATCAAAATATTTCCACAATGAACACTACAGCGTTATTTAAATATAATTATAATTCGACCGCGCATGATGTAGTTAACCAGGGTGGTACGAGCTCTGGAAAATCGTACGCTATTGAGCAGGTATTATTTACTCTTGCGGTAGAAGAAAAGCTCACCATCACGAGAGTAGGTCAGGATATCCCCAATTTAAAATCGGGCGCTATGCGTGATGCAGCAGCTATCCATACCAGTTCAAAAGCATTACAGCGGGTTATTAAAAGCTTTAACAAAACCGACCGCATATATGAGTTCGTTAACGGTAGCATTAGCCGCCGATGGTAAATTATCCTGGAGTGACGGTTTTTGCATTGTAGTATGGTATTATCAGAATCAATACATAACATCTGTATAGATTTGCAATGTGCCCGGAACGAGATTCGAACTCGTACATCCTTACGAATGCCACCCCCTCAAGATGGTGCGTCTACCAATTTCGCCACCCGGGCTCTCATATAAGCAGAAAGTCTTAAGTTAAAGCCTGGCCGTAAAATTCCGACTTGCTACTTTTAACTTAAGACTCTCATTAAACGGATGTGCCCGAAGAGAGACTCGAACTCTCAAGAGACAATTCTCAACGGCTTCTGAGACCGCAACGTTTACCAATTTCGC
>JAODAT010000068.1 GCA_025463565.1 Microbacteriaceae bacterium
CTGCAGCTCGCACGCAAGCTGCACGAAGAGCACGTTCGCGAAGGCATCGAGAAGCGCGACGCGCTCATCGCAGAGGGCCACGCGACGGCTGCACGGGTCGTCAGCGAGGCGGAGAACGCCCAGCGCCAGCAGCTGTCATCCCTCGACCAGGAGCGCCAGTCGCTCGAGCACCGCATCGAGGAACTGCGCTCCTTCGAGCGTGACTACCGACAGAAGCTTCGCGGGTACATCGAGGGCCAGCTCCGCGAACTCGAGGCTCCCAACGCGATGACCGGTGCACCGCAGCAGCAGGCCGCGCCTCAGCAGGCCGCGCCGCAGCAATATAACCCGTTGCAGGCAGCGGCGCCGCAGCCCGCCGGCTTCCAGGGCTTTGGCGGCAACTGAGCCCCAGACGAGCACGGACGGTGCTGGCAAGGGCGGTGCGAGGAGCGTAAGCGGTCGCGCGCTGCTCCTTCTCGCGGGCGTCGCTGTGGTCGTCTACGGCGTTGACCAGCTCACCAAGTTCCTCATCGTGAAGAACATGGTCGAGGGCGAGCAGGTGAGCGTCATCGGCCAGGTGTTGACCTTCCATTTCGTCAAGAATCCGGGCGCAGCGTTTTCGCTCGCCACCGGAATGACGTGGATCTTCTCGCTGGCCGCGGCCGCGGTGACGGTCTTCATCGTCATCTTCGCCCGCCGCATTCGCTCGCTCGGCTGGGCCGTGCTGTTCGGGATGCTGCTGGGCGGCACGACAGGCAACCTCACCGACCGGCTGTTCCGTGAACCCGGCTTCGGGGTCGGCCACGTCGTCGACTTCATCCAGGTCTACGGATTTCCCGCGATCTTCAACATCGCCGACTCGTTCATCTGCGCCAGCATGGCCCTTTTCATCATCCTGACGATCCGCGGCATTCGCCTCGACGGTCGTCGCACCGTCAAGTCGAGCGCGACCGCGACGCCCGAACCGAAGTAGCGATGGAGTCGCGGAGCCTCCCTGTGCCCGAAGGGCTCGCGGGCGAACGGGTGGATGCCGCGATCGCCAAACTGCTCGGCTTCTCTCGCACCTTTGCCGCGGAAGTCACCGAGGCCGGCGGGGTGACGATCGATGGGGTCGTCGCGGGCAAGTCCGATCGACTGCGTGCCGACGCGTGGCTCGAGGTGAGCTGGGAGCCGCGTGAGGCTCCCAGCATCGTTCCGGTGCACGTGCCCGATCTCGGTATCGTCTACGACGACGACGACATCGTGGTCGTCGACAAGCCGGTGGGGGTGGCGGCTCACCCGTCGGTCGGCTGGACCGGTCCGACGGTGCTCGGAGCTCTCGCCGGAGCAGGGTTCAGGATCTCGACCTCGGGTGCCAGCGAACGGGCCGGCATCGTGCACAGGTTGGATGCCGGAACGAGCGGCCTTATGGTGGTCGCCAAGAGCGAGCGGGCATACACCGAGCTCAAGCGCCAGTTCCACGACCGCGAGGTCTCCAAGATCTATCACGCCGTCGTTCAGGGACATCCGGATCCGCTGGCCGGAACGATCGATGCGCCGATCGGGCGGCATCCCTCCTCCAGCTGGAAGTTCGCGGTCACCATCGAGGGCAAGCCGTCGGTGACCCATTACGAGACACTCGAGGCGTTCCCGAGTGCGTCGCTCCTCGAGGTGCATCTCGAGACCGGTCGCACCCACCAGATCCGGGTTCATATGGCCGCACAGCGCCACCCCTGCGTCGGTGACGCGATGTACGGCGCCGACCCGAGCATCACCGCCAGGCTCGGGCTGTCGAGGCAGTGGTTGCACGCCAAAGAGCTCGGTTTTCGTCATCCGGGCAGCCGCGACGAAGTCGTTTTCGAGAGTTCTTACCCCCAGGACCTGCAACACGCGCTCGACGTGCTGAGGGGCGACTGAACGAGGCTTATTCTTGTTCAACACCCACGGCTAGTCGGAGCACTTTCTTGGCATCCATCGATGATTCATTCGTGCACCTTCACGTGCACAGCGAGTACTCGATGCTGGACGGAGCCGCCCGGGTGAAGCCGCTGATGGCGGCCGCGGTCGAGCAGGGCATGCCCGCGATCGCGATCACCGACCATGGCAACATGTTTGGTGCATACGACTTCTGGAACCAGGCGACGGCCGCAGGTATCAAGCCGATCATCGGCACCGAGGCGTACATCACGCCCGGAACGGCCCGGCAAGACAAGACCCGTGTGCGCTGGGGCAACTCCGGCCAGGTGCAGGACGACGTGGGCGGGTCGGGCTCATATACGCACATGACGCTGCTGTCCGAGAACAACGAGGGCATGCACAACCTGTTCAAACTGTCGTCGCTCGCGTCGATGGAGGGCTTCTACTTCAAGCCGCGCATGGACCGCGAGTTGCTGAACCGCTACTCCAAGGGCATCATCGCGACGACCGGATGCGTGGGCGGCGAGGTGCAGACGCGCCTGCGGCTCGGCCAGTACGCCGAGGCGCGCAAGGCTGCCGGTGAGTTCCAGGACATCTTCGGCAAAGAGAACTTCTTCGCCGAGGTGATGGACCACGGCATCGACATCGAGCGTCGAACCATGCAGGATCTGCTGAAGCTCGCGAAGGAACTCGACCTCCCGCTCGTCGCCTCCAACGACCTGCACTACACGCACGCGCACGATGCGACAGCTCACGCAGCGCTGCTCTGCGTGCAATCCGCGTCGACACTCGACGACCCCAACCGGTTCAAGTTCGACTCGGATGAGTTCTATCTGAAGTCGGCTGCCGAGATGCGCCACCTGTTCCGCGACCACCCCGAGGCCTGCGACAACACCCTGCTCATCGCCGAGCGCTGCGAGGTGTCGTTCGAGCACCGTGACCTGATGCCGCGTTTCCCGGTACCGGAGGGGGAGACCGAGGCCACCTGGTTCGAGAAGGAGGTCAACCTCGGCATGCTGCGCCGATTCGCCGGCGCCCCATCCCCGGAGCACCTCGCCCAGGCGCAGTACGAGATCGATGTCATCAAGCAGATGGGCTTCCCCGGCTACTTCCTGGTGGTTGCCGACTTCATCACCTGGGCGAAGAGCCAGGGCATCCGGGTGGGGCCGGGTCGCGGTTCCGCCGCCGGGTCCATGGCGTCGTACGCGATGGGGATCACCGAGCTCGACCCGCTCGCGCACGGTCTCATCTTCGAGCGGTTCCTCAACCCGGAGCGCGTCTCCATGCCCGACGTCGACGTCGACTTCGACGACCGCAGGCGCCCCGAGGTCATCCGCTATGTCACCGACAAGTACGGCGACGACCGGGTCGCCCAGATCGTCACCTACGGCACGATCAAGGCCAAGCAGGCGCTGAAGGACTCGGCACGTGTGCTCGGGATGCCGTACTCCGTTGGTGAGAAGCTCACGAAGGCGATGCCGCCCGCGATCATGGGCAAGGACATCTCGCTCGGGGACGTCACCAACAAGGATGCGGAACGCTGGAAAGAGGCGGCCGATCTCCGCACCATCATCGACACCGATCCCGAGGCGGCGAAGGTCTTCGACACCGCCCTCGGCATCGAGAACCTGAAGCGCCAGTGGGGCGTGCATGCCGCGGGCGTGATCATGTCCGCCGAGCCGCTGCTCGAGGTGCTCCCGATCATGAAGCGCGAAGACGACGGCGCGATCATCACTCAGTTCGACCAGCCGCCGCTGGAGTCGCTCGGCCTCATCAAGATGGACTTCCTCGGGCTGCGCAACCTCACCATCATCGAAGACGCACTGAAAATGATCGAGAAGAACACCGGCACGAAGCTGGTGATCGAAGATCTCGACCTCGACGCCGACCAGAAGACCTACGACCTGCTCGCCCGCGGCGACACGCTCGGCGTGTTCCAGCTCGATGGCGGTCCGATGCGGTCGCTCCTGAAGCAGCTGAAGCCCACCAGCTTCGAAGACATCTCGGCTGTGATCGCCCTCTACCGGCCGGGCCCGATGGGCATGAACTCGCACACCAACTACGCCCTGCGCAAGAACGGGCTGCAGAAGATCGAGGCCATCCACCCGGAGCTCGAAGAGCCACTGCGCGAAAGCCTGGGCATTACCTACGGCCTCATCGTGTACCAGGAGCAGGTGATGTCGGTCGCGCAGAAGGTGGCCGGCTTCACGCTCGGCCAGGCCGATGTGCTGCGGCGCGCGATGGGCAAGAAGAAGAAGTCTGAGCTCGACAAGCAGTACGAGGACTTCGAAGCGGGAATGCTCAGCAACGGCTACTCGACGGGCGCCGTGAAGGTGCTCTGGGACACGCTGATGCCGTTCGCCGACTACGCCTTCAACAAGGCGCACAGCGCCGGCTACGGCGTGCTCAGCTATTGGACCGCCTACCTGAAGGCCAACCACCCGGCCGAGTACATGGCAGCCCTCCTCACCAGCGTCGGCGACTCCAAAGACAAGCTCGGCATGTACCTCAGCGAGTGCCGCCGTATGGGCATCAAGGTTCTGGCGCCGGATGTCAACGAGTCGTTCGTGGACTTCACCGCCGTGCCCGCGGCGGGCGATGGTATCGGCGACATCCGCTTCGGGATGGGCGCCGTGCGCAACGTCGGCGCGAACGTCGTCGAGCTGGTCCGCCAGACCCGCGAGGAGAAGGGCCGCTTCACGTCGTTCGGCGACTTCCTCAGCAAGGTGCCGCTGCAGGTGGCGAACAAGCGAACCATCGAATCCCTCATCAAAGCGGGAGCCTTCGACTCGCTCGGCGACAGCCGTCGCAGCCTGTTCGAGGTGCATGAGGAGGCGACGGAGTCCTTCTCGAAGCGCAAGCGGGAGGCGGATGACAACGCGCGTACCGGCCAGATGGGGCTGTTCGACTTCGACGACGAAGAGGTCTTCGAGGTACGCCCCCGGCCCGAGTGGGACAAACGCTTCCTGCTCGCCGCCGAACGCGAAATGCTCGGGCTCTATGTCTCCGACCACCCGCTGGCCGGCCTGGAGCTGCAGCTCGCCAAGCATCGGAGCACCACCATCGCGGAGCTGCTCGAGGGCGAGGTCGCGGGCGACGGCGAACACGTCACCATCGCGGGGCTCGTCACCTCGGTGCAGCACCGTGTGGCGCGCAACTCGGGCAACCAGTACGCGATGATCACCGTCGAAGACTTCGGGGCCGAGGTGACCGTCATGTTCCTGGGCAAGACCTACCAGGAATTCTCGCCCGCCCTGGTGAACGACTCGATCGTGGTCATTCGCGGGCGGGTGAGCGTGCGCGACGACGGCCTGAATCTCCAGGCGTCCAGCGTCTTCAGCCCCGATGTCGGCCAGAGCCTCGGATCCGGTCCGCTGGTGATCTCGATGCCGGAATTCCGCGCCACCACCGATGTCGTGACCGCGCTGAACGACGTGCTGATCCGCCACACCGGCGACACGGAGGTGCGCCTGAAGCTGGTCA
The DNA here is from genome assembly GCA_025463565.1 of Microbacteriaceae bacterium. Lineage (GTDB taxonomy): Bacteria > Actinomycetota > Actinomycetes > Actinomycetales > Microbacteriaceae > Lacisediminihabitans. The sequence goes on from JAODAT010000068.1 coordinate 5,359, forward strand.
AGGGCGAGAGTGCCCGGCTCTTCGAGGTGCCGTTCCCGGTCTCGGTGACCGCCGACCTGTACGGCGAGCTGAAGAGCCTGCTCGGCCCTGCTTGCCTCGCCTGAAACTGAGCCAGCTCAGGCGGGTCGAGCTTGTCGAGACCTCACCGACGGGCACGCGGCGGCTAGTGACACCCGTAGTTGACCCACGTCGCGCCGGCGGCCAGGGCGCCGCAGTCCGCGGCTTCCTCCATGGCGAGAACTGAGCCGAAGTTGGCGACGGCTCCCGCGTATCCGCCGTACTCACGGGCCTGCAGGATGTGCTGGTATTCGTGAAGCGCCACCGACCGGACGATCGACGTCGGGATGATGCTCAGCTGCAGGTAGATGATCTGGCGGTTCATGTCGGTGGCGCCGTAGTGACCCTGGGTCTGGCCGCCGTCGAACACATAGCTCGAGAAGCCGTACTGTGCGAACACGGCCTCGGCGATCGAGGCCTTGTCCTGGGAGTCGCCGGTGCTGGCCGGGGCCGCCGAAACGTGTCGAGAGTGCGGGGTCGCTGCCGCGGCAGCTGCCGCGGCGGCCTGTGCCGCTTCCGCCGCGAGTTCAGCCTGCTCCGCGTTCCATGCGGCGACCGCCACGCTGACATCCTCGACCGCCGTGAGGTCGATCGACAGCTCAACGGGCTGGCGGAGGGCGAGGAGCTGTGCTGTCGTGTCGTTGTCGGCCGGATTCGCGGCGAGCGTGTTCAGCTGCTTCCACGCTGCAAGGCGGGATTCGGCCGCCGCCTGGTTCGCCGTCGCTACGGCGAGCTGGCCGGCGAGTTTGGTGCGGGCGACCTCGTCGAGCGTTTTGCCGCTGCTGGCGGCCAGTACCTGCTGCGCGAAGGCGATCTCGCTGTCGGCGACGGAGAGCTCTGCGGCGAGAGTGTTCTCGTCGTTGACCAGCGCGATGTTCGCGCCGAGCAGTTGGGTGTTCAGGGTCGGCAGTGGCGCCACAGCCTGCGCCGGGGCGCTCACGCCCGCGGTGAGCACGATGACGAAGACGACGAAGGCCGCGCTGACGGCCATCGCGAAGTGTGCCGAGAACGGTGGTCGGATGACTCCGCGCCGCATGAACGCGGGCCGGATGAACGCCGGCTGGAGGGGCGCACGACGGATGAGCGCGGCGCGGATGACGACGGCCCGGCTGGCAGCAGACTCGACGATTCTGGCGCGGATGGGCGTGCGCGTGGCGGCGCTCCTGTTGATCGCGACCAGGAGCTGGCTGCTGACGGGGTTGAAGGTGACCACGTTTGGATGGTTTCATCCGGGTAGCAACGCCGCCCTCCCCACTGTTGGTGGCACTCGTAGGGGGTACGGCTCCGTCGCCGGATCTGTCCCCCATATCTCCCCGGTTTTGTCCTCCCTGCGGGGGACTATGCGAGTTTCGGGTGCCTCTAACTGGGGGTGTGACGTTGTTTAGCGGAAGTCGCGGGATGTCGTGCGATGCGCGATGCTGAGCGTCTCCAGCCGGTCGGCGAGCAGGTTGGTCACCCCTTCGGGTGAGCGTTCCAGAATGCCCCGCACCACCATGGCGGTGGCGTCGCGGGCGACCCTGCGGTAGCGGTTCCAGACACCGACGCTGCAGATCACGTTGACCAGCCCGGTCTCGTCTTCCAGGTTCATGAACGTGATGCCGCTTGCTGTGGCGGGCCGCTGGCGGTGGGTGACGACGCCGCCGACCTCGATGCGTCGCCCCGATTCGGCCGACCGCAGGTCTGCCGCGCTGAGGGCGCCGCGCTCGGTGAGTTCGGCACGCGCGTAGCGGATCGGATGGTCGCTCGGCGAGATGCCGGTCGCCCAGAGATCGGCGGCGAGCAGGTCGATGCTGGACGGCATCGAGAACAGCGGTGGCTGCACGCTCACCATGCTGCCTTCGAGGTATTCGGCCCTGTCCTGTGCGGCGTCGCCCGCGGCCCACAGCGCTTCCCGCATCGACAAACCGAACCCTTCGAAGGCCCCGGCGGCGGCGAGGGCTTCGAGTTGGGCGGTGACCAGCCCGGTGCGTCGCACGAGATTGGCCATATCGAGATAAGGGCCATGAGCATCGCGCTCGGCGACGATGGCTTTGGCAACGTCTTCGCCGATGCCCTTAACCTCGGCCAGCCCGAGCCGCACAACGAGTTGCCCGTCCCGTCGGTGGTCGTCGGTG
>JAODAT010000069.1 GCA_025463565.1 Microbacteriaceae bacterium
TCAACCCGGAGCATCCGCTTCTTGTCGATCGCGCGGCGTTTGTCGGGGATGTCGATGGCTTTGCGCCCGGACAGGTAGTCGCCGGTGATCGATCGACGATTGTCGAGCAGGTCTTCGTACGAGCCGGAATGTACTACCTCGCCGCCGTGCTCCCCCGCGCCCGGCCCGATGTCGACGACCCAGTCCGCCGTGCGGATGGTGTCTTCGTCGTGCTCGACCACGATGAGCGTGTTGCCCAGGTTCTTGAGCTTGACCAGTGTCTCGATCAGCCGGCGGTTGTCGCGTTGGTGAAGCCCGATGCTCGGCTCGTCGAGCACGTAGAGCACGCCGGTGAGCCCCGACCCGATCTGGGTGGCTAGTCGGATGCGCTGCGCCTCTCCTCCGGAGAGTGATCCCGCCGAGCGGGACAGCGACAGGTACTTGAGACCGACCTCGATGAGGAACTCGAGTCGAAGGCGGATCTCGCGCAGCACCTGCGCGGCGATCTTCGCTTCACGCTCGCTCAGCTCGAGCAGGTCCATGAACTCGAACGCGTCGATGAGGCTGAGTTCGGAGACCTCGGCGATGTTGTGGTCGTGAACGGTCACCGCCAGCACCTCGGGCTTCAGCCGCTTGCCGTCGCACACCGGACAGTTGATCTCACGCAGGTAGCTCGCGTAGCGCTGGCGTGCCGAGTCGCTCTCCGCCTCGAGAAACTTGCGCTCGATGTAGGGCATCACGCCCTCGAAACCGGTCGAGTACTTCATCTCCCGGCCGAACCGGTTTTTCCAGCGCACCGTCACCTGGAAGTCGTTGCCCCGCAGGATCGCGTTCTGCACCTCGGGTGACAGCTTCTTCCACGGGGTCTTCAGCGAGAAGTCGAGATCCGCGGCCAGGCCCTCGAGCAGCCGCTGGAAGTAGTTGAAAAGTCCCTTGCCCGACTGCGTCCAGGGCAGGATGACGCCGTCCGCGAGGCTGAGCTCCGGGTCGCCGAGCAGAAGCTCGGGATCGACCGACATCTTGGTGCCGAGACCGGAGCACTCCGGGCAGGCGCCGAACGGCGCATTGAACGAGAAGGTGCGCGGCTCGATCTCGGTGAGCTGCACCGGATGCCCGTTCGGGCAGGACAGCTTCTCCGAGAAATTGCGCCAGGCCGCATCCCCTGTCTCATCGATGTAGTTGATGCTGACCAGCCCGTCGGTGAGGCGGAGTGCCGTCTCGAGTGAATCGGTGAGCCGGGTGAGGATGTCGTCGGCGGCGACCAGCCGGTCGACGACGACCGAGATGTCGTGCTTGATCTGCTTCTTGAGGATCGGCGGTTCGCTCAGCTGGATCTGCTCGCCGTCGACGATCGCGCGGGAATAGCCGCTCGCCGCCAGCTCTTTGAAGAGGTCGACGAACTCGCCCTTCTTCTGCGAGATCACCGGGCTCACCACCTGGTAGCGGGTGCCGGACTCGAGGGTCATCAGCTGGTCGGCGATCTGCTGCACCGTCTGTCGCGCGATGATCGCGCCGCACACGGGACAGTGCGCGATGCCGATTCGCGCCCACAGCAGTCGCATGTAGTCGTAGATCTCGGTAATGGTTCCCACCGTCGACCGTGGGTTGCGGTTGGTCGACTTCTGGTCGATGGAGACCGCGGGGCTTAGCCCGTCGATGAAGTCGACGTCGGGCCGATCGACCTGCCCCAGGAATTGGCGGGCGTACGCGGATAGCGACTCGACGTAACGGCGCTGGCCCTCGGCGAAGATGGTGTCGAACGCGAGCGACGACTTGCCGGAACCCGACAAACCGGTGAATACCACGAGCGAATCCCGCGGGATTTCGATGTCAACGCTCTTGAGGTTGTGCACGCGCGCACCATGAACCGAGAGTTTGGCCGATGAGGTCACACGCGAGATAGACACTCTACAAATTCTATCGATGCCACCGACATTGCTTGGCCGGGTTCACTCGTGGAGAACGCTTACGTCAGGTGCCCGGCCGCTTCCATCTGCCGCAACTCCTTCTTGAGATCGGCCACTTCATCCCGAAGTCGGCCGGCGAGTTCGAACTTGAGTTCACCGGCGGCCTGCAGCATCTGGTCGTTGAGGTCGCGGATGATCGACTCCAGGCTGTTCGCGCCGACCGCGGCGAGTCCCTCCCGGGCGAGGCTCGGCGTCGGGGACCGTTTGCGCCCGCTCCGGCCAGCCAGCAGCTCCGCGGTGTCCGCATCTTCCCGGTTGAGCTGGTCGGTGATGTCGGCGATCTTCTTACGCAGCGGTTGCGGGTCGACACCGCGCTCCAGGTTGTATGCCACCTGCTTCTCACGCCGCCGATTGGTCTCTTCGATGGCCTGCTTCATCGAGTCGGTCATCACGTCCGCGTACATGTACACGGCGCCGGACACGTTGCGTGCCGCGCGGCCGATGGTCTGGATGAGCGACGTGGAGGAGCGCAGGAACCCCTCCTTGTCGGCGTCGAGAATCGCCACGAGCGACACCTCGGGCAGGTCGAGACCTTCACGCAGCAGGTTGATGCCGACCAGTACGTCGTAGACGCCCTGCCTCAGTTCGGTGAGCAACTCGACCCTGCGCAGGGTGTCGACATCGGAGTGCAGATAGCGCACCCGCACGCCCGCCTCGCCGAGAAATTCGGTGAGCTCCTCCGACATCTTCTTGGTGAGGGTAGTGACGAGGATGCGCTCGTTCTTTGCGACCCTGATGCGAATCTGCTCGAGCAGGTCGTCGATCTGCCCCTTGGTCGGCTTCACGACGATCTCCGGGTCGATGAGCCCGGTCGGGCGGATGATCTGCTCGACCACCGAATCGGTGATGCCCATCTCATACTTGCCGGGTGTCGCAGACAGGTAGACCTTCTGGCCGACGCGATCGAGAAACTCATTGAACTTGAGGGGTCGGTTGTCGAGGGCGCTGGGCAGCCGGAAACCGTGCTCGACCAGGGTGCGCTTGCGCGACGCATCACCCTCGTACATCGCGCCGATCTGCGGAACCGTCACGTGCGACTCGTCGATGACGACGAGGAAGTCTTCGGGGAAGTAGTCGATGAGGCAGTGCGGCGCCTCCCCCGGCTGTCGGCCGTCGATGTGTCGCGAATAGTTCTCGATCCCCGAACAGAACCCGATCTGCTGCATCATCTCGAGGTCGAAATTGGTGCGCATGCGGAGGCGCTGGGCTTCGAGCAGCTTGCCCTCGCGCTCGAGTTGCTGCAAACGATCGTCGAGTTCCACCTGAATGGTCTTGATCGCCGCGTGCATGCGATCCTGGCCGGCGACATAGTGCGACCCGGGGAACACGGACACCGAATCGAGCTTCTTCACGATGTCGCCGGTGAGCGGGTGCAGGCTGTAGATGGCCTCGACCTCATCACCGAACATCTCGATGCGGATGGCCAGTTCTTCGTACATCGGGATGATCTCGATGGTGTCGCCGCGCACCCGAAAGTTGCCGCGGGAGAAGTCGACGTCGTTGCGCTGGTACTGCATCGAGACGAATTTGCGGATGAGCGTCTCGCGATTGATCTTCATGCCGACCTGGAGCGCCATCATCGCGTCGAGATACTCCTCGGACGAACCGAGCCCGTAGATGCACGAGACGGTGGAGACGACGATCACGTCGCGGCGGCTCAGCAGCGAGTTGGTCGTGGAGTGACGCAGCCGCTCCACCTCCGCGTTGATCGACGAGTCCTTTTCGATGAAGGTGTCGGTCTGCGGCACGTAGGCCTCGGGCTGGTAGTAGTCGTAGTAGGAGACGAAGTACTCGACCGCGTTGTTGGGCATCAGTTCGCGGAACTCGTTGGCAAGCTGCGCCGCCAGGGTCTTGTTGTGGGCGAGAACGAGGGTTGGCCGTTGCACCGCCTCGATGAGCCAGGCGGTGGTCGCGGACTTGCCGGTGCCGGTCGCGCCGAGCAGCACCACATCCGTCTCGCCGGCATTGATGCGCGCGGTCAGTTCGGCGATGGCCTGCGGCTGGTCGCCGCTCGGCACGTACTCGCTGATCACCTCGAACGGGCGCACGGATCTCGTCGGTTCCATAGCTTCCAGCTTAGGCAGCGCCACCGACACCCCTGCAGGAATCGGCAGATCGGGTATGCAGAAGCGGCTTTCAGGAGTTCCATAGCGCCTGTGAATACTCTCAGCTCGTGTGGCGGGCACCCCCGGTGCCCCGGAAAGCGAGGACTCGGATGACTGCAACCATGGAACGTCCGCCCAGGCCGGCTCCCCTGATCGTGCATCGTCGACGCGGCATGGTCGTCGTGTTGCTCTGCGTGATGTATTTCATCTCGTACTTCGACCGAACGAACATCGCCACCGCAGGCCCCTCGATCATGGCGTCGACGGCGAAGGGCGGTCTCGGCCTCTCGCCGTTCGAGTTCGGTCTCGCGACCTCGGTCTTCGCCGTCGGGTACGCCGTGTTCCAGATCCTGGGCGGTCGCATCGGTGAAAAGCTCGGCCCGCGCCGCGGCCTGCTCGTGCTGGGCGTGCTCTGGGGCGCGGCGACGCTGGCATCCGGACTCGCCGGCGGCCTCATCTCGCTGCTGGTGGCGCGAGCCGTTCTCGGCCTGAGCGAATCGGCGACCTTCCCCACCGCCACCCAGGCGATGAGCCGATGGATCCCGCGGGACCGTAACGGCATGGTGCAGGGAATCGTGCACTCCGCATCGCGTCTCGGCACGGCCGCCGCACCGATCGTGGTGGCGGCCCTGATCGCCGCGTACGACTGGCGGTTCTCGTTCATCGCGGTCGGCATCCTGAGCGTGCTGTGGGCCGTCGTCTGGTTCGTGCTTTTCCGCGACCAGCCGAAGCAGGTCAAGGGCATCAGCCAACTCGAGCTGTCGGAGATCCCGGCGATCGCCAAGCCGAAAGACACCCCGCCGGTGCCGTGGAAGCGACTCGCGCGCAGCATCCTGCCGGTGACCGCGGTGGACTTCGGGTACGGCTGGGTGGCCTGGGTATTCTTCACCTGGATCCCGTCGCTGCTCGCCTCCACCTATAAGCAGGACGTCGCCCACTACGGGCTGCTGACCTCGCTCATCCTGGCCGGTGGGGTGATCGGCGACACACTCGGCGGCGTGCTCAGCGACGCCCTGCTGCGTCGGACGGGCAACGCGAGGAACGCCCGCAGGACTTTCTTGCTGATCGGCTTCATCGGTGCTGCCGTATGCATGATCCCGATCCTGTTCACCCCGCCGCTGGTCGTGACCGTCGTGACTCTCGCACTCGCGTTCTTCTTCCTCGAACTCACGAACGCGCAGCTGTGGTCGATTCCGATGGACATCGCGCCCACCTGGTCCGGTGCCGCGAGCGGGATGATGAACACCGGCTTCGCCATCGCCGGCGTCGTCTCCGCGATCGCCGGTGGTTCGCTCATCACCTGGGCATCGGGCGGCACCGGCTTCACCTGGCTGTTCGGCATCTCCATCGTGATCCTGATCGGCGCGACAATTCTCGCCGGCATCATGCGTCCGAAGCCCGTAGATCCGATCGCCGAGCAGCCGCTCGCTGTGCGTACGGTCTAGATGGTCAGTTCGACGGAACGTCCCCGGCTTCGGCCGGGGGCGTTCTCGGTTTAACGACCCTGCGACGGTACGGCCGACCGGTGAGCGCGAGACTCACGGGGAGACGACGGGCGACCTCGGTGATCAGCACCGCGCCGACGATCACCGTGAGGTAGGCGACGATCGTCGACCACGGGTCGGGAATCGTTTGGGTCAGCCAGTTCGGCCCGGGCAGCAGGATGAGCCACAGGACGAGCGGGTGGGACAGGAAGATGCCGAACGACCGGTCCGACGCGGTGTCGACCAGCCGTGAGAACCGACTCCCCGCCGTGCGCCGTTCCGACCAATAGCTGCCGATGGCCAGGAACGCGAGGCCGATGGCGATCGACCAGACGACCATCACCGGTTGCAGCGGGGTGCCGGAACGGTAGTAGCTGTATCCCACCACCCAGTGCACGAAGGCGAATACCGCGAGCGTGAACAGCCCGGTGCCGAGGGTGATCCAGCCGATCAGCCGACGATGGCCGGCGACCCACGCCATCAGCTGGCGCGCGTGGTCGGCGAGAACGGCACCGAGCAGGATGAAGAACGTGTACGTGAAGAAGTAGACCTTCGAATAGCTCTCGAGCCATGCCGGCTCCGTGGATCCGTAGGCGAGGTACCAATAAAACGCGACCTGGAGCACGAACGCGACGGAGAGCATGGCCACGTGGTGCCGGCGCGTCTTCTTGACGAACCAGACGATCACCGGCACGAGCAGATAGACCTGCATGGTCACGAGCAGGAAGTACAGGTGGTACCAGGCCGTGCCGGTGACGAGGTGCTGAAGAAAGCGCCCGAGCGCGTCGAGGATCGTGCCGTGCGGCGAGTTGACGTTAGACGCCGTGAAGTAGATCGCCGACCAGACGACATAGGGCACGCCTACCAGCAGGAAGCGGCGCGGCCAGAACTTCGACATCGGCACCGGCTTGCTGAGATAGCTGTAGACGAGTACGAACGCCGAGAGAGCGAAGAAGACGTCGCGCGTGAAGTGCACGAGTCCGAGAATCGCGTACAGGCCGATGTCGGATGCCGCAGCGGTGTGACTGGTGGTGTGCACCGCGATGACGCAGAGGAAGGTGAGGATGCGGACGATGTCCACCTCGTAGAGGTGTTTCGCCCGTTTCGTCGGGACGGCGACCGGCGCGCTCGCGGTCACGCGCTTTCCGCCAACGCGCGCACCTTGTTGCGCTGGACCTTGCCGGTGGGCGCACGCGGAACATCGACAACGATGCTGATCTCGACCGGACGCTTGAAGCGTGGGAGTTCGCGCTCGGCGCGACCCATCAGGTCGGCCACCAGGGGCTCACGGTCGGCGAGATCCGGATCGACGAGAATCACGTACGCAACGGGCACCTGGTGCAGAATCGGGTCGGGTCGGCCCACGACGACCGCCTCCCTCACTCGATCGTCTCCGAGCAGCACCTCCTCCACTTCCGCCGGGTAGACCTTCTCTCCCCCACGATTGATGACGTCGTCGGATCGGCCGACGAGAGAGACCCACCCGTCCGTGTCGATCACGCCCAGGTCGCCTGAGCTGAGCCAGCCGTCGGCGTCGAAGCGTTCCGCCGCCCTGCCGCGGAAATAGCTCGTGACGATCCCCGGCCCGCGCACCCACAGGTTGCCCACCTCACCCGCGGCAAGCGTCGCGCCGTCGTCGTCACGCACCTGCACTTCGCTCCCGACGGGCACACCCACCGAACCGTCGCGGGCGGGCGCACCGAGCGGCGTCGCAGTGATCTGGCTCGCCCCCTCGGTCATGCCCCAGCTCACGACGAGCGGAACGCCGCCAAGGGCTACCCGCACAGCATCCGGCAGGGGGGCCGAGGCGGAACGCACGAACCGCACCGAATCCGGGATGTCGAGCGTGCCGCCGCGGGCGAGCACCGCGAGGATCGCGGGTACGGCATTGATCCAGGTGATCCGGCGCTCCCTGACGAGCTCCCAGAAGCCGGTGCGGTGAAACCGGCGGTCGAGCACGAGCGCGGACCCGGAGACGAGAGTTGACAGCAATCCAACAACCTCAGCGTTGACGTGGAACAGGGGCAGAGGGTTGTACCCGCGGTCGGCGGGAGTGAGCGCATTGTGTCGCGCGATGGCCTCCGCAACGAACATCAGCTGGCGTTCCTGCATCTCGACGCCCTTGGGCTCGCCCGTGGATCCAGAGGTGAAAAGCAGCACAGATCCCGCACTGTCCGGCGCGCGCAACGGCTCGTTCGTGCTCGGGAGCGTTGCCACGGGGATGAGCGTGATTCCCGCCAGGGAACGGTCGTCGCGGTCCGAAATCACCGCAACAGAATCGTCCAGCAGCGCACAGGTTCGGGTGAGTTCCTGGTCGGTCAGGTCGGGGTTGGTCGGCACTGAGCGACGTCCGGATGCGACAACCGCCAGGTGCGCGAGCGCAAAGTCGAGCGGGTCCCCGACATCGATGATGACGGAGCCGATTGCGGCGACGCCGCCTAGCCGCGACGCCCAGGAAGCGGACGCTTCCGCGAGCCCGGCGAACGTGACGATGCGGTGTGACCGGGCGTCCTCGAGCCAGACGCTGTCGGGGGTCTCCGCGGCCCTGCGAGAAATGAGTCCAGCGAGACCGTCCATGCTTCCACACTACCCAGACCACCAAGGCCGGACTGGCAGAGCGCTATGACCCGGCTATGAGTCAGATGTCAGCGAACCCGGTCGAGCAGCCACTGCCATACCTTCGCGTACGCCGGTGTGCCATTCGCAAGCTTCGGAGTCGAATCGGTCGCCGTCCACAGGTGTGATTCGTCCGGAGTTCCGTAGTCCCTGGTACTGACGATCGTGTGAGCGTTCCTGAACTCGAGGAGGTCGTCTTTCGCGTTCACCGGCTCGCCCATTCCGAGCGCTCGCCAGGATCCGATCACGTTCTGGTAGTACATGTCATGACTGTTGACGAAGCCGTAGAGATGCGAAGCCGGTGTCGCACCCTTCGTCGTCAGCCAGGTCGCAGGAACGCCAGCATCCGTCTGCACCGGAGACGAGAACATGATCGCCGCGTGCACGCGGTGGCGGTGGGCGATGAAGGCGGATTGGCCGCCGCCCTGGGAGTGCCCGGCAACGACGATGTTCTTCCAGTTCACGTGGTCGCCGGTCGCGTACCGAGCCCAGCCGCCGGACGGATCGGTGGTCCTCAGGTGAGTGAGAGCGGACCGCAGCCGATTCAGGATCGAGTCCTCGGGCGGGATCGCACTCCAGCCATTCGGGTCGGTTCCGTCGAACCGATTCTGTTGCACTGCCGCATAGCAATCCGGAATGCCGGCGCAGGTCTTCACGACGGATGTGCCACGATTCGAGTAGTCGAGGGCCAGCACATGAAAGCCGGTCTGCGATGCCATCGAGAGAAATTCGCGATAGTCGCGAGGTACCGCGCGGGTGGCCGGCAGGAACAGCAGCAGCGGACTGCCGGGCTTGCCGCTCGCAGCCAGATTGTGGGCATTGGGCGAGAAGGCGTGCCCGTCAGCGACGGGAAGCTGGAAGGACAGCATGTGCGGAGAAGCGCTCACCGGCTTCGGCTTTTCGACCGCGTTCGCGGACTGGACAATCGTGAGGGTGAGCACGAGTGAGAGCGCAGCCACCGCCGCGAGTACCCGTGCCCTGACCACCATGAAACGACCTCCGCGTACACGGTAGTCGTATCGGGGTCGGCTGCGGGTGAGCATCTGGCCGTCCCCGCTGAGCTTTCTCGAAGCATTGGCCGGCTCACGCCCGCGCGCTCACCGTTTTCCAGAGCTCGTCGGTCTGGCGGAGCGTCTCGTCGAGCGTGCCGTCGCTATCGATCACGACATCCGCGATCGCTCGCCGATCGGCGTTGCTCGCCTGCGACGCCAGTCGCTTTTCGGCCTCGTCGTGAGATAGCCCGCGAATCTCCACCAGGCGGCCGACGCGAGTCTCGTCCGTTGCCTCGACCACGACGACCAGGTCGAACCGGTGATAACCGTCGTCAGAGAGACGCTCGGCGAGCAAGGGTACGTCATAGACGACGACCGCGTGCGGGTTCGCCCTCGCGGCGGTATCCATACGTTCGTGAGCGAGGTCCTGGATGGCCGGGTGGGTGATCGCGTTCAGGTCGGCCCGAGCGGCCGGATCCGTGAAGATGATGGCGCCGAGCGCCGGCCGGTCGAGGCTGCCGTCGGGGGCGATGACGGATGCCCCGAATCGTTCGGCGATCGCCGCCAGCCCGGCCGTTCCGGGTTCGACGACTTCGCGAGCGAGCCCGTCGGCGTCGATGTGCACCGCTCCGTGCTCTGCCAGCCGCCGCGACACGACGCTCTTGCCCGAGGCGATGCCGCCCGTGAGTCCGATCAGGTACACGCAGGCAATGCTAGTGTGCGGTCATGTTCGAGGTGCTGACGGGTGCGGGGCTTGCGGTCTCCGCTGGCGTCAACGCGTACATCCCGCTGCTGGTTCTCGGGCTGTCGGCGCGACTCCTCGACTTCGTCACTCTTCCCGCCGCCTGGCGGTGGCTGGAGAACCCGTGGGTTCTCGTTATCCTCGGGGTACTCCTCGTGATCGAATTCGTGGCGGACAAGATACCGGTGGTCGATTCGGTGAACGACTGGATCCAGACGGTCATCCGCCCCACCGCAGGCGGCATCGCTTTCGGTTCGGGGTCGACCGCGACCACCAAGATCGTCACCGATCCCGCGGCATTCTTCACGAATAACCAGTGGGTACCGATCGCATCCGGCGTGGCCCTCGCCCTTGCCGTGCATCTCGGCAAGGCGGCCTCACGTCCGCTGCTCAATACGATGACCGCGGGCATCGCCGCGCCGTTCGCCAGCCTCACGGAGGACATCGGCAGCGTGCTCACCTCGATTGCCGCCGTGCTTCTCCCGATCCTCGTGCTCGTTTCGATCGCGGGAATCATCATCCTCGCCATCTGGCTGGGGCGAACCCTCCGGAAACGGCGAATGGCCGGTCCCGAAGGACCGGCCATTCGCATGTAGCTACTTACTGCGAATTACTTATTAGCTAGCACTCGAGCTGAGCTTCTCGCGAAGAGCGGCCAGCGCCTCGTCGTCGGCGAGGGTGCCCGCGCCGGCTTCGGAATCGCTCGAGAATGTCGAGCTGCCGGCGGGCAGCTCCTCGATGACCTGCTCGTTCGCTGCGGTGACCTGCTTCTTGTGGGCTTCCCAGCGAGCCTGGGCCGCAGCGTAATCCTGCTCCCACTTCTCGCGCTGGGTCTCGAAGCCCTCTTTCCACTCGTTGGTCTCCGGGTCGAAGCCGTCCGGGTACTTGTAGTTGCCCTGGTCGTCGTACTCGGTGAGCATTCCGTAGAGCGCCGGGTCGAACTCGGTGCCCTCGGGGTCGACACCCTCGTTGGCCTGCTTGAGGCTCAGCGAGATGCGGCGACGCTCGAGGTCGATGTCGATGACCTTGACGAAGACCTCGTCGCCGACCGACACGACCTGCTCGGCGAGCTCTACGTGCTTGCCGGAGAGCTCGGAGATGTGGACCAGGCCCTCGATACCCTCCGCAACGCGAACGAACGCGCCGAACGGAACGAGCTTCGTAACCTTGCCCGGTGCGACCTGGCCGATCGCGTGGGTGCGTGCGAACACCTGCCACGGGTCTTCCTGCGTCGCCTTGAGGCTGAGCGAGACGCGCTCGCGATCGAGGTCCACCTCGAGGATCTCGACGGTGACCTCCTGGCCGACCTCGACAACCTCTGAGGCGTGCTCGATGTGCTTCCAGGACAGCTCTGAGACGTGAACGAGTCCGTCGACGCCACCCAGGTCGACGAAGGCGCCGAAGTTGACGATGGAGGAGACGACACCCTTGCGAACCTGGCCCTTGGCGAGGTTGTTGAGGAAGGTCGTGCGGCTCTCGGACTGGGTCTGCTCGAGCAGTGCGCGACGGCTGAGAACCACGTTGTTGCGGTTCTTGTCGAGCTCGAGGATCTTGGCCTCGATGTCCTGGCCGAGGTACGGGGTGAGGTCGCGAACGCGGCGGAGCTCGATGAGCGACGCCGGAAGGAAGCCGCGGAGTCCGATGTCGACGATGAGGCCGCCCTTGACGACCTCGATGACCGAACCGGTGACGACGCCGTCTGCTTCCTTGATCTTCTCGACGTCTCCCCATGCGCGCTCGTACTGGGCGCGCTTCTTGGAGAGGATCAGGCGGCCTTCTTTGTCTTCCTTCTGGAGGACGAGGGCTTCGACCATGTCGCCGACCTGGACGACCTCAGACGGGTCGACATCGTGCTTGATCGAGAGTTCGCGGGAGGGGATGACACCCTCCGTCTTGTAACCGACGTCGAGGAGCACCTCGTCGCGGTCGATCTTGACGACGGTTCCTTCGATGAGGTCCCCGTCGTTGAAGAATTTGAGAGTCTTTTCGACCGCGGCAAGGAAATCTTCAGCAGATCCGATGTCGTTGATGGCGACCTGCTTGGGGCCTGTGGTCGTGATGAGTGTCATGTAGTTGTTGCTCCGATATGGGCATAGCTAAGGCCGCTGCGTTTTTCGTACAAATTTTTTCCCGCAACGGCGTGCGGATATGACGTCACAAACGTGACGTTATAGCTTAGCGCTATCCAGCACCGAGTTCATATACGAAAGCTCGCTGTCGTAGACATGCGCCGACTTCACTATGAACACCAATCGTCCGACAGGCATTCCGAGGCCCGCCGCGACCCGATGCTGGAGGTCGGCGAGCTCCACCAGGTTGCCGTAGCCCTTCGCCCCGAAGTCGATGCTGTGCGCGTAGACGACCTGCTCGACGGCGCCCGCCCTGATCCAGAAATCGAGCATGCTCACACAGGGGATGTAGCTGGTGTCGAGCAGCGGCTCGAAGGTGGTGATGGTGGCAGACCTCGAACTCGGATCCGCCCGCAGGCGGTCGATCACCCACTGCACCTGGTCGCGGCCCTCCGCACCGTAGTCGAACAGCCTGCTGGCGTAACTGCGGGCGTCGCCGAGGGCGGCGACCAAACTGTGGTCGGTGAAGTTTGCGTGCATCCACTGCAGCCGCTCGGGATCGGCCAGACGCGCGATGAGCGCGTCCTGCGGATCGGGGTGGGCCACCGACAGCGTCGCCTGCTCGACCTCGAGAATGGGCATGGCGTCGTACTCGCTCGATTCGCCGTGCGCCAGGATCTGCCGCGCGACCTCCAGCCACGCCTCGCCGATGCTGTCGGTCGTGATGGTGATGTCTCTCATACCCTTGCTTCTCCCTTGATGATGTCGCGAAGCGCCGGCTCGAGGTGCGCGAATGCGAAATCGTAGCCCGCGGCCAGCAGGCGTTCCGGCACAACCCAGCGGCTCTTCAGCACCAGCTCGGTCTCCGTGCGGATAGCCGCTGAGCCCAGCTCGAGCATCCAGCGGCTCGTCGGCAGGCCGACCGGTGCGCCGACGATCCGGCGGATGTCCGCCATCAGCGTTCGGTTGTCGACCGGAAACGGCGCGGCGGCATTCACCGCTCCGTCGAGCGTACCGGTGCGAAGGAACCTGATTATCCCGAGCACGTCGGCCAAATGGATCCAGCTGAACTTCTGGCTGCCGTGGCGGGCCCGGAACTCGTGGAAGGTGCCCGCGGAGCGCCGTGCGGCCGTCGACACCCACCTGCCATCCAACTGGGGGCCGCCCAGCCCGAACCGGGCCAGGCGCACGAGCGGCCTCAGCGCACTTCCGTCGCCGAGCACGATCGCCATGCGCAGCGCGACCCGTCGCGTGCCGGGCAGGTCGCCGTCGAATAGCGCCGCCTCCCATGCCCGGGCGATGTCGACGGAGAATCCGCTGCCGAGTTCCCCCGTCGACTCGGTCATCGGTCGATCCTCGGCGTGGCGGTAGATGGTCGCCGTCGATGAGTTGATCCAGAGCGGCGGAGGGGTCGCGGCCGCCGCGATCGCCCGCCCCAGCTCGCCGGTGGTCTCGACGCGCGATCGCAGGATCTCGGCCCGGTTCCGCGGCGTGTAGCGGCAGTTGACGCTTTTGCCAGCGAGGTTGATGACGAGCGCCGAGCCGTCGACCGCCCGGGTGATCGCGGCGAGGTCGCCCCAGTTCGCGTCGGCACCCCGGCGTCCGACGGTCAGCACGCCCGAGCCTTCTGCGCGAAAGGCGTTCGCGAGGTACCGCCCGATGAAACCGGACGCCCCGGCGATGACTATGCGCTCGGTCATCTCTGCTCCAGGATCACGTAGCGGAAGGAGCCGGAGTATTCATACAGTCGCCCGAAGGTCGGTGATGTGATCGCCAGCGATACGTGCTGCCGGTCCGTGCTGTCATCGAAGCGTTCGACGAGTTCCACCACCGGAGCGAACCGACGGGGAATGGGCACCTCGAACCTGCCGAGTCGCACCGCGAACGACGTGGATGCGAGATGAAGCTCGCCTCCGACGACGGTGGCGGACAGGCGCGCAACCCAACGACGCTCATCGCCGAGGTAGTCCACCAGACCGCGCCGTTCCGCGGTGATGGCATCCACCATCCGTCGCTCGCCACCGCGAGACAGGAACGTTCGAAACCGGAAGGTCCTGAAGGCGAGAACGGCGTCGCGCCCATGTGCGTCTGTGACGGGGTGATTGCGGATCGCGAACGGCACGTCACGCTGCCAGGCCGGAAACGCGATGCCCTGCCTGCCGAGCAGCGCCAGCGCCGGCCAGAGCCAGCGCCGTGGAGTGCCGACGACCGAGAACACTCCTCCTCCTACGCCCACCGAACCCTCGGGAATGGTCGAGAAGTACGCGCGCAGTTTCGGATGGAGTTGCTCGATGCCGTCGCCGAGAACCTGCTTCCAGGGCGAGATCACTCGCCGAGCAGCGCGGTCTTGAGCGTGTCGAGCCCCACTCCCCCGATGTCGAGCGCCCGCTTGTGGAACTGCTTGATGTCGAAGGAGTCACCCGCGCGGCGCGCGTACTCATCGCGAATCTGCTCCCAGATGCGCTGACCCACCTTGTACGACGGCGCCTGGCCCGGCCAGCCGAGATAGCGGTTCACCTCGAAGCGCACGAAACCCTCGTTCATGTTGACGTTCCTGCCGAGAAAACCGAACGCGTAATCTCCGGTCCAGGTGCCCGTTCCGTCGGGTAGCGGCTTCTCGAGATGCACACCGATGTCGAGCACCACGCGAGCCGCGCGCATTCGCTGGCCATCGAGCATCCCGAGCCGGTCTCCCGGATCATCGAGGTAGCCGAGCTGCTCCATCAGCCGCTCGGCGTACAGCGCCCAGCCTTCGCCGTGACCGGAGGTCCAGTTCTGGCGCCGCCATGCATTCAACAGGCTCTTGTTATAGGTGGCTTGACCCACCTGCAGGTGATGGCCCGGAATGCCCTCGTGGTAGACGGTCGTCAACTCGCGCCAGGTGTCGAATTCGGTGACGCCCTCCGGCACGCTCCACCACATCTGGCCTGAGCGGGAGAAGTCGTCGGTCGGGCCCGTGTAGTAGATGCCGCCCTCCTGGGTGGGGGCGATCATGCACTCCAGTTTGCGCAGCTCGTCCGGGATATCGAACTGGCTGCCCGCGAGGTCGTTGACCGCCCTGTCGCTGGTTTCCTGCATCCAGCGCTGGAGCGCGTCGGTGCCGTGCAGCTTGCGGGACGGGTCACCGTCAAGAAACGCGATAGCCTCCGCGACGGACGCGCCCGGCTTGATTTCCCGAGCGATGGACTCCTGCTCATCCACCATTCGGGCGAGTTCTTCGACGCCCCACTCGTAGGTTTCGTCGAGGTCGATCACCGCACCCACGAAGTACCGTGACGCGAGGGCATAGATCTCGCGGCCCACCGCATCTTTCTCGGGCGCGTGCTCTGCCAGTTCGTTCTTCAGAAAACGGGCGAGGTGCTCGTACGCGTTCGCCGCCAGCTGGGCGCCTGCCGCCAGCTCACCCTTCAGCGACTCCGGCAGTTCGCCCGTGTCGGGGGCGGCATCCGCGGCCAACTGGAAGAAGAATCCGGAATCCGCCACCTGTTTGTTGGCTTGGGTGATGACCTCGTTCACCTGTCTGATCGCCGGCACATTGCCGTGTGCAATGCCGGCACGAAGCGTCTCGATATATCCGTCCATCGCGGCGGGCAGGTTGCGCAACCGCGTGGAGATGTTCGACCAGTCCTCGATGGATGCGGTGGGAACGATATCGAAAATGTCGCGCAGGTTCTGCGCTGGGCTGGCGATGACATTGAGGTCGCGCTCGTCGAAGCGGGCGTCATGACGATCCAACTGAAGCTGGAGGTTGCGCGTGAGGTCGAACTTCGTGATCAGGTCGACGTCATCCACCGGCGTTGCTGCGGAGATCTTCGCCAGCGCCTTCTTCGCCTCCAGGGCGGCCTGTTCGGCACCCGCGGGCGAATAGTCGGAGAATTCGCCCTCGTGTCCCGGGCGGCCGAGCTCGACCCGCATCTCCGCGTAGAGCTCCACCTCGGTGTCGAGCCACTCCTCCGCGATCGTATCGATCGTGGTGTGGCTCCTGGGCGTCGTAGTGTCGTCACTCATGATTCGAGCCTACCCAGCGACAACGTGCTCTCGATTGCCGCTGTGGACTACTTGTTGTCGAGGTCGGAGGCGAGCAGCTCGGCCAGGCTGTCGAGTGCCGCGTCCGCGCCTTCGCCGTCGGCCGTGATCGTGACGGTCTCGCCGTGGTCGACACCGAGCGAGAGCACTCCCAGGATGCTCGCGGCGTTCACCGACCTGCCCGCCGCGTTCGTGAGGATGATCGGCAGACCTGACTTCGCGGCGGCCTGGCAGAACAGCGACGCGGGACGGGCGTGAAGCCCAACGCTCGCGGCGACGGTGACGGTGCGATCTGGCATGCGACTCTCCTTCGTGCGTGCGATCAGTGCTGTCGTGCGATCAGTGCTGTCGTTAAATCAGTGTGCGGCGGCGTCCCAGTTCGGTCCGGTGCCCACCTGCACGGTGAGCGGAACCTTCAGGTCAGCGGCGTGCTCCATTCGATCGGTCACGATGGCCGTGACGGCATCCAGCTCGCCGTCGGCGACCTCGAACACGAGTTCGTCGTGCACCTGCAGCAGCATGTTCGAAGCGAGGCCCTGGTCGCGGAAATCGGCGGCGACGCCCAGCATCGCCCGCTTCATGATGTCGGCGGCCGAGCCCTGGATTGGCGCGTTGAGCGCCTGTCGCTCCGCGTTCTCGCGCAGCACCCGGTTCGTCGACTTGAGGTCGCCGAACGGCCGTCGCCTGCCGAAGATGGTCTCCGTGTAACCGTCTTCGCGCGCCTGTTCGACAACGCCGCGCAGGTAATCGCGAACCGCACCGAACCGGGTGAAGTAGTCGGCCATCAGCTGCTTGGCCTCGCCCGTCTCGATGCGAAGCTGCTTTGACAGGCCGAAGGCGCTCAGGCCATAGGCCAGGCCGTATGACATGGCCTTGACCTTGTTCCGCATCGCGGGAGTGACATCCGCAGGATCGACCGAGAAGATGCGCGAGCCGACGAAGCGATGAAGGTCTTCCCCGGAGTTGAACGCCTCGATCAGCCCAGCGTCTCCGGACAGGTGCGCCATGATCCGCATCTCGATCTGCGAGTAGTCGGCGGTGAGGAGAGTCGCGAAGCCCGTGCCGTACTCGAAGGCCGACCGGATCTCGCGGCCGACCTCCGTGCGCACCGGAATGTTCTGCAGGTTCGGTTCGGTCGATGAGATGCGCCCGGTGCTCGTGCCGGTCTGGTCGTAGCGGGTGTGGATGCGGTGGTCAGGAGCGACCGACCGCTCCAGCGTCTCCACGATCTGGCGGAGCTTCGTCGCGTCGCGGTGCTGCAGCAGAAGATCGAGGAAGGGATGTGGGTTCTGCTCCTGCAGGTCGGCGAGGGAGGCGGCATCCGTCGAATAACCGGTCTTGTTCGACCGCGTCTTCGGCATCTGGAGGTCTTCGAAGAGCACCTGCTGGAGCTGCTTGGGCGACCCGAGGTTCACTTCTCGACCGATCTCGGCGTATGCGCGTGACGCGAGGTCGGCCGCCGTCGTTCCGAGTTCGCCGTTGAGCCGACCCAGAATCTCCGCGCTGACGGTCACCCCGGTGGATTCCATCCGGGACACGACGGGAATCAACGGCAGTTCCAGGTCGCGTAGCACCGCGCGCGAGCCGTCATCGAGGCGCTCGTCGAGGTACTCGGCGACCCGAAGCACGTACCAGGCCTCCGTGGCGGGGCTGACCGCCTCGGTCTCCGGCACCAGCTGGTTGGGATCGGGTTCGGCCAGGTGCTCGCCGAGGTGGGTGTACACCTGTGCGGCGAGGGCCTGGTCGTGCCCGCCCGGTTTGAGCAGCCAGGCCGCGAGGGTCGTGTCAAAGACGACGCCGCCCAGCCCGAGCTCGACGGCCTGCAGCGACTTGAGCATCGGCTTGTAGTCGAAGACGTACTTCGGCGAATCGCCGGCGAGCCAGTCGGCGAGGAACGTGTAGTCGACTCGGTCGGCCGCCCAGGGAACGTAGGCGCTGTCGTCGGCGGAGGCGATACCGAATCCGCTGAGGCCGTCCGGCCCGAACTCGAGCTGCAGCCCCAGAGGCTTCGTACCGCCGGCGGACTGCTTCTCCAGCCAGTGGCCGAGCTCTTCGTCGATCATGGTGCGGACGGTCGGAATCGTGCTCACGGGCTGAGCCGAGCCTTCGCCCTCCGACCCCATCGACACCGGGTCCCCGGCCGCCGCTGCGAGCTTCAGCACGCGCTCGAGCAGCGTACGGAACTGCAGCCTGTCGAAGACCTCGCGTACTTTCGCCTCATCGATCGGTCGACGGGCGAGATCCGCGGGACCTATCGGGAGAGAGACGTCGGTGACCAGCCGGTTCAGCCGGCGGTTGCGGATCGCGTTCTCTTTCTGCTCCCGCAGCTTCTCCCCCACCACGCCCTTGATTTCGTCGGCGTGCTCGAGAACGGCGTCGAGGCTGCCGTACTGCTGGATCCACTTCACGGCGGTTTTCTCGCCGACCTTGTCGATTCCGATCAGGTTGTCGCTGGTCTCGCCGACGAGAGCCGCGATGTCGGGGTACTGCGGCGGCTCGATCCCATAGCGTTCGAAGACGGCGTCGCGGTCGTAGCGCTTCAGTTCCGATACGCCTCGCGCGTTCGGATAGAGAAGCGTGACGTCGTCATTGACCATCTGGATGGCGTCACGGTCGCCCGACACGACCAGCACCCGGTAGCCCTCAGCTGCGCCCTGGGTCGCGAGAGTGGCGAGGATGTCGTCCGCCTCGAAGTCCTCCTTCGACACGGTCGAAATTCCCATGGCATGGAGTGCCTCTTCGAGCAGTGGAATCTGCCCGACGAATTCCGGCGGCGTCTCGCCCCTTGTGCCCTTGTATTCCGGGTACTCGCGGGTGCGGAAGGAGTACCGAGAGATGTCGAAGGCGACGCCGAGGTGGGTGGGCTTCTCGTTGGCGATGAGCATGTTGAGCATCGAGATGAAGCCGTGGATGGCGTTAGTGTGCTGGCCTTCCCGATTCTGGAAACTGTCGACCGGCAGCGCGTAGAAGGCCCGGAAGGCGAGAGAATGCCCGTCGATTATGAGAAGGGTAGGCTTTTCGTTGTCCGGCACGAGAGCCAGCCTAACGTTGGCCGCCGACAGCTCGAAGCCCCCAAGGAGCACGATATTGGCCAGCTATCCAGAGGGTACAGACCCCGCAATCATCGCGTTGCTCGAAGAGACGCAGGGCGGCGAACTGTCGCAGAAGATGCAGATGGAGTTTCTCGAACTCTCCGCCGAGCACTCGGTCGCGCGCATGCCGGTCGAGGGCAACCGCCAGGTGACCGGCATCCTGCACGGCGGCGCCCATGTTGTTCTCGGTGAGTCGCTCGGGTCGGTATCCGCCGCCATCCACGCCGGAGTCGGTCGCTACTGCGTCGGCATCGAGATCAACGCGACCCACAGTCGCTCGATCGCCTCGGGTTTCGTGACCGCGACCTGCACCGCGCTGAGCCTCGGGCGAACCCTCGCGACGCACGAGATCGTGGTGCGCGATGAGCAGGATCGCAGGCTGTCGACCGTGCGGATGACGAACCTGCTGATGGATCGCTGACCGTGATTTCGACACGTCGGCCGGAAGGGCCGACTGCTCAATCTGATTGCGCCGATCGCGATGCGATCGACGTAATCATTTCTTCGCGCTGAGCTGCTCGATGATCGCCTGCGCGACGTCGTGCATGGTGAGGCGGCGGTCCATCGACGCCTTCTGGATCCAGCGGAACGCCTCGGGCTCGCTGAGCCCCATCTTCTCGTTGAGCAGACCCTTCGCCCGGTCGACGAGCTTGCGAGTCTCGAAGCGCTCGACGAGGTCGCTGACCTCTGCCTCGAGCGTGATGATCTGCGCGTAGCGGGCCAGGGCGATCTCGATTGCCGGCAGCAGGTCATTGGGCGTGAACGGCTTGACCACGTACGCGAGCGCACCCGCCTCGGTGGCCCGGTCGACGAGTTCCTTCTGGCTGAACGCGGTGAGCAGCACGACAGGGGCGATGTGGTTCTTGGTGAGTCGTTCCGCAGCAGAGATGCCGTCGAGAAGCGGCATCTTGACGTCCATGATCACGAGGTCGGGACGCAGTTCGGTCGCCAGGGCAACCGCGGTCTCACCGTCCCCTGCCTCACCGACGACCTCGAACCCGTTGTCACGGAGAGTCTCGACGATGTCGAGGCGGATCAGCGACTCATCCTCCGCCACGACGACGCGGCGAGGGGCCTGCTGGGCGGAATCCTGGTCAGTCACGCTGACAACCCTACGGTATTCTTTCGAACGTTATCGTGCGCCGGATTGGCGGAATGGCAGACGCGGGGCACTCAAAATGCTTTGCTCGAAAGGGCGTGCGGGTTCAAGTCCCGCATCCGGCACGACTCCCACTAAACACAAACAGGGGAACCAATGACGAACTCCCAGGGAACACCGACCGTCGCCGCCGGATGGTACGCCGACTACGAGGATGCCAGTCGCCTGCGCTGGTGGGACGGCACCCAGTGGACCGATCACGTGAGCGACCCGGCGGCATCGTATGTCGCTCCCCCGCGCGCAACCGTCGCACCGACGACCCGCCTCGGCAACGTCTTCATCTGGATTCTGGTCTGCCTGCCGTTGCTCAGCATTGTGCCGCTCCTGCTCACCGACTACACGGCGATCGGCAACGCCGCGATCGCTGGGCGTGAGAGCGGTAACATCGCGACTTCCACCACCAACCCGCTGATCGGCCTGATCGGCTACGCGATCTCCGCTGCCGCGATCGTGCTCGCTTTCTTCGACTGGCGCGCACTGAAGCGCGTCGGTGTTATCCGACCCTTCCACTGGGCATGGGCTTTCTTCGCCGTGATCGGCCTGGGGATCGTCTACGTCATCGGCAGGTCCGTCGTCGTGCACCGCCGAAGCGGCCGGGGGCTCGCGCCGCTCTGGGCGCACATCGGCTTCGCCCTCGTGTACCTCGTGGTTGTGACCATCAAGGTCAGCCAGCTGATGTCCGTTATTTTTGCGAACCTCCCCGCAATCCCGGCCAGCTGAGCGGGTTCTCCACACGCGCGAGCCCGCTGTGTGCCTCAGTCCGCGTGCTCGCCGCTCTCCCAGACCGGTGCCTGGGCGTTGATCGCGTCGCCGACAACATGCACGCGCAGGTCGTTGGTGGAGCCGGGGATTCCGGGAGGGGAGCCCGAGATAACGACGACCTTGTCACCGATCTCGGCAAGCTTCTCGCGCAGCAGCACCTCATCCACCTGCTTGTACATCGCATCGGTGTGAGTGACCCGTTCGACGATGTAGGACTCGATACCCCAGATCAGCGACATCCTCCGACGGATCGCCTCATCGGGCGTGAACGCCTTCATCGGAATCTTGAAGCGCAGTCGCGACATGCGACGTGCCGAGTCACCCGACTCGGTGAACACGCAGACGTACTTGGCCTCGACGAAGTCAGCGACCTCGGCGGCCGCGAGCGTGATCGCGCCACCCTGGGTACGTGGCTTGGTGCCGAGCGGGGGGATGCGCTCCAGGCCGTGCTCCTCGGTGGAGGTCACGATGCGCGCCATGGTCTGCACGGTGATCACCGGGTACTCGCCGACGCTCGTCTCGCCGGACAGCATCACCGCGTCCGCGCCGTCGAGGATCGCGTTGGCGACATCCGAGGTCTCGGCCCGCGTCGGCACCGGACTCGAAATCATCGACTCCAGCATCTGGGTGGCCACGATCACCGGCTTTGCCATGCGGCGAGCCAGTTCGATGGTGTGCTTCTGTACGATCGGCACAGCCTCGAGGGGCAGCTCCACGCCGAGGTCTCCACGCGCCACCATGATCGCGTCGAAGGCATCGATGATGGCCTCCAGGTGGTCGACCGCCTGCGGCTTCTCGATCTTCGCGATCACGGGGACCTTTCGGCCCTCCTCCGCCATGATCTCGTGGACCCGAACCACGTCATCCGCGTTCCGCACGAACGAGAGGGCGATGAGATCCGCGCCGAGCTTGAGGCCCCAGCGCAGGTCTGCTTCGTCTTTCTCGGACAGCGCCGGCACGTTGACCGCGACACCGGGGAGGTTGATGCCCTTGTTGTTGGAGACGGCGCCGCCCACGACGACCTTCGTGGTCACAACGGTGCCATCGGTGGAGATGACCTCCAGCTTCACCTTTCCGTCGTCGATCAGCAGTGGGTCGCCCGCCTTGACGTCGTTGGGTAGGCCCTTGAACGTCGTTCCGGAGATCTCCTTGGTGCCGACGATGTCGTCGATGGTGATTTTGAAGATATCCCCCACCGCAAGGTCGTACGGACCGTTCTCGAACTTGCCGAGGCGGATCTTCGGTCCCTGCAGGTCGACCAGGATCGCAACGGCCTTGCCGGTGTCGGCGGCAGCTTTCCGCACGTTCTGGTAGACCTCTTCGTGCACGTCGTAGCTGCCGTGACTGAGGTTCATGCGGGCGACATCCACCCCGGCCTCGATGATGGCCCGGATGTTCTCATAGCTCGATGTTGCCGGCCCGAGGGTGGCGACGATCTTTGCGCGTCTCATTGTGTGCTTTCTGTTGTGGTTCAGATCGAGATGGCGTGGTCGGTTGGACGAATGGGCGACGGCAACAGCGTCTCCCCCTCGAGATACGTGTCGACGGCGGCAGCCGCGGCGCGTCCTTCGGCGATGGCCCAGACGATGAGGGACTGTCCGCGCCCCGCGTCGCCCGCGACGAACACACCGGCCTCGCTGGTCTGGTAGTCGTCGCCCCGACTGACGTTCCCGCGATCCATGGGCAGCGTCAGCTGGTCTTCCATGAGGTCGCTTTCGGTACCGGTGAACCCGAGCGCGAGCAGCACCAGGTCGGCCGGGATCTCCCGCTCGGTGCCCGACTTGGGCACGCGCCGTCCGTCGATGTACTCGGTCTCGGCGACGCGGATAGCTCGAAGCTCCCCCGCTTCGTTCGACAGGAACTCGACGGTAGAGGCCAGGTAGACCCGCTCGCCGCCCTCTTCGTGCGCGCTCGACACCTCGAACAGGGTCGGGGACATCGGCCATGGCTGGTGGTCGGGGCGTTCCGTCGGCGGCTGGATGCCGATGGCGAGGTTGGTGACGGACAAGGCGCCCTGCCGGTGCGCGGTGCCGATGCAGTCCGCGCCGGTGTCGCCGCCGCCGAGCACGACGACGTGCTTGTCTTCGGCGGTGATCTGCGACGCGATGACGTCGCCCGCGCCGACCTTGTTCTGCTGGACCAGGTACTGCATGGCGAAGTGCACGCCCGGCAGGTCGCGGCCCGGAATCGGAAGGTCACGCGGAACGAGCGCGCCGGTGGCGATCACTACCGCGTCGTACCGGGACCGCAGCTCGTCCCAGGTGATGTCGACCCCAATGTTGACGCCGGCGCGGAAGCGCGTGCCCTCCGACTGCATCTGGCGCAGCCGGTTCTCGAGGTGTTTCTTCTCCATCTTGAAATCGGGGATGCCGTAGCGCAGCAGGCCGCCGATGCGGTCGTCCCGCTCGAACACGGCGACGGTATGACCGGCGCGGGTGAGTTGCTGGGCGGCCGCGAGACCGGCGGGGCCGGAGCCGACGATGGCGACCGTCTTGCCGGTGAGTCGCTCCGGCGGGTGAGGCTCGACCCAGTCGTTGGCGAACGCCTGGTCGATGATCGACACTTCCACCTGCTTGATCGTCACGGCCGGCTGGTTGATGGCCAGCACGCACGACGACTCGCAGGGCGCCGGACAGAGCCTGCCGGTGAACTCTGGGAAGTTGTTGGTGGCATGAAGTCGCTCGATCGCCTGCCTGCCTTCACCGCGCCAGGTGAGGTCGTTCCACTCGGGAATCAGGTTTCCGAGTGGGCAACCGTGGTGGCAGAACGGCACGCCACAGTCCATGCATCGGCCGGCCTGCAGGCGGGTGGTCGCCGCATCGCCCTGCTCGTAGACCTCTTTCCAGTCCATGAGCCGCAGCGCGACGGGGCGCCGCGGAGGCGTTTCGCGCTCCCGAGTCTTCAGGAACCCTTTAGGGTCAGCCACCGGTAACCTCCATGATTCGTCCCCAGACGACGTCGCCATCGGGGTCGAGCCCCTCTTCGACAGCTTCCGCCCGCGTTGCCATCACCGCTGCGTAGTCACGCGGCAGCACCTTCACGAACCGGGCCATCGTCTCTTCGGGGTTCTCGAGCATCCGTTTCGCCACCGGCGAGTCCGTCTCGGCGAGGTGACGCGTGAGCAGGTCTGTGACGATCTCGATGTCGCCCGCTCCGAGCGGCGACAACTCCAGCTCACCGGTTTCTAGCGCGTCGCGGTTGACGCGCTCGCGCTTCAGGTCGAACACGTATGCCGTCCCGCCCGACATGCCGGCTCCGAGGTTACGCCCGGTTCCGCCGAGGATGAGGGCGAGCCCGCCGGTCATGTACTCGAGGGCGTGGTCACCGACGCCCTCGACGACGGCCGTGGCACCCGAGTTGCGCACCAGGAAACGCTCGCCGACGATACCGCGCAGGAACATGCTGCCCTGGGTGGCGCCGTAGCCGATCACGTTGCCGGCGATGACGTTGTTCTCCGCTGTGAAAACGCTCGCACGGTCGGGCCGGATGATGATCTCGCCACCGCAGAGGCCCTTGCCGACGTAGTCGTTGCTGTCGCCGTTCAGCCGGAGCGTGATGCCGCTCGGCATGAAGGCGCCGAAGGACTGGCCGGCCGTGCCATTGAGGGTTACGTCGATGGTGCCGTTCGGCAGGCCGTTCTCCCCGTGCCTGACCGTGACCTCATGCCCGAGCATGGTTCCGACGGCACGCTCCGTGTTGCGGATCGGCAGCGCGATGGACACCGGAGTACCGTCGCTGAGCGCGCTGGCGCTTTCGGCGATTAACCGCACATCGAAGTGCTTGTCCAGGTCGTGTCGCTGCTTCGTGATGTTGCGGCGCGGTTCGGTGGGTGCGAACTCCGGGCCTTCGAGGATCGGGGACAGGTCGAGGCCGTCGGCCTTCCAGTGCTCGATGGCGCCGTTGACATCCAGAAGCTCCGAATGCCCGATGGCCTCTTCGATCGAGCGGAAGCCCAGCTCCGAGAGGTATTCGCGCACCTCCTGCGCGAGGAACTCGAAGAAGTTGACCACGAACTCCGGCTTGCCAGTGAAGCGGGCGCGCAGTTCGGGGTTCTGGGTGGCGACGCCGACCGGACAGGTGTCGAGGTGGCAGACGCGCATCAGGATGCACCCGGAGACCACGAGCGGCGCGGTCGCGAAACCGAACTCCTCTGCGCCAAGCAGCGCGCCGATGATCACGTCGCGGCCGGTCTTCAGCTGGCCGTCCACCTGCACGACGACGCGCCCCCGCATGCCGTTGAGCATCAGGGTCTGCTGGGTCTCGGCCAGCCCGAGCTCCCACGGGGTGCCCGCGTGCTTGAGCGAGTTGAGAGGGCTGGCGCCCGTTCCGCCGTCGTGGCCGGAGACGAGCACGACATCGGCGAGGGCCTTCGTCACACCGGCGGCGACCGCGCCGATTCCGGACTGGCTCACCAGCTTCACGTGCACCCGGGCACTCGGGTTCGCGCGCTTCAGGTCGAAGATGAGTTGTTTCAGGTCTTCGATGGAATAGATGTCGTGATGCGGCGGCGGACTGATGAGCCCGACCCCTGCCGTCGAGTGGCGCGTGCTCGCGATCCACGGGTACACCTTTGCAGCCGCGAGCTGGCCGCCCTCGCCGGGCTTGGCGCCCTGGGCCATCTTGATCTGGATGTCAGTTGCATGCGTGAGGTACATGCTCGTCACCCCGAACCTGCCGCTGGCAACCTGCTTGATCGCGCTGCGCCGCTCCGGGTCGAGCAGGCGCGCGGTGTCTTCGCCGCCCTCGCCCGTGTTGCTCTTGCCACCGATGCTGTTCATGGCGATGGCCATCGTCTCGTGAGCTTCCTGGCTGATCGAGCCGTAGCTCATGGCGCCGGTGGAGAAGCGGGCGACGATGGACGCGACCGACTCGACCTCGTCGATGGGCACAACCGGCCGCACGCCGGTGCGCAGCGCGAAGAGTCCGCGCATCGTCTTGAGGTCGTGGGCCTGGTCGTCGACGAGCTTCGTGTACTCACGGAAAATGTCGTACCGCCGCGAGCGGGTCGCATGCTGCAGCCGGAACACCGTGTCGGGGTTGAACAGGTGCGGGGGGCCTTCGCGGCGCCACTGGTACTCGCCGCCGATCGCGAGCCGTTCGTGTGCACTGGCCGAGGGGTCGACCGGGTATGCCGCAGCGTGACGCTGGGCGGCCTCGCGGGCGATGACATCCATGCCAACGCCGCCGAGAAGGCTCGAGGTGCCGGTGAAGTAGTGGTCGACGAAAGCGTTGTCGAGGCCGACCGCCTCGAACGCCTGTGCGCCGGCGTATGACCCGATGACCGAGATGCCCATCTTGGACATGATCTTCAGCACGCCCTTGCCGAGCGCCTTGTTCAGGTTCTTCACGGCCTTCTCGGGCTCGAGACCCTGGATCATGCCGCTGCGCACCAGCTCTTCGGCCGTCTCCATGGCGAGGTACGGGTTGATCGCCGAAGCGCCGTAGCCGACCAGCAGCGCAACGTGGTGCACCTCGCGCACGTCGCCCGCCTCGAGGATGAGCCCCACCTTCATGCGGGTCTCCTGGCGGATGAGATGGTTGTGCACCGCCGCCACCATCAGCAGTGACGGCACCGGTGCGAGCTCGCGGGTGGAGTCGCGGTCGGAGAGCACGAGGAAGAGCGCACCCTCCTCGATGGCGCGGTCGGCCTCGGCGCACATCGCCGCGATGCGCTGCTCCATTGCCGTCTCGCCGTCTTCGACGCGATACAGGCCCCGGATGGTGTGGGTCGGCTGAACGACCGCGCCCTTCGGCGCGATGTGCTGGATCTTGGCCAGTTCGTCATTGTCGATCACCGGGAAGTCGAGAATCACCTGGCGTGCGTGTTCGGGCGTCGCGGCGAGAAGATTGCGCTCGGGGCCGAGGCCGACCTTCAGCGAGGTAACGACCTCTTCGCGGATGCTGTCGAGCGGCGGGTTCGTCACCTGGGCGAACTGCTGCGTGAAATAGTCGAAGAGCAGGCGCGGGCGCTCGCTGAGCACCGCGATCGGGGTGTCTGAGCCCATGGCGCCGAGCGGTTCTGCACCGTTGAGGGCCATCGGGCGCACCAGGATGCGCACCTCCTCCTCGGTGTAGCCGAAGGTGCGCTGGCGCCGGGTGACGGACGCGGGCGTGTGCACGATGTGCTCGCGCTCTGGAAGGTCTTTGAGGTGGATGCGCCCCTTATCGAGCCACTCTCCCCACGGCTCCGATGCGGCGAGTTCGCTCTTGATCTCGTCGTCTTCGACGATGCGACCGGCCTCGGTGTCGACGATGAACATCTTGCCGGGCCGCAGGCGGCCCTTGCGCACCACACGGCTCGGCTCGATGTCGATGACACCGATCTCACTGGCGAGCACGACGAGCCCGTCGTCGGTCACCAGGTAGCGGCCGGGGCGCAGGCCGTTCCGGTCGAGGGTCGCGCCGACGAGCGTTCCGTCGGTGAAGACCAGCGCGGCCGGGCCATCCCACGGCTCCATCAACATCGAGTGGTACTCGTAGAAGTCGCGACGGGACGGGTCGATGTCGACCTGGTTCTCGTAGGCCTCCGGCACCATCATCATCATTGCGTGCGGAAGCGACCGGCCGCCGAGGTTGAGCAGCTCCACCACCTCGTCGAACGACGCGGAGTCGCTGGCACCGGGCGTGACGATCGGGAACAGTGGGCGCAGGTCGCCCAGCACCTCGGATTCGAGCTGCGACTGGCGCGCGCGCATCCAGTTTCGGTTGCCCTGGACAGTGTTGATCTCACCGTTGTGGGCGATCATGCGGAACGGCTGTGCGAGCGGCCACGAGGGGAAAGTGTTCGTCGAATAGCGCGAGTGCACCAGTGCGAGCTTCGAGGCGAACCGCACGTCGGAGAGGTCGGGATAGAACGGTTCGAGCTGCAGGGTGGTAACCATGCCCTTGTAGACCAGGGTGCGGCAGCTCAGCGAGGGGAAGTACGCCTCGAGTTCGCGCTCCGCGCGCTTGCGCAACCGGAACGACTGGCGGTCGAGTTCGATGCCCGTGACCGGAGCACCCGATGCCGAGGTGCGGTCGCTGGAGAGAAACAGCTGTTCGAAGAACGGCATCGCTTCGCGTGCAAGGTTGCCGAGGCCCTCGGGCTCCACCGGTACCACGCGCCAGCCGAGAACACGCAGGCCCTCTTCGCCGGCCAAGGCCTCGATCGCGGCCTTGATCGTGGCGCGCTCGGTCTCATCGATCGGCAGGAACGCCGTGCCGGCGATGTAGCGGCCCATCGGGGGCAGCTCGAAGTCGACGACCGCTCGCAGGAAGGCGTCCGGAATCTGGGTGACGATGCCGGCGCCGTCACCGGTGCCCGCGTCGGAGCCGATGGCGCCACGGTGTTCGAGATTGCGCAGGGCGCCCAGAGCGGCGTCGATGATGTCGTGTCCGGCGGTTCCGCGAAGGGTGGCGACCATGGCGAGGCCGCAGGCGTCGCGTTCGCGAGTCGGGTCATACATCCCGGTGGCAGCGAGAACCGAGCTGAACCGGGAGAAGGGTGGCGTGAGAGCCATGATGGAACCGTCCTCACGTGGAAATTGATGCATGTGGGACTGCGGCGGCCCGGGAAGGATGAAGCGCTGCGACCGGGGTACGCCCGGCTATCGCTACTTCGAGCCAGCCCCGCTTGTGACGGACCGTGTGGCTTTCACCTTGGCCGGAGATTTCGCTGGGACGACTGCCTCTTTGCTCTCGTCGACCTCCGGATAGGTGTCATCAGAGTCTACCGCAGAGGCGGGCGACCACTCACGACCCTGGCGGTAAACCGACGGCTCCTGACCGGTATGCCTGCGCGACAGCGCGATGTACGCGATGATGCCGATGGCCGCGGCGAGCCAGGCCAGCCACACGTTGGTGCGAATACCGGCGAAGTGCAGGCTCGGATCGATGCGCAGCGACTCGAACCAGCTGCGGCCGAGGCCGTACCAGACCAGCATCAGTGCGAAGAGCTTGCCCCACTGCAGGGAGAGCCGCTGGCCGATGAAGAGCAGCACGGCGATGCCGACCAGGTCCCAGAGCAGTTCGTAGAGGAACGTGGGCTGGAAAAGAGTGCCAGAGGGAAGGCCGACGGGCAGCCCTGGCGCCTTTGCGGGGAGTTGAAGGCCCCACGGCAGGGTCGTGGGCGTGCCGAAGTACTGCCAGTCGAACCAGTCGCCAAGACGCTCCGAGGCGAGGGCGAAGAGGGTGCCGGGCACGGCGGCGTCGAGAACACTGCCGACGCGAAGTCCGTCGATCGCGCAGCCTATGACTACGCCGAGCAGGCCACCGAGGATCGCACCGAAGACGGACATGCCGCCCAGCCAGAACTGGAGGATCGCGATAGGGTCCTTGCCCGCTCCGAAGTAATCCTGATAGTGCGTGAGCACGTGGACGACTCTCGCGCCGATGATTCCGAGGGGAATCGCCCAGATGACGATGTCGACGGCGATGCCGGGCTCCGCACCGCGCTTGGTCATGCGGCGCGAGGTGAGAATGAGAGCAACGATAAGGCCGACGACGATGCAGGCCGTCGACGCGCGGAGGTTGATATTCAGGCCGAACGAGGTCCAGCCGATGTCACGCAGCCACTGGCCGAGATTGAAAACCTGCCACGGTGCCGACGGGCTCGGGATACTGAGGGGGAGAACCAAGGTCCTGGGTGCCTTTCGTGCAGGAGGGCTGCGGACAACTGACTAAGCGTACAACCCGCTCGTCAGTGCAACCCGTCACTCAGCTCCGCGGCGAAGCGCGCGAGGGCGGTCACTCCCCCGTCGGCGAGCGACTTGACGATGGCGGTACCCACGATCGCGCCATCGGCGTACTCGAGCACCTCGCGCACGTGGTCGGCGGTGGAGATGCCGATTCCGACGCAGGCGTTCTCGGCCCCCGCCGCCTTCAGCCGGCCGACGAGGCCGCGGGCCGCGGCATCCACGTCCTGCCGGGTACCGGTGATGCCCATGGTCGACACGGCGTAGACGAAGCCGCGGCTGGCGGCCACCGTGTCGGCGAGACGGGCGTCCGTCGAGGACGGTGCAGCGAGAAAGACGCGATCGAGGCCGGTGCGATCGCTAGTGGCGATCCAGTCTGCGGCAGAGTCCGGGGTGATGTCCGGTGTGATCAGGCCGGAACCTCCGGCACTCCGCAGGTCGTCGGCGAATCGGTCGACACCGTACTGCAGCACCGGATTCCAGTAGGTCATCACGAGCACGGGAGCATCGACCCGGGAACGGATCCCCTCGACGGCACTGAACACGTCACGGACGCGGAAACCGGCGGCCAGCGCCGTCTGAGTGGCCTGCTGGATGACGATGCCGTCCATCACCGGGTCGGAGTACGGAAGGCCGAGCTCCAGGATGTCGACGCCATTCTCGACGAGCGCCACGGCCGCGTCGATGCTGGTGGCCAGGTCGGGGAACCCGACCGGAAGGTACCCGACCAACGCACCGCTGCCGGCGTCCCTGCGGGCGGCGATGGTCGCGGACGCCCCGTCGACACGAACGGTCATTCCTGCCGCGCCCCCTCGTCGAAGAGGTCGAACCACGCGCCGGCGGTCGCCACATCCTTATCGCCACGGCCGCTGAGATTGACCAGGATGATCGAGTCGGGCCCGAGCTCCTTGCCGAGCTTGAGGGCACCGGCCAGAGCGTGCGCGGACTCGATGGCCGGGATGATCCCCTCGGTGCGGCTCAGCAGGCGCAGCGCCTCCATCGCCTCGGTGTCGGTCGCCGGAAGGTAGGTGGCCCGCCCGATGTCGTTGAGCCAGGCGTGCTCCGGTCCGACGCCCGGGTAGTCGAGTCCGGCCGAGATGGAGTGCGACTCGATTGTCTGCCCGTCGTCGTCCTGCAGAAGGTAGCTGCGGGCGCCGTGCAGGATGCCCGGCCGGCCGCGCTCGATCGACGCCGCGTGCCGGTCGGTGTCGATTCCATCCCCGGCCGCCTCGTACCCGTACAGGCGGACCGACGGGTCGTCGAGGAAGGCGTGGAAGATGCCGATCGCGTTCGATCCGCCGCCGACGCAGGCTGCCACTGCATCCGGAAGCCGGCCGGTGAGGTCGAGCACCTGCTGGCGCGCCTCCTCGCCGATGATCTTCTGGAAGTCGCGAACCATCGCCGGAAAGGGGTGTGGACCGGCGGCCGTGCCGAAGATGTAGTTCGTGGTCTCGACCGAGGTGACCCACTCGCGGTAGGCCTCGTTGATCGCGTCTTTGAGGGTGCGGGAGCCGGTGGTCACCGACACGACCTCGGCGCCGAGCAGGCGCATCCTGGCGACGTTGAGCGCCTGGCGCTGGGTATCCACCTCGCCCATGAAGATGGTGCACTCCATGCCGAACAGGGCGGCGGCGGTGGCCGTTGCGACACCGTGCTGGCCGGCGCCGGTCTCGGCGATCACCCGAGTCTTGCCGATCTTGCGGGTGAGCAGCGCCTGCCCCAGCACATTGTTGATCTTGTGCGACCCGGTGTGATTGAGGTCTTCGCGCTTCAGGATGATGCGGGCGCCGCCGGCGTGCTTCGCGAAGCGCGGCACCTCGGTGATGATCGACGGGCGGCCGGTGTAGCTGCGATGGAGTTCGGCGAGCTCGGCCTGGAATGCCGGATCGGTCTTCGTCTCCTCGTAGGCCGCCGCCAGCTCGTCGATTGCGGCGATGAGTGACTCAGGCATGAATCGCCCGCCGTACTGTCCGAAGAATGGACCGACGTTGTCGCGAAGGTTCGTCATCTATTTTCCCGCCGAGAGAAATGCCGCGAGGGTTCGTGCCGGGTCACCGTCGGTGACGAGCGCCTCCCCCACGAGCACGACGTCCGCACCGGCCTGGCGGTAATGGGCGACATCTTCCGCGCTCTTCACCGCGGACTCGGCCACCCGGATAACTCCCGAGGGGATTCGTCCGGCCAGGCTGCCGAACAGCTCCTGGTCGAGTTCGAAAGTGCTGAGGTCCCGTGCGTTCACGCCCACCAGCCCCGCACCGATGTCGAGCGCGCGTTCCAGCTCGTCGGCGCTGTGCGTCTCGACGAGCGCCGTCATTCCGAGCGAGACGACCAACTCGTAGAGCGACTGTAGCCGGGGCTGCTCGAGCGCGGCGACGATGAGCAGCACGATATCGGCGCCGCTCGCACGGGCCTCGAACACCTGGTACGGATCGGAGACGAAGTCTTTGCGTAGCACCGGAAGGGTGACGGCATCGCGTACCGCCTCGAGGTCGGCGAGCGAGCCGCCGAAACGTCGCTCCTCGGTGAGTACGCTGATCGCGCTCGCGCCGCCGGTCTCATAGGACGATGCGAGGCCGGCGGGATCCGCGATGTCGGCAAGCGAACCACGGGATGGGCTCGCGCGCTTCACCTCGGCGATGATCTTCACCCGATCGGTGGGCGCGAGCGCCGCGAGGGCGTCGATGGCGGGCGGGCGATCCGCAGCCGCGGCCTCGACGACGGAGAGCGGGCGTTCGGCACGCCGACGAGCGGCGTCTTCGAGCGAACCCGCCGTCAATTCCTGAAGAAGGGGCACGATCCCGGTGTCTCTGATAAACGCAGCGGTACTAATGGTGTTTGGAGGTGTACTTCGGCCCGTACACGCCGTAGCCGAGGCGGGACAGCACGATGCCGACGATGAATCCCACGACGAGGAGTCCGACGGATGCCCAGACGATGATCGGCAGGTCGAAGCAGAAGGCCAGCGTGCCGATGGCGAATGCCACCAGCATGATGATCACCGCAGCCCATGCCGCCGGGGAGTTTCCCTCGCCGGGCTCCTGGAATTCGTCGCTCACGTGTCTCCTTCTGGGGGTCTTCAGTGGAAAGTCTAGCGTGACGTCGGATCGTCCCCGCCGCTCAGCGTGTCCCAATCGGCCGCGGGATTCTCGCCCGGTTGCCGGGACTCCAGCCGCACCGCCTGATACTTGTTGGACGAGCCCGGCCAGCGTCGCCCGGTCACCACGATGACGACGCCGAGCGCCATCACGAGTACACCGACGACCGCCGCGAGCCACGGCCATGGCATCACGGTCACCGCGGTGACCAGCTTCGCAATCGCTGCGCTGCCGCTGATTCCGGTGGCGCCGGTGATGAGGGTTTCGGATGCCTGGGCGGGATTTTGCAGGGCCACGATTGCCGAGAACACAACGGTGAAACCGAGCAACACCTCCACCACGCCGAGCACCGCGCGCACGATCGGTCCGCCGATCGCCAGGGCACCGACAAGGGCGAGGCCGGCCAGTGCGAGCGCGATCAGGCCCGGCGCAGCAGTGCTGCCGGGCACGCTGATCGTGCTGTGGCTCGATGAGGAGCCATCCAGCACCAGCTGGAACCAGGTGCCGGTCCAAGTGAGCAGCACCAGCCCCGCCAGCAGGATCCCCGCAACCAGTGTCAGGTTCTTCAATCGGCGCGGACTCATCGCACCCTCCGCATCGCATTAGCGACGGCGACCGCCCGCAGGGGCGCCGCCGCCTTGTTCTTGGACTCCTGGTGCTCGGTCGCCGGATCGGAATCGGCGACCAGGCCGGCGCCGGCCTGGACCCGGGCGACACCCTTCGCGATCGACATCGTGCGTATGGCGATGGCAAGGTCGAGGTCACCAGCGAACCCGAAGTAGCCGACCACTCCCCCGTACAACCCGCGCTGCGCCGGTTCCAGCTCATCGATTATCTGCAGCGCACGGGGTTTCGGCGCGCCGGACAGCGTGCCCGCCGGGAAGGTTGCGCGGAAGACGTCGATCGATCCGGCATCTGAGCGAAGGTCGCCTTCCACCGATGACACCAGGTGCATGATGTGGCTGAAGCGCTCGACCCGCATGAACTCCGTTACCTCGACGGTTCCCGCCACACACACCTTCGAGAGGTCGTTGCGCGCCAGATCGACCAGCATGAGGTGCTCGGCGCGTTCCTTCGGGTCGGCCAGCAGCTCGTCGGCGAGCTCGACATCCGCTTCCGGTCCGTCACCCCTGGGCCGGGAACCCGCGATCGGATGCATGTAGACGTGCTCGTTCTCCACCTTCACCAGCGCTTCGGGCGATGAGCCGACGATCCAATACGGCTCGCCGGCGGGATCGAGCAGCGACAGCAGGTACATGTACGGGCTCGGGTTGAGCGTGCGAAGCACGCGGTAGACATCGATCGGGTCCGCGCTGATGTCGTGGTCGAAGCGTTGCGAGATGACCACCTGGAACACGTCGCCGTCACGGATGTACTTCTTCGACAGCTCGATCGCCTCGTGATATG
The DNA here is from genome assembly GCA_025463565.1 of Microbacteriaceae bacterium. Lineage (GTDB taxonomy): Bacteria > Actinomycetota > Actinomycetes > Actinomycetales > Microbacteriaceae > Lacisediminihabitans. The sequence goes on from JAODAT010000069.1 coordinate 34,168, forward strand.
CCGCCTCGGGCACGCGCGATCGCGGCTCGGGGGCGACGGTCAGGTCGACCTCCGCCAGCCACGCTTCGGCCGGCGCGGCCAGCGCGGCCTGCATCGCGTCGAGGCTCGCTTGCGCGGAGGCCCAGAGCGCGTCGCCCTGGTCCGTACCGTCGTTCAACGCGGTGGCGATCAGCAGCACGCTCCCGGTGCGATGGTCGACGACCACGAGTTCGGACACGAAGCTGAGGGCCTGCCCGGGAATCTCGAAGTCGGCGACGGGTGGGTTCGGCAGCCGCTCGATCTGCCGGATCGCCTCCCAGCCGATGAAGCCGACCAGGCCGCCGGTGAGGGGCGGATGGCCGGGAACGTGTGGCGTCGCCCAGCGCTCGTAGAGGTGCGCGAGCGCGTCGAGCGGGGCGGCTGGAGCATCCGTGCCGAGCGCCCGCGTCTCGTCGAGGCCGTAGTCGAGCCAGGTCGCGGCGCCCGAGTGCTGGGTGAGCACACCGAAGCTCGAAACGCCGATGAACGAGTAGCGGGACCAGATGCCGCCCTGCTCCGCCGACTCCAGCAGGAAGGTGCCGGGCTCGCCCTTGGCGAGCTTGCGGTAGATGCCGACCGGAGTCTCACCGTCGGCGAAGAGTTCCCGAATCACCGGCACCACCCGGTGGCCGTGCAGCAACGCGTCGAACTGTGCGCGCGACGTGGTCTCAGTCATCTCGGTCACCCACCGTCGCGGCCAGGGGGTCGACGTCGAAACAGGCGTGTGCGCCGGTGTGGCAGGCCGCCCCAACCTGGTCGACCGTCACCAGGAGGGTGTCCGCGTCGCAGTCGAAGGCGGCACTCTTCACGTACTGGCGATTGCCGGAGGTGTCGCCCTTGCGCCAGTACTCCTGGCGCGAGCGCGACCAGAACGTCACACGGCCCTCCGTGAGCGTGCGGCGCAGCGCCTCGCGATCCATGTAGCCGAGCATGAGCACCTCGCGGCTGTCCCACTGCTGGATGATCGCGGGCAGCAGCCCGTCAGAGTTGAACGTGGCCCGCTCGAGCACCGCATCGATACCGGTATCCATCGCTTCTACCTCACCGTCAGTCCCGCGGCGGCGAGCTCTCGCTTCACATCGCCCACGGTCAGTTCGCCGTTGTGGAACACGGATGCCGCCAGCACGGCGTCTGCGCCGGCCGCGATCGCGGGCGCGAAGTCGGCCACCGCGCCGGCGCCGCCGCTCGCAATCACCGGCACACTGCTCACCTCGCGCATCGCGGCGACCAGCGGGAGGTCGTATCCGGTCTTCGTGCCGTCCGCGTCGATCGAGTTGACCAGCAACTCTCCCGCTCCGCGCTCGATCGCCTCGATCGCCCAGGCGATCGCGTCGATGTCGGTGTCGGTACGGCCGCCGTGGGTGGTGACAATCCAGCCGCTGTCGGTCGTTCCGGCGCGTCGCACGTCGAGCGAGAGCACGAGTGCCTGCGCTCCGAACCGGTCCGCTATCTCACCGAGCAGCGCGGGGCGCGCGATGGCGGCGCTGTTCACGCCCACCTTGTCCGCACCGTTGGCCTGCAGGCGCGCGACGTCGTCGACCGAGCGCACGCCGCCGCCGACCGTGAGCGGGATGAATACCTGCTCGGCGGTCTGTCGCACGACGTCGTACATGGTCGCCCTGCCCTCGACGGTGGCAGTGACGTCGAGGAATGTGATCTCGTCAGCACCCTGCTCGTAGTACCTGCGAGACAGCTCGACCGGATCGCCCGCGTCACGGAGTTCGAGAAAGTTGACGCCCTTCACCACACGGCCGTCGGCGACATCGAGGCAGGGAATGACCCGCACCGCGAGCCCCATCAGATTCTCGCGGCGTGGATCGGGCTGACCAGGATGGCGCGCGCGCCCAGGTCATAGAGCTTGTCCATGATCTGGTTGGTCTCATCCCGTGGCACCATCACTCGCACGGCCACCCATTCGCTGTCTCGCAGCGGCGAGACCGTGGGCGACTCGAGGCCCGGCGTGATCTCCGACGCCTTTTCGAGCAGCACGGCCGGCAGGTCGTAATCCATGAGCACGTACTGGCGGGCGACGAGCACCCCCTGCAGTCTTCGCTGGAGAGTGGCGATACCGGGCAGGTCGTGCTGCGCGCTGATCAGCACGGCGCTCGACTCGAGGATGACCGGGCCGAAGATCTCGAGGCCTTGCGCCCTCAACGTCGACCCGGTCGACACGACGTCGGCCACCGCATCGGCGACCCCGAGCCGCACCGCGGACTCGACAGCGCCATCCAGCTTCACAAGCACGGCGTGGACGCCCGACTTCGCCAGGAAGTCCCCGACGAGCCCTGGATAGCTGGTGGCGACCCGCACACCCTCGAGTTGTTCGACGCCACTGAAGCGACCGGCTACCGCGGCGAAGCGGAAGGTGGACGCGCCGAAATCGAGACTCGCGATCTCCTCCGCGGACGAACCGGAGTCGAGCAACAGGTCCCGCCCGGTGATGCCGACGTCCAGCGCGCCGGACCCCACGTAGGTGGCGATGTCACGCGGGCGAAGGTAGAAGAATTCGACGTCGTTGCGGGCATCGAGGGTGTTGAGGGCGCGAGGGTCGCGGCGGCCGGTGTAGCCCGCCTCGGCGAGCATCTCCGCCGCCGTCTCGCTGAGGGAGCCCTTGTTGGGCACTGCGATTCTTAACATCGGTAAGTCTTTTCAGATCGAATGGGCATCGGGGACAGCTGTAATGAAGGTCACAGATGTCGCCAGATGTCCGCGGGCGTGAGGCCCTTCGCGATCATCATGACCTGCAGGTGATAAACGAGCTGCGAGATCTCTTCGGCCGTCTCGGTGTCGGACTGGTACTCCGCCGCCATCCAGACCTCGGCAGCCTCTTCGACGACCTTCTTGCCGATCGAGTGGATGCCGGCATCCAGCTCCGCGACAGTACGCGAGCCGTCGGGGCGCGATGACGCCTTCTCGCTGAGTTCAGCGAACAGGTCGTCAAAGGTCTTCACGCCTCCAGCGTATCGGCTCATGCGGTCCGCCGAAGCGCAGCTTCGTCGACGCTGGCGCTGGCAGCAAAGGCCCTCAGCTCTAGCGCGCGCCCAGCAGGTCGATGACGAAGACGAGGGTGCGGCCGGAGAGCTGGTGTCCGCCGCCCGCCTCGCCGTACGCGAGAGCCGGTGGCACGATGAGCTCGCGGCGCCCACCGACCTTCATGCCGGGGATGCCCTGCTGCCAGCCAGCGATCAACTGGGCGAGCGGGAAGTCGACGGACTGTCCGCGGCTCCATGAGGAGTCGAACTCCTCGCCCGATTCGAGGTCCACGCCGAGGTAGTGAACGTCGACGGTGTCGCCCGGCTTCGCCTCTGCTCCTGTGCCGATCTCGATGTCTCGGATGACCAGCTCCGTGGGAGCCTCGCCCTCGTAGAAGTCGATCTCGGGCTTGGTCTTGTTGAAGTCGCTCATAGCGACAATTCAACCAGAGTGCGAGTGCGCCTGTGCTGCCGCGCGCAACAACGCGATCTGGCTCGCCGGTTCCCCCTGGTTGTACACGCTCGACCCGGCGACGAATGTGTCGGCGCCCGCGTCCGCCGCGATCGCAATGGTCTCTTCGGTGATGCCGCCGTCGACCTGCAGCCAGATGTCCAGCCCGGATGCCGACACGGCATCGCGCAGGAGGCCGAGCTTCGGCATGGTCGACTCGATGAAGCTCTGCCCGCCGAAACCCGGCTCGACGGTCATCACGAGCACCTGGTCGAACTCGGGCAGCAGCTCGAGGTACGGCTCGATCGCCGTGCCCGGCTTCACGGCGATACCGGCCCTGGCGCCGATGTCCCGCAGCGTGCGGGCGAGGGCGACAGCATCCGTCGCCGCCTCCGCGTGAAAGGTGACCGAGTACGCGCCGGCTTGGGCGTAGCCGGGAGCCCAACGGTCGGGGTCGTCGATCATCAGGTGCACATCGAGCGGCAGTGGCGTCACGCGCTGAAGCGACTCGACCATACGTTGCCCGAAGGTGAGGTTCGGCACGAAGTGGTTGTCCATCACATCGACGTGCACCAGGTCGGCCGTCGCGATGCGGGAGAGCTCGTGTTCGAGGTTCGCGAAGTCTGCTGTGAGGATGCTCGGATTGATGCGCACGGCCATGAGAGCAGCCTAAAGGCCGCGCTGAAATTAGTAACCGCGCTGGAGCAGGCAGATGAACATCGCATCGGTTCCGCTCGAGTGCGGCCACAACTGAACGCTGAGGTCGGTGCGTGTGCCGAGAGGCAGCGGCTTCTTGGTTACTCCGGCGAGCACTGCTGGCGTGTCGAGGCGGCTCACCTCGGGGTGGCTCTTGAGCACCGTGCCGACAACGCCCTCCGTTTCGGCCAGGTGCGGAGAACAGGTGACGTAGGCGAGGATGCCGCCCGGTTTCAGGGCCGCGAGCCCAGACTCGAGAAGCTCACCTTGCAATGCGGACAGCTCGGGCACGTCTGCGGGCACCTTGCGCCAGCGCGCCTCCGGGCGTCGTCGCAGCGCGCCGAGCCCAGTACACGGCGCGTCCAGCAGAACGCGGTCGAACTGGCCCGCGAGCCGTTGCCCGACTGCACGCCCGTCGCCCACCAGCACCTGCGGCGGATTCGGCAGCACCGCCAGCGCCTTTCGTACCAGCTCGGCACGCCCGGGGGTGATCTCGTTGGCCACCAGTGTCGCGCCTCCGAGCGCGGCCTCCGCGGCGAGCAGAACGGCCTTGCCGCCGGGGCCGGCGCAGAGATCGAGCCAGCGCTCCCCCGGCTCGACCGCACGCGCTCGGCTGAGTGCCAGGGCGGCGAGCTGTGAACCCTCGTCCTGCACGCGTGCCCTGCCTTCGTGCACCGCCGGCCACAGCGCGGGGTCCCCTCCGTCGCTCACTGCGGCGATCGGCGAGTATTTAGCGGCACGAGTTCCGCGAATGTCGGAGACACTCGCGAGACCGGGCAGGGCGACGAGGCTGACCCGCGGCGCGAGGTTGTCCGCCCCCAGGAGCTGCTCGAGCTCATCTGCTCGTCCGTCGGCGGCCAGTGCGCGGCGGAAGGCACGAACGATCCAGATGGGATGCGAATATTCGAGGGACAGGCGTTCGTCGTCATTGCGCGGTTCTGCCATCACCTGTGCTCGCCAGTCTTCCGGCGCGCTCCTCGTGATGGTGCGAAGCACCCCGTTGACGAAACCGACGGCGGAACGCGAGCCCACCTCCTTCGCCAGCTCGACGGATTCGTCGACAGCGGCGTGCTGCGCAACGCGCATCGAGAGCAACTGGTGGGTGCCGAGGCGCAGCACGTCGAGGATCGCCTCGTCGATCTCGTTCGTCGGCCGGCGAGCGGCGAGGGAGATGACGGCGTCGTAATAGCCCTGCTGGCGCAGGGTGCCGTAGGTGAGTTCTGTCGCGAGGCCGGAATCCTGCGGGTTTAGTCGGGCGCGCTCGAGCTTCACCGGCAGCAGCAGGTTCGCGTAGGCGTCGGACGTTCGCACGGCGGTGATCACCTCGAAGGCGACGCGACGTGCCGGCTGCACGCTCACTCGCCCACCGTCGGGCTCCCGGTCGATCGCCCGCGCCACCAGTCGGCGGCCCGCATTGGGCGCTTGCCGGCTGGATGCACCTCCAGCAGCTCGATCGGGTCACTCGCCGTGCCCACCAGCACGCGGGCGGGGCCGGAGAAGAGCCCGGGCGCCAGTGCGGGCTCATCCCGGGCGATCACAGCCTCGAGCACCTTCAACCGCTGGCCGTCGATCGTCGTGAACGCGCCGGGTTCCGGAGTGACTCCCCGCACCAGGTTGAGAATCTGGCTCGCCTGCTGCGTCCAGTCGATTCGACCGTCCTCCAGGCCGAGTTTCGGTGCGAGGGTGACGTCGCCAACCTGGGTTTCTCCGCGGGCGGCGCCATCGGCGATTGCGTCGACGACCCGCACCAGCAGCTCCGCACCGGAGTACGACAGGGACTCCAGCAGGTGCCCGGCGGTTTCGTGGGCTCCGATCGACTGGGTGACCTGGCCGAAGAGCTCTCCCGCATCCAGTTCTGGAACCAGCTGGAAGACTGATGCGCCCGTCACGTCGTCGCCGGCCATGATGGCCCGCTGCACGGGAGCAGCACCCCGCCAGCGCGGCAACAACGAGAAGTGCAGGTTGATCCAGCCGAGCCGTGGCGCGGAGAGCAGCGGTTCGCGCACCAGGCCGCCGTATGCCACGATCACACCCAGGTCGGGTTGGAGCGCCATCAGCCGCTCGGTCGCCTCGCCGGCCAGACGATTCGCCTTGATCACCGGCAGAGCGAGCACGTCGGCGGCATCCGCGACGGCGGTCTGGGCCAGTTCACGCTTACGGCCCTGGGGCGAGTCCTCGCGGGTGAGCACGGCGAGCACGTCGTGCCTGCCGGCCGTCAGTGCCTGCAGGCTCGGAACCGCCGCGGCGGGGCTTCCCGCGAACACGATCTCGAGGTCAGCCATATCTACCGGTACCCGATCACTGGTCGAAGGGCTCCGTGTCGTCGAAGCGCACCTTCAGTGTAGGCAGTGCCGGGCGCGCGGCCGATGCCAACCGCTTGCGACGGGTGGTGGCGTTGCGGATCACCTCGGCTCGGAGAGCGGACGCGACCGTCGCGCCTTCCGCGTAGTCGAATCGAACGATCGCCCGCATTCCTGTGGCGCCCGAGGGCGCGGGTCCAACGTCGACCGGACCCAGCACGTCCACGTGGTCGAACTCCGCCACCGCTCGCACCGATGCCTCGACCGAGGCGGCATCCCCGGTCACGGTTGCCACTCGCACGGCCGGCGGGAAACGCAGGCGGCGGCGGTCGGCCAGCTCGCCTCGCGCATAGGCACCCAAGCGCCAGGTGGTCAGCGCACTCGCCAGCGCCCCGCCAACGCCCACCAGAATCGCAGGGGCTCCTGGGGCCGCCAGCGCGATCGCGTTCGACCACCAGCGCAGACAATCCTCGGCGACGCGCAGGCTCTCCCTGGCCAGCATCCGCTCGCCGTCGAGCAGCAGTACGGCGCGGTACCCGCCCGCAGCGATCGGTTCGGCCCCCCGGGTGGCTATCACGAGCGCCGGTGTTGAGCCGACGTCGAGCACCTGGTGTTCTCCGTCTGCGATGATCACGCGCACTCCGGGAAAGGCGCGACCCAGGTCTTCCGCCGTGCGGGCACTCCCCTGGCCGACCGACCGGAACGTGGTCCCCTCGCAGTTGCTACAGGCCCAGTTGGCGGCAATTCGCCCGCACCACTGGCAGGCCGGCACCGACCGTGACGTCTTCGTCGCCAACGGGCCCTCGCAGAACCCGCAGCGCGCCGACTGGCCACAGGTGGCGCAGGCGAGGCGTGGTGCATAACCAGGCCGAGCCACCTGCACCAGCACGGGACCGTCGGCCAGCGCCTCGCGGGCCGCTCGCCAGGCGCTCGACGGGATGCGAGCCTGCGCAGCGAGCCGGTCCTCCGACTGCTGCTGCACGGTCGGGATGACCCGCGGCAGAATCGCGCGAACGGGCAACGCTTCGGCCAGCCAGCCGAGCTCGACCAGCCGCTCCACATCCGCGCTCCGCGAATGCCCGACGAAGGCAAGCGCGCAGCCCTGCTGTTCCTGGCGGACGAGGGCGGCATCACGGGTGTGAACGTACGGGCTCAATGGCTCGGCATGAAGCGGGTCACCGTCGTCCCACACGGCGATCAGCCCGAGTCGCGCCGCCGGCGAATAGACGACCGAACGATTGCCGACGATCGCCAGGGCGTCCTCGCCGAGGCAGTCGAGCACGGCCCGATAGCGCTCCGGATTGCTCTGCCTGGCATCGAGATGCACGATGCGTTCGGGCGGCAGCACGTCGGCGAGAGCCGCGGTGAGCTGGCGCTGGTCGCGGTAGTCGGGCACGGCAAGTATTGCGGATGCCCCGCCGGCGAGCGACTGCACGGCCATGGCCGCCATGGTCACCGCCCACTCGCCGACCCAGGCGCCGGCGCGAAGCTGTGTAACCCGAGGAATCGCGTCGACAGCGAACCGAGCTCCTGGACTGATCGTGATGTCGTACCCGGAGACCACGATCGACGAAATCGGCGTCCGCGGGGTAGGCGGTTCGGCCAGCCAGCCCTTTTCAACCCGCACCTGGCGTTTCGGTACGGCGAGCCTGACCACGTCGTTCGCCGAACCGGCGGCACGGTCGGCGACCCGGCGGGCAAGCTCCCACACCTCGGGCGTCAGCACGGCGACCTCCGACACGACTGCATCGAGGTCGCTCAGCGGCCCCGGATAGTCGCCGGCCTCCGCGACCTCGATGATGAAGCCATCGGCGATCCTGCCCGCGGACCGGATCGGTACGCGAACCCGGACCCCGGGCCTTGCAGCACCCCGCAGCTCGGGCGGGATGCGGTAGTCGAACAGCCGGTCCAGCTGTGGTAGCGACGAGTCGACCAGCACCCTGGCGACGCGATCCGCGGCTGGCGGCACCGGTTAGAGCCCGGCGGCGCTTCGGAGCGCATCAACCCTGTCGAGTCGCTCCCAGGTGAAGTCGGGCAGTTCGCGGCCGAAGTGGCCGTAGGTCGCGGTGGCGGCATAGATGGGCCGCAGCAGGTCCAGGTCCCTGATGATGGCGGCCGGACGCAGGTCGAACACCTCGTTGATCGCGGCGATGATCGCGTCCTCGTTGGTGTGCGCCGTGCCGAATGTCTCAACGTAGAGACCCACCGGCGATGCGGTGCCGATCGCGTAGGCGACCTGCACCTCGAGCCGGTCCGCGAGGCCGGCCGCGACGGCGTTCTTCGCCACCCAGCGCATGGCGTACGCACCGGAACGGTCCACCTTCGACGGATCCTTGCCGCTGAAGGCGCCGCCGCCATGGCGGCTCGCACCGCCGTAGGTGTCGACGATGATCTTGCGGCCCGTGAGGCCGGCGTCGCCCTGCGGGCCACCGATCTCGAAGCGGCCGGTCGGATTGATGATCACCCGCGCAGCGTCACTGTCCAGTCCGACGAGTTCGAGAGTCGGTCTGATCACCAACTCTTCGATTTCGGCGCGGAGCTGTTCGGTGCTCACCTTCGGCGAATGCTGGGTCGACACCACGACGGTTTCGACCGAGCGAGGCGTGTTGCCGTCGTACCCCACGGTCACCTGGGTCTTGCCGTCGGGGCGCAGGTAGTCCAACGCGCCGGTCTTACGCACCTCGGCAAGACGTTCGGCCATCCGATGCGCGAGCCAGATCGGCACCGGCATGAGCTCCGGAGTCTCCGTCGTGGCATAGCCGAACATGATGCCCTGGTCGCCGGCGCCCTGGCGATCCAGGTCGTCAGAACTCGAACCCTCGCGACTCTCGAACGCGTCGTCGACGCCCTGGGCGATGTCGGGCGACTGCGCCCCGATCGAAATGGTCACACCACAGGAGCGGCCGTCAAACCAGACATCGGACGAGTTATAGCCGATGTTCCAGATGCGATCGCGCACGATCGTCGGGATGTCGACGTAGCCCGAGGTGGTGACCTCGCCCGCGACATGCACCAGCCCGGTGGTGACAAGCGTCTCGATCGCAACGCGGCTGTGTGGATCCACCGTGAGCAACGCATCCAGAATGCTGTCCGAGATCTGGTCGCAGATCTTGTCGGGGTGACCCTCGGTGACGGACTCCGAGGTGAACAGTCGAAGAGGGCTGGTGGATGCGGCGCTCATGGATGTTCCCCTGTGGAGTGCGGTCGGATTGCCGGTTCAGGCCAGTACGTCGAGAATCTGGTCGGCCACGGACGCCTTGCTGCCGGCGGCCTCAATCACTATAGCTCCGGCCCTGTCGACCATGACGACACGGGTGTCGGGGCGACCGAACACCTCGGTCCAGCCCACCGTGTTGAGGACGAGATAGTCACTGCCCTTACGGGTGACCTTGGCGCGGCCGAGCGCCAGGAGGGCGTCCGGGTCGGTCTCCGTCTCGGCGGCGAAGCCGACGATCACCTGCCCGGCACGGCGGGTCTCCGCCAGACCAGCGAGAATGTCCGGGTTTTTGACCAGGGTGAGCGTGAGGCTGTCGCCCTGCTGTTCCTTCTTGATCTTGCCGGGTGCGACGGATTCCGGCCGATAGTCGGCGACGGCCGCCGCCATGATCACCAGGTCCGCGTCCTCGGCCGCCCGGCCGGTAGCCTCGGCGAGTTCGAGGGTTGTCCCCACCGTCTGAACGGCGATGCCGACGGGCATCGCGATGTCGATGTTGGCGCAGATGAGCGTGACGGACGCACCCCGTGCCGCCGCCGCGACAGCGATGGCGATGCCCTGCATTCCGCTCGAGCGGTTACCGATGAAGCGCACGGGATCCAGCGGCTCGCGGGTGCCGCCCGCGGTGACGAGTACGCGACGGCCGGCGAAATCTTTGGGGCGCACCACCGCGAGGGCCGCGGCCACGATCTCGTCCGGCTCGACCATGCGACCCGGCCCCGAGTCTGCGCCGGTGAGCTGGCCGACGGCCGGGCCAACCACGGTCACGCCGCGAGACCGCAGCGTGGCGATGTTAGCGACGGTGGCCGGGTTCTGCCACATCTCGGTGTGCATCGCCGGGGCGATGACGACAGGCGCTTTGCTGGCCAGCACCGTGTTGCCGAGCAGGTCGTCGGCGAGGCCCGTGGCGAGCTTCGCAATGGTGTTCGCGGTCGCCGGAGCGATCACGATCAGCTCCGCCGCCTGGCCGATGGCGACATGCCGAACCTCGGCGACGCCCTCGTAGAGGTCGGTGTGCACGATGTTGCGACTGATCGCCTCGAGAGTGGGCTTGCCCACGAACCGCAGCGCGGCATCCGTCGCCACGACGTGCACCTCATGGCCGGCGAGCACCAGCGCACGAATCACGCCGACGGCCTTATACGCGGCGATTCCGCCGGTCACGCCGACGACGACGTTCATGCTCAGTGTTTCAGCCGCGACGGGAGAGGCCTACGCCTCAGGGTCGG
>JAODAT010000095.1 GCA_025463565.1 Microbacteriaceae bacterium
GCCGGCGGCGTCATTCGGCACCGTCACGCTGGTGGCGTGTGCCACCGCAACGAGCCCCGGGTACGCCTCGAAGCTGCGCCAGGAGTAGATCACCTCGTCGCCCGGACCGGCGGCGGCCTGGATGAGCTGGGCGAGGATGGAGACCGACCCGGCGCCGAGGTGCACCTGCCCGATGCCGACGCCGAAGCGCTCGCCTAGGCGTTCCCGCAGTTCGAGAGCCACGGCGTCCGGGTAGCGATTGATCGACGACTGGGCGATCGCATCGAGAACCGCGGGAATCGGCTCGAAGGGGTTCTCGTTGGAGGAGAGCTTGAACGCGTCGTCGGCCGCGGGCTTGCCCTGGCGGTAGGCGGCAAGCGCGGTGATGTCCGCACGCAGGCGCACTCGGTTCTGGTCGTCGGTGCTCACCCGCCCAGCCTATTGCCGCACCTCGCGACTATGGATTGCCAAGGCATGCTCACCCGGGCATAGTTAGCGCATGGGTCGATTCCTGGTTCGCTTGATCATCAATGCCGTCGCACTGTGGCTCACCACGCTCATCGTGAGCGGAGGTGTCGCCGTAGTGCCGTATACACCGGGTGTGCTGCCGACCGTGCTGACCTACCTTCTGGTGGCCCTCATATTCGGCATCGTGAATGGCATCGTCGGCACCCTCATCCGCGTTGTCGCCTTCCCGATCTACGTGCTGACTCTCGGTCTCATCTCACTCATCGTCAATGGGCTGCTGCTGCTTCTCGTCGGCTGGATCTCCTCGCTCATCCACTTCGGCCTGGTGGTCAACGGCTTCTGGTGGGGCGTACTCGCCGCGCTCGTTCTCGGCATCATCAGCTGGATCATCGGCCTCATCCTGCGCCCGCTCACTCGCCCGCGGAACGCTCGCGTCTAGTCGCCTTTCTCCCTGACCGAGGTGTAGGTCTCGCTGAGAATGGGCGTCGCTCCCGTCGTGAAGTCGTCGAAAGACCCTGCGACCGCGCCGACTCTCGAATCGCCTGATGCATCCGCAAGGGCGGCCGTCCGCTCATACTCGGGCAGAAGGTGCGCGGCGAAGAAGTGGGGATCCTCGGCCAGTTCAACCGGACCGACATAGCGCGTCACGATGACCGGATTGGAGTGCGCCCAGTCGCCGCTCAACGCCGGAACGATGTCATTGCTGTGTTCGAGCGCGACCCACGGGATGCCGTCGGGCACGTCGGACTGTGCGGCCGGCGCTCCCAGGGTGAACAGGCCCTGTACGTCGTAGTCGCCGGATTGGGCGATGCTCGCGGCGACGAGGCCGCCCTGCGAATGGCCCGTTAGGAGCACGGGTGAATCGCTCGTGATGCCCGACTCTCTCATCGAGTTCTCGACGGCGCGCATAGACCCCGACTGGTCGCCTTCGATACCGACGAGGTTGCTCGTCATATCCCAGGGCTGGTCGTCGGGACCGAGGCCAAAGTCGCGTGTGCCGCCGATGTACACCTCGTACCGCTTGCTGCCGTCCGGCATCTCGTAGGTGTCGATCCGTACCTGGTCGCTGGTGTTCTTTTCGGGGATCCTGCTCGCACGGTCCGCCCAGCCCGTCGGCACGCCCTGTGGCGCGATGTCGCTCGACGTGCGCGTCGTGACGATGGGGGTCTCCTCCAGCTCATCATCGGCGCGTGCGAGATCCCGGAGCGCCGCGATCGACGTAGGCAGCCCCTGGTCTCCGGGCGTCTTGTATGCCGGATCGGAACTGAACGGAAGACCGAGTGCTCCGGTGCCGAACTCGTCGGCGCTCATTGTCGCCAGGCGCACGACCGATGTGAACGCGGCAGTACCGACGAGGAATTTCAGGGGACTCGTCAAGCCCGAGCCCGCCGAATTCAGGCCGGACCCCAGCACCGTCGGCGCAAGCCATCGCCCGAGCGAAATCATCAGGGGGGTGAGGGGCGACAGCTCCCTGCCCAACTGATACGCCATGCCCGCGGCAGCGACCCGGGCCGCTGCCCCCGCGAGCCGCTCCGCCTCGCCATATGCTGCCGCGGTCTGATGCAGCGCGGTGCTCATCGCGCCCGCCGCCGACCGGGCATTGCTCAGCGCCAGCGACGCGGCGTCCATCTCCCATTCCGCCGAGAGGGAGGGCGCCAGTCCGACGAAGCCCAACGAACGCATGCCGACCAGTCGCTCGATGGACGCCAGCTCGCGCAGTTCATCGGTCAACTCGAGCTCCGCCGCGTGAAGCAGCGCCGCAGCGCTGAACAAGGAGTCGGTGCCGACTTCGATCGACCCCCCACCGCTGATCGTGATACCCGAGTCGTCACCCATTCGCTGCCGCCGTCACCGTCGCTGCCGCACGACGACTCGTGCTCGCCGCCGTGTCGAGCAGCTGGTGGGCGGTCGCGAACTCGCTGATCAGGCGATCAAGTGCGACCCAGTAGACGATCGAAGCCGACCCACGCCACACGAGATCGAATCTCGCGGGCAGCCGCCTCTGCGCTTCGGCCAGCCGCGCCGCCAGAACCTCCAGTCTTCGCGCCTGGGTGTGAAGCAGCGTTCCGCTCGCCGCCAGTGTTGCGTCCATTTCACTTCCTTCCGCTGACCATGCTGAAGCGCCGGCTCGGAGCACCCGCACCAGCTGCGCCGCTCGGTGGTCAATCGCGCGCAGGCGAATACCGGAAGGAGTGGACGGTCACGAGCACCCGATCTGCGGGACAATGGACCCATGAGCTTCGACCGCACCCTCGACGAGTCGGCGCTCTTCAGGATCTGCTTCGTCTGCACCGGCAACATCTGCCGCTCACCGATGGCCGAGGTGGTCTTCGGTGCGCTGGTCAAGCGCGCCGGCTACGAGGGCGCGATCACCGTCATCTCGGCGGGAACCGGCGATTGGCACGTCGGCGAGCAATCCGACCAGCGCACCATCGACGCCCTTGCCGCGCGCGGCTACGACGGGTCCCACCATCGAGCAAAGCAATTCGACCCGGCCTGGTTCGACAGTCTCGACCTCGTCGTGGTCTTCGACCGAAGCCAGGAGCGCATCCTGAGGGCATGGGCGAACACCGACCAGGACCGCAGCAAGGTGCAGATGCTGTTGAGCTTCGACCAGGAGCAGGCGACGCTGATGGATGTGCCCGACCCGTACTATTCGGATGCGGCGATGTTCGACAGCGTGCTCGTCATGATCGAGCGCGCGAGCGCGGCACTGTTTCGCCAGATCGAACCCGGAATCCGACAGGGAGTCTCGTGAGTCCTCTTCCCGACCAGCCGCTCAGCCCGCTCGACGGCCGTTACCGCCCCGTCGTCTCGGCGCTCGGCGAACAGCTCTCAGAGGCCGGACTGAATCGCGCCCGCGTCGAGGTGGAAGTGGAGTGGCTGCTCTACCTCACCGACCACGAATACTTCGGCTCGACCCGGTTGGATGCCGAGCAGGCCCGCTCGCTGCGCGCGCTCGTCACCGACTTCGGCCAGCCCGACATCGACGAACTCGCAGCCCTCGAAGCGACCACCCGGCACGACGTGAAGGCGGTCGAATACTATGTTCGCGCCCGCCTCGCGTCCCTCGGCCTGACCGATGTGGCGGAGCTCACCCACTTCGCCTGCACCAGCGAGGACATCAACAACCTGTCGTACGCAATCACGATCCGCGAGTCGGTGCAGGGCATCTGGCTGCCGAAAGCGCGGGCCGTCGTCGACGCCCTGGCCGAGCGAGCCGCCGACCACCGAGCCGAGCCGATGCTGGCACACACCCACGGCCAGCCGGCGACGCCGACCACGGTTGGCAAGGAGTTCGCGGTCTTCGTCGCCCGGTTGCGGCGCATCCTCGCGCAGGTCGAGGCCACCGAGTACCTCGGCAAGTTCAGCGGCGCGACCGGCACCTTCGCGGCCCACGTCGTCGCCGACCCCGCCCTCGACTGGCCGCTGCTGTCCCGCGAGTTCGTCACATCCCTCGGCCTCGACTGGAACCCGCTCACCACCCAGATCGAACCGCACGACTGGCAGTCCGAGTTGTACCAGCGCATCTCGCACTTCAACCGGGTGCTGCACAACCTCTGCACAGACGTCTGGACCTACATCTCCATGGGGTATTTCACCCAGATCCCCCAGGCGGGTGCGACCGGGTCATCCACGATGCCGCACAAGATCAACCCGATCCGGTTCGAGAACGCCGAGGCCAACCTTGAGCTGTCGTGCGCGCTGCTCGATTCGCTCGCCGCCACGCTCGTCACCTCCCGGCTGCAGCGCGATCTCACCGACTCGACCACGCAGCGCAACATCGGCGTGGCGCTTGGACATTCGCTGCTCGCTCTCGACAACGTGCAGCGCGGGTTGGGTGAGGTCGCCGTGAACAGCACGGCCCTGGCCGCGGACCTCGATGGCAACTGGGAGGTGCTCGGAGAGGCCATCCAGACCGTCGTTCGTGCCGAGGTGACCGCCGGTCGCAGTTCCATCGCCGATCCCTACGCGCTACTGAAGGAACTCACCCGCGGAAAACGCGTCGGCCAGGCAGAGCTTCGGGAGTTCATCCAGGGTCTGGATATCGGCACGGCTGCGAAGGACCGCCTACTCGCGCTCACCCCAGGCCACTACATCGGCCTCGCGAGCGAGCTCGTCGACTACCTCGACTAGGGCCGCTTCCGGCCTAGTGGCCCGACGGCGGCTGGGGAGTGTCGGGTGCAGGAGGCGTGGGCGCCTGGTCGTCTTTGTCCTGCTCGAGCATGTCGCTCTGCTCCAGCTCGTCGGGCTTGACCGCGAGCGACAGCATCGCGATCACAACGAGCGACACGATGAACGCGACGCCGAAGAAGACGAGAGCCACCACGATCTGGCGGGTGCTGCCGAACACGACGAGCCCGATGAAGATGGCGATGATCGCGGCCATTCCCACGTACTCCCACGGTCGCAGGCGATCGCGCCTGCTCGGGGTGTTCGGCGACTTCGTGGTACTCACGCTGCATGCTCCTGACTTGCGCTGTCCTGTACAGGACCGGCCTGACTGGCGCTGTCTTGTTCAGCACTGGCCTGATTAACGCTGGCGGCGTTCTGGGTTTGGGTTCCCCATTTGGCGGACAGGCCGCCGATCACGAGGAAGACCGCGCAGATCCCGGCGTAGAGACCGAGGATGCCGACGACGATGACGGACGAGTCCAGCACCCGCGTGACGCCGTCCGGGTCTTTGAAGGACTGGGTGTATCCGGGCGGCACGAGCAGGAACGCGATCGCGACGATGACGGTGAACCCGCCAATGGTCATCCAGTCGCGAGCCGCGACGAAACGCCGGCGCGCGCGGATGCCGCTGGCCAGTTCGAGGAACCCGGTGATGATGGCGAACGCCGTGAATACGAAGAAGACGAAGGGCACGCCCCCGGCGCGGAAGACCAGCGCCAGCACGCCGAAGACCAGCGTCACTGCGGCCTGCGCGAGGAAGAACGGACGAGCCCCGCTCTGGCCGAGCCGGAACCAGCTGAGCAGCCCGAGCAGTACCGCGGTGACGATCCCGAAGCCGCCGAAGACCAGCAGGCCGAACGCCGGTGCGTGATTGGAGGTGAAGGCGATCACGCAGGCGAGGGCTGCGAGCGGCACGGCACGAACGACCGCGAACGGCCAGTAGGCGGCACGTTGGGCGGCTTCGCCCTCTACCGAGTGAGGTTTCGCCGAGTCACGAGCGATGTTCTGCGCCACGAGACCTCTTCCTGAGTCGGCAACGCCGATCAGTTTACGCTGCCGTGGCTGTGCGGTCGCCCGTCGCGAGAACCACGCGACGGCAGCGCTGGCGGGCGCTACGCGGGCGCCATGTCCTGGAAGCGCGAGTAGTGCCCCTGGAACGCGACCGTGATGGTGCGGGTCGGCCCGTTGCGGTGCTTGGCGACGATGAAGTCGGCCTCGCCGGCGCGCGGGTTGTCTTTCTCGTACGCGCTTTCGCGGTGCAGCAGGATGACCATGTCGGCGTCCTGCTCGAGCGACCCGGACTCGCGGAGGTCGGAGAGCGCTGGCATCTTGTCGGTGCGCTGTTCAGGCCCACGGTTGAGCTGCGACAGCGCGATCACCGGCACCTGGAGCTCCTTGGCGAGCAGCTTGAGTGCGCGCGAGAACTCGCTCACCTCCTGCTGGCGTGACTCCACACGCTTGCCGGAGGTCATGAGCTGCAGGTAGTCGATGATGACCATCTTGAGCCCGACCTTCTGCTTGAGCCTGCGGCACTTCGCGCGGATCTCGACCAGGGTCATGTTCGGGCTGTCGTCGATGTAGAGCGGTGCATCGTTGATGCGGCCGCGCGTCGACGCGATGGTGGTCCAGTCGCGAGTGTCGACCGTGCCCTTGCGCATGTTCTGCAGCGGCACGGACGCTTCCGCTGAGAGCAGGCGCATGGCGATCTCGGAACGCCCCATTTCGAGCGAGAAGATGATCGACGGCATGTCGTGCTTGATGGATGCCGCCCGAGCGAAGTCGAGCGCGAGCGTCGACTTTCCGAGCGCCGGGCGGGCAGCCACGATGATCAGTTGCCCCGGGTGCAGGCCATTCGTCAGCTCATCCAGTTCGGCGAAGCCGGTGGGCACCCCGGTGAGTGAACCGTCGCGCCCCTTGGCCGCCTCGATTTCGTCGATGGCCGTGGTGACGGCGACGGTGAGCGGCACGAAGTCTTCCGCCTCGACTCCGCCGGTGACGCCATAGATCTCGGCTTGGGCGTTATTGACCAGGTCGACGACTTCGCCCTCGCTGGCGTAGCCCATCTGCACGATGCGCGTGCCCGCCTCGACCAGTCGGCGCAGCACCGCCTTCTCGGAGACGATCGACGCGTAGAACCCGGCGTTCGCGGCGGTCGGCACGAGGCCCGTCAGTGTGTGCAGGTATTCGGCGCCGCCGGCGCGACCGATTTCGCCGCTCTTGGTGAGTTCGTCGGTGACGGCGATGACATCGGTCGGCTCACCATGCGCGTACAGGTCGTGGATGGCGTTGAAGATGATCTCGTGCTTGGGGATGTAGAAGTCGATCGCGCGCACGGTCTCGATGACGTCTGCCGCGGCATCCTTGCTCAGAAGCATGCCGCCGATGGCGCTCTGCTCAGCCAGCAGGTCATGCGGAGGGGTGCGTTCGTTGCCGCGATATTCGGCGCCGCGCTGATCCGTCGTCGAAGCCGGACTCGCCAGTCCCAGATGGGCAATCGACACTTAACATCTCCCTGCTTGTCGGTTCCGGTTCTATCGGGTGCCGCAGACATTCACGGCTCGACCGGCTTTCGACCTTTCATCCCCCGATGACGCGGAGACCACACTATGGACGGCCGGTTATGCCAACAACCCACCCTGTGGATGAAATTGTGAATAGATGGCGCGAAACGCCGTGCGGCGTGTGAGCAACCTGTGCACTAAATTGTGGAAACAGGAGCAATTTTGGATCGGATCACGCAGCTGACCTGCACTTTTAGTGCGCTAGCCCTGTGTGTAGAAACATGTTTAGAGTGCGGGTTGAGGGTTGGGCCGCTTCGCAACACCCTGTGTACAAAGGAAACACCGTCTACCCCCTTTTGACACCAAAAAGGGGGTAGGACGGGCTCTCGCCCGCGCTACCCCCGATGTGGTACTGGGAACTACTTCGCGGCGACCACCTTGACGGTGATCGTGGCGACGAGGTCATCGCGCAGGCGCACGGTGGCCTCGTGCTGGCCGACCGACTTGATCGGGCTGGTGATCTCGATCTTGCGCTTGTCGACACTGCCGAGGCCGGCCGCAGCCACCGCGTCAGCGATGTCCGAGGTCTTCACGGAGCCGAACAGGCGTCCGCCCTCGCCGGCCTTGATTGCCAGCGTGACCGTGTTCGCCTCGAGCTTGGCCTTCAGGTCCTGCGCCTCTTCGATCGTGGCGTGCTCGCGGGCGACGCGGGCGGCCTTGATCGAGTCGACCTGCTTCTCGCCTCCGCGAGTCCAGGCGACGGCGAAACCCTGTGGGATGAGGTAGTTGCGGCCGTAACCGTTCTTCACCTCGACGATGTCGCCGGGGGCACCGAGGCCGGTGACCTCGTGCGTGAGAATCAATTTAGACATCTGATGGCTCCTTAACGGCCTGAGCCGGCGTAGGGCAGGAGCGCCATCTCGCGCGCGTTCTTGACCGCGCGGGCGATGAGGCGCTGCTCCTGGACGGAGACACCGGTGATGCGGCGAGCGCGAATCTTTCCACGCTCGGAGATGAACTTGCGGAGGGTGGCGACATCTTTGTAATCGATGACGCCGACGCGAATGGACTTCGCGGGGGCGGCGTTCTTGCCGCCCTTCAGTGTGCGGAGCGGCTTGCGGCGGTCGCCGCTGCTCTTTCCAGCCATGGTTTTCTTCTTCCTAAAGAATCGTTAAAAGGGTGTCTCGTCGTTGTAGCTGCCCGGCGTGTTCCACACGTCGCCGCTCGCGGACTCGGCCGGAGGCGCGGACGCCCACGGCTCGTCTGCTACCTGGCCGCGGCCAGCGCCTGCGCCACCACCGGCACCACCCTCGCGGGATGACGACGTGCGAGTGACCTGCGCGGTCGCGTAGCGAAGGCTCGGGCCGATCTCGTCGACCTCGATCTCGAAGCTGGTTCGCTTCTCGCCCTCTTTGGTCTCGTACGAGCGCTGCTTGAGCCGGCCAGTCACGATGACGCGCGAACCCTTGGTGAGGGATCCCGCGACGTGCTCGGCGAACTCGCGCCAGACACTCGCCCGGAGGAACAGCGCTTCGCCGTCCTTCCAGTCGTTCGACGCGCGGTCGAACGTGCGAGGGGTCGAGGCGATGGTGAAGTTCGCCACCGCGAGACCGTTCTGCGTGTAGCGCAGCTCCGGGTCGCTCGTGAGGTTGCCCACGACGGTGATGACGGTTTCGCCGGCCATGAGTCCTAGGCCTCCGACGGGGCAGCGGGTGTCGCTGCGACGGGCTCGGGGGTGACCGCGGCAGGCGTTGCCGCGGCGGGCTTCGACTCGGCGGCAGGCTTAGACTCGGCGGCCTTGGGCTCCGCCGCGGGCGCCTTTGCGGGGGCGGCAGCCTTGCGGGCCGCCTTCTCCGCCGACAGCTTCGCGGCTTCGGCGACCTGTGCGATGGCTTCTTCCGCGCGCAGCACCTTGGTGCGCATGACGGCTTCCGACAGCTTCAGCTGACGGTCGAGCTCGACTGTCGCGTCGGGGTCCGAGGTCAACGCGACGACGGCATAGATGCCCTCGGTCTTCTTGTTGATCTCATACGCGAGACGACGACGGCCCCAGATGTCTACCTTGTCGATGGAACCACCGGCGTTGCGGATGACATTCAGGAACTTATCGAGCGACGGAGCGACAGTTCGCTCATCGATCTCTGGATCGAGAATTACCATAAGTTCGTACTGATGCATGACTAACCCACCTCCTCTGGACTAGAACGGCCACAGACGATCTGTGACAGGAGGGTTCTGGCATCGTTGTCGGGTGGTCCCGCTCATGATGAGCACGGGCCAGTAGACAACCTGCCTAGTGTAGTCAGTGAATCCCCGGTCTATCAAGGAGCACTATCCCTATGCCCGTCAAGGTCGCCATCGCCGGCGTCGGCAACTGTGCCAACGCCCTCATCCAGGGCGTCACGTTCTACCGTGACGCGGACGAGTCCACGGTCATTCCCGGCCTTATGCACAACCGATTCGGACAGTACGGCGTACGAGACATCCAGTTCGTGGCCGCCTTCGACGTGGATGCCGCGAAGGTCGGAATCGACCTCGCCGAGGCGATGTGGGCGAGCGAGAACAACACGCTGCGCTTCGCCGAGGTGGCGACCACCGGAGTGACCGTGCAGCGCGGGCCAACGCTCGACGGTCTCGGCGAGTACTACCGCGACATCATCGAGGAATCGGATGCGCCCGTCATCGACGTCGCGGCCGCGCTTCGCGAAAGCGGCGCCGACGTGCTCGTGTGCTACCTGCCGGTCGGGTCTGAAGAAGGGGCGAAGTTCTACGCCCAGGCCGCGATCGACGCGGGGATCGCGTTCGTGAACGCGCTGCCCGTCTTCATCGCCAGTGATCCGGCCTGGGCGAAGAAATTCACGGATGCCGGCCTGCCGATCGTCGGTGACGACATCAAGAGCCAGCTGGGCGCCACCATCACGCACCGCGTGCTTGCCCGCCTGTTCGAAGAGCGCGGACTGGTGCTCGACCGCACGTACCAGCTGAACGTCGGCGGCAACATGGACTTCAAGAACATGTTGGAGCGCCGCAGGCTGGAGTCGAAGAAGATCTCGAAGACGCAGTCGGTCACGAGCAACATCGACGCCCAGTTGAACTCCCGTGACGTTCACATCGGGCCGAGCGACCACATCCCGTGGCTCGATGACCGCAAGCTCGCCTTTGTGCGACTGGAGGGGCACGGCTTCGGCGATGCGCCCACCTCGCTCGAATACAAGCTCGAGGTCTGGGACTCGCCGAACTCGGCCGGCGTCGTGATCGATGCGGTGCGGGCGGCGAAGATCGCCCTCGATGCCGGTCTGGCCGGGCCGATCGAGTCGGCATCCGCCTATTTCATGAAGTCCCCGCCGAAGCAGTACCCCGACCCGGTGGCGCGCGAGCTGCTCGAGCACTTCATCCGCGATAACAGCTAAGCGGGCGTCAGCGGGTGGCCCACCAGGCGCGAAGCCGCTCGGTCGCGACCTCCTCGCCGAGCGACCCTTCTTCGAGTCGTAGCTCCAGCAGGAAGCGGTAGGCGTCGCCAACGTCGCGGCCGGGCCGAATGCCGAGGATCGCCATGATCTGTTCGCCGTCGAGATCGGGGCGGATGGCCGCCAGCTCCTCCTCCTCGCCGAGCTGTGCGATCCGCGCCTCGAGGTCGTCGTACGCGTGGGCCAGTCGCTCGGCCTTGCGCCGGTTGCGGGTGGTGACGTCGGCCCTCGTCAGGATGTGCAGGCGCTCCAGCAGCGGGCCGGCATCGCGCACGTACCGTCGAACCGCTGAGTCGGTCCACGCGCCCTCGGTGTAGCCGAAGAAGCGCAGGTGCAGCTCGATCAGTCGCGAGACATCCGCCACGGTCTCGTTGTCGAACCGCAGCTCACGCAGGCGTTTTTTCGCCAGCTTCGCGCCGACGACATCATGGTGATGGAAGGTGACGACGCCGCCGGTCTCGGTGCGCTTGGTGGCTGGTTTGCCGATGTCGTGGAGCAGTGCGGCCAGGCGCAGCACCAGGTCGGGAGCCTCGCCGGGATGCCGTTGCTGCTCGAGCTCGATCGCCTGGTCGAGCACGGTGAGACTGTGCTCGTAGACATCCTTGTGGTGAAAATGCTCGTCGACCTGCAGGCGGAGGGCCGGCAGTTCGGGCAGTACGAGGTCGGCGAGGCCGGAATCCACCAGCACCTCGAGGCCTGTTCGGGGAGCGCCGGTCTTCAGCAGCTTGGACAGTTCGTCGCTCACGCGCTCGACCGACACGATGGAGATGCGGTCCACCATGGCGGACATGGCCTCCGCCGTCGGCGCTGAGATGGTGAAGCCCAGCTGTGAGGTGAACCTGGCGGCACGCATCATCCGCAGCGGATCGTCGCCGAATGAGACCTCGGGCGCGCCCGGCGTCGACAGTCGATGCGCGATGAGGTCCTCCAGGCCGCCCGATGGGTCGACCAGCACCTGGCTGGGCAGCCGGAGCGCCATCGAGTTCACCGTGAAGTCACGGCGCAGCAGGTCGCCCTCGAGCGAGTCGCCGAACTCGACGGACGGCTTCCGGCTCTCCCCGTCGTAGGAGTCGCTGCGGTAGGTGGTGATCTCCACGGTGTGCCCGTCGACGCGGGCGCCGATGGTGCCGAATGCCCGGCCGATCTCCCAGTACGCGTCGGCGAGTGGCTTGACCACCTCGAGGATCTGGTCGGGCGTGGCATCGGTGGTGAAGTCCAGGTCGTGCAGGTCACGGCCGACGAAGGCGTCACGCACCGGCCCGCCGACGAGGGCGAGCTCGAATCCCGCGGCCTCGAAGGCGCGGGAGAGCCGGCGGATGTGCGGGGATTCCGCGAGGTCGGACAGTCGCCGGATGGCGGAAGCGACGCTCTCCATGGCACCAAGACTAGTCGCGGGGGGCCGTGCTACTCGGCGGCCTCGAAGCGCCTGCCCCTAGAATCGCTGGAGGTCAGGCATCCCTTCGCCACGACCGAACCGTGCTTATGAAACTCATCGCCCCCCTCGTAGTCGTGGCACTGGCCATCGGAGTCATCGGTGCGCCCGCGGCCGCGAGTGCGACATCCGAACCATGGGCCAGGACCGCCGCGGGGCCGACCGCTACCGTGGCCTTCGCCGCGACCGACGACGGCATCGTCACCCCCGGTTCGGACCTTATTGTCACCGGCACGATCGCCAACACATCGGATGACGACCTGCTCGCCGGAACAGCCACCGTCTACCTCACGCGCGGCGCAGTGTCGACCCGAGCCGACTTCTCCAGCTGGCTGGATTCCACCGACTCGGTGGCGACCGACAAGCTGGGGGACGCCGTGGCGACGGTGGCGACGCCCTCCGTGGCGGCCGGGAAGAGCGCGAACGTCACGATCCAGGTTCCCGCGGCCGCCGTCGGAATCGCCTCCGACGCCGCCTGGGGGGCGCGCAAGCTCGCGGTGGAGGTGACCGATGGCACCAGCCAGATCGGCCAGTCACGCAGCAGCATCGTCTGGAACTCGACCGCTACCTACACGCCGGTGGCGCTGGCGCTCGCGATGCCGCTCACGGTGCCGACCCCGACGACCGGCCTGATCCCGGCGGCGACGCTGGCCACCTACACGGCCGCCAACGGCATCCTCACCCGGCAACTCGACGAAGCGATCGACCGTCATATCGCCATCGGGCTCGACCCGATGATCATCACCTCGATCAGGATCCTCGGCACGACCGTTCCTCCGACGGCGCAGGCCTGGCTCGATCGGCTGTCGGCGGCGACCAACGAGGTGTTCCCTCTCACCTACGCCGACTCCGACGTGTCGGCCATGAGCCAGGCTGGGCTCGCCACGGTGCTGGCCCCGACGAGTCTCAGCATCGATCCGCGGCTGTTCCCCGGCTACACGATTCCCCCGACGGCTTCCCCCACCACGACACCGATCCCGAACCCGACCGCGACCGCCGCACCCGCGGTTCCCACCCTCGAGACGATCGCCCAGTGGACCTACACTCCGGCTCTCGCCGGGCTGGTCTGGCCGGCGAACAACACGGTCACCGAACCCGACCTCGACTGGTTCAAGGCCAAGGGATACACGACGACGATTCTCGGATCGGGCAACGTCAACTATCCCGACCTCGAGTACACGCCCGGCTCCCGTGCGACAGTCGACAAGCAGTCGGCCGTCGTCTCCGACAGCGACATCTCCCGTGAGTTCCAGGCCGCTGCCTCCGCGACCACCGACGCGAACTGGCAGCTCGCCATCGCAAACTTCTCCTCCACGCTCGCCGTGGTCGCCAACCAGCGCTCCGCCGCCGCACGCACACTTCTGGCAACGCTCGACCGCGCGGCCCCCGATTCCGACCTGCGCCTCGCCCAGACCATGCAGGCCATGGCGGCGATGCCGTGGACCGGTTTCTCGCGGCTGGCCGACGTCGTCGACGCGCCCCCTGTCGTGACAGCGACCCTGGCGTCGCAGACGGAATCGGGCACCCGGCTCGCCGAGATCAAGGCGATGCTGTCGTCGGAGTCGAGCGTCGCCAGTTTTAGCTCGATCCTCACCGACCCGACCGTGCTCACCGGGGAGCGTCGACTGAGCCTGCTGGCCGCGATGGCGAACACATGGAACTCGCAGGGCAGCACGTGGCCGCCCGTCATCGACAAGTACACGGCGGCATCCGCCAAGACTCTCAAGTCGGTGAACATCGCACAGACGGGCACCCAGGCGCTCCTTTCCGACACCGTCAACCTCGGTGTCGCTGTGACGAACGACCTCGCCTGGCCGGTGAACGTGCTCGTCGGCGTGCGGTCGCCCACGGGAGTGATCGAGGTCGAAAAGAGCCACGTGCCGCTCACCGTTGAGGCGAATTCGCAGGCGAAGGCATCGGTGCCCGTGAAAGCCCTGGCGAACGGCAACAACATCGTGCTCCACGCCTCTCTGACCAGCGCCACGGGAGTGCGGATCGGCAGTTCCACCAGTCTTACGGTGAACGTCCAGGCGGGGTGGGAGTCGGCGATCACCGGCATCTTCGCCGGCATCGTGATCGCCGTCTTCGGCGTCGGCATCTACCGCAACATCGCAAAACGACGCAAGCGTAAGACGCAGGACCCGGATGCCGCCCCGGCGACCGAGGGCGACGCCGAGTGACCGACGCGGTCGGCAGCGTCGACCCCGAGGACGAGCCGGCGACCGAGGCGGTCACCGCCGGCGGAATGGGACGTGCGAGCGCGATCCTCGCCGCGGGCACGATCGTCTCTCGAGTTCTCGGTTTCGTTCGGGCGGTCACCCTCACGTCGGCGATCGGCATCGTCACGGCCGGTGACGCATTCGCCGTCGGCAACCAGCTGCCGAATAACATCTACGCCCTGATCGCCGGTGGTGTGCTGAGCGCCGTGCTGGTACCGCAGATCGTGAAGGCCGCCTCGCACCGCGACGGAGGCGAGCAGTTCATCAACCGCGTTGTGACGCTTGGGATCGTGGTCTTCGCGGTGGTCACCATTGCCGCCACCCTCGCTGCGCCCTGGCTGGTGAGCATCTACGCCCAAGGGTCGACGACCGGCCGCGGTTTCACCCCGGCGGCCTTCGCGTTGGCGACGGCGTTCGCGTACTGGTGCCTGCCGCAGATCTTCTTCTACGCGCTGTACAGCCTGCTCAGCGAGGTGCTGAACGCCCGGCGCATCTTCGGTCCGTTCACCTGGGCCCCCGTGCTCAACAATGTCGTGTCGATCGCGGGTCTCGTCGTGTTCATGGTGATGTTCGGCACCGCGCAGCAGAACCAGGACGTTGCGGTCTGGGACCCGAGCCGCATCACCCTGCTCGGCGCCACCACCACGGTCGGCGTCGCGGCGCAGGCCCTCATCCTGTTCCTGTTCTGGCGGCGGGCCGGACTCCGCTACCGCCCGGACTTCCGCTGGCGTGGGGTGGGTCTCGGCGCAACGGGGCGTGCGGCCGGCTGGTTGTTCGGCATGATCCTCATCACCCAGCTGGCCGGGATCGTACAGACGCGGGTGTCGACGATCGCCTCCGGCAACGGCGCGTCGGTGCAGGTGCTGCAGCAGTCCTGGCTGCTCTTCATGCTTCCGCACTCGGTGATCGCCGTGTCGATCGCCACCGCCTATTTCACCCGGATGAGCGGCCACGCCGCCAAAGGCGACCTTCCGGGAATGCGATCCGACCTGTCATCGTCCCTTCGCACCATCGGGATCTTCAATGTCTTCGCCGCGGTCGCGCTCTCGGTGGTCGCGTATCCACTGGCCCGCTTCTTCACCGACACCGGTTTCGCAGACGTGAGCGGAATGGGCGACGTGATCCTCGCCTTCCTGCCCGGCCTCATCCTGTTCAGCATGCTGTTCGTGCTCCAGCGCGTGTTCTATGCGCTCGGCAACACCCGCACCCCCTTCTTCATGCAGTGCGTGCAGTCGGGGCTCTTCGTGATCGGCGCCCTCGCCTGCATTGCCCTTCCTGCGCAGTGGATCGGCGTGGGGATCGCGGCGGTCACGTCGGTTGCGGGAAGCGCGCAGGCCATCGTCGCGATAGTGCTGGTGCGCCGAAGGATCGGCGGCATAGATGGCCGGCTCGTGTTCACCCGTCACCTGCAGTATCTCGGTCTCGCGCTGGTCGCCGGAGCGGTGGGATTCGTCATCGTCTTCGCCCTCGGCGGCTTCTCGGCCAGCGGGTTCGCGCAGTCCGACAAGGTGGGTGCGGTCGTCACCGTGATCGCGGCGGGGGCCGCGATGGCGGCGGTGTATCTCGGGCTTCTCGCTGCGTTTCGCAATCCGGAACTCGTGTCGGCATCCACGACTGTCCTGGCCCGGTTCCGCCGCCGAAACTGACCCTGTGTGGGTCCTGAGGGTGCGGAATAGGCAGCCAATAGGATGTGTTGTACCGGTCAGCGGGCGGAGCCGAGAGCTCCGTGCCCATCACTCGAGGAGCCCTAGTTGCGCCAGACCATCATCATCGGATCCGGTCCCGCCGGTTTTACGGCGGGCATCTATGCCGCGCGCGCGAACCTCAGGCCGCTCCTGATCGCGAGTTCCGTCGAGTCCGGCGGTGAGCTCATGAAGACCACCGAGGTGGAGAACTACCCGGGCTTCCCCGAGGGCATCCAGGGCCCCGACCTGATGATGAACTTCCAGCAGCAGGCCGAGCGCTTCGGTACGGAGATCGTGCTGGATGACGTGGTCGACCTCGACCTGGACGGCGAGGTCAAGAAGGTCACCCTCGGTAACGGCGACGTACATGAGGCTCTCTCAATTATCTTTGCAACGGGTTCTGCGTACCGCAAGCTCGGTATCGAAGATGAAGAGCGCCTGAGCGGCCACGGCGTCTCGTGGTGTGCAACCTGCGACGGGTTCTTCTTTCGCCAGAAGACGATCGCCGTGGTCGGCGGCGGCGACTCCGCGATGGAAGAGGCCACATTCCTCACCAAGTTCGCCGACAAGGTGTACGTGATCCATCGCAGCGACACGCTCCGCGCGTCGAAGACCATGCAGGACAGGGCGTTCGAGAACCCGAAGATCGAGTTC
This sequence comes from Microbacteriaceae bacterium, assembly GCA_025463565.1. Classification (GTDB taxonomy): domain Bacteria; phylum Actinomycetota; class Actinomycetes; order Actinomycetales; family Microbacteriaceae; genus Lacisediminihabitans. Next base: position 16,582 of record JAODAT010000095.1, read on the forward strand.
ATCTTCAACAAGACCGTCGAGCACATCTACGGCGACGGTGCGGTGAAGGGCGTCGGCCTGGTCGACACGGTCGACGGCAGCGAGACCACGCTCGACCTCGACGGCCTGTTCATCGCCATCGGCGCCGACCCGCGCACCCACCTGGTGCACGGCAAGCTCGACTTCACGCCGGAGGGCACCATCGCGGTCGAGGGCCGCAGCTCCCGCACCAGCGTCGCGGGCGTCTTCGCCGCTGGCGACGTGCTCGACCCGACCTACCGCCAGGCGGTCACCGCTGCGGGATCGGGAACCGTCGCGGCGCTCGACACCGAGCACTACCTCGCGAGCCTCGACAAGAAGCTCATCGCGCAGGCGGTCGCCGACCACCAGCCCGAGACCGTCAGCGCTTAATACTTACTTCAGAAAGAGAGAACATCATGTCCACTGCAAAAGATGTAACCGACGCCAGCTTCCAGGCCGACGTGCTCGATAACGAGAAGCTCGTGCTCGTCGACTTCTGGGCCGAGTGGTGCGGCCCATGTCGCGCCGTCAGCCCGATCCTGGACCAGATCGCGTCCGAACACGACAACATCGAACTCGTGAAGGTGAACGTCGACGACAACATGGAGATCGCGGCCAAGTACCAGATCACCTCGATCCCGGCCATGAAGCTCTTCAAGAAGGGCGAGGTCGTCAAGAGCGTCATCGGCGCTAAGCCGAAGCCGGCACTCGAGGCCGATTTTGCCGAGTGGCTCAGCTAGAAGTCAGCGACTTCTGAAGACCCGCTCCCCAGCATTGGGGGGCGGGTTTTCTGCTTTCGCCCCCTATTCTTGAATCTTCACGCCAACCGACGACCTGGAACAGTCATGACCACCACCGGTAACGACCAGCACGCATCGGGGACCAACCTCGACCCGTGGTACGACCTCTATGCGGAGCGCACGGCCGGACTGGCCGCCTCCGAGGTCCGTGCGCTGTTCGCCGTGGCCTCACGCCCCGAGGTGGTCTCGCTCGCCGGCGGCATGCCATTCGTGTCTGCGCTGCCCACCGAGCTCATCCACGGCGCGTTCGAGAAGGTCATGCGCGACGAGGGCCCGACCGCCCTGCAGTACGGCTCCGGGCAGGGCATCCCCGGCCTCCGCGAACACATTCTCGAGATCATGGCCATCGAGGGAATCCGCGCGAGCGTGGATGACGTGGTCGTCACCACCGGCTCGCAGCACGCACTCGAGCTGGTCACCAAGCTGTTCATCGATCCCGGAGACGTCGTGCTCGCCGAGGGACCGAGCTACGTCACCGCGATGGTGGTGTTCAAATCCTTCCAGGCCGAGGTCCAGCACGTGATGATGGATGAGTTCGGGCTCGTTCCCGAGGCGCTGCGGGAACGCATCGCCGAGCTCAAGGCCGCGGGCAAGACCATCAAGTTCCTCTACACGATCCCGAGCTTCAGCAACCCGGCCGGCGTGACGCTCACCTGGGAGCGCAGGCTGGAGATTCTCGAGATCTGCCGTAGCAATGACATCCTCGTGCTCGAAGACAACCCGTACGGGCTGCTCTACTTCGACGCGCCACCACCGCAGGCGATGCGCTCGGTCGAGGAAGACGGCGTGATCTATCTCGGCACCTTCTCGAAGACCCTCGCGCCCGGATTCCGCGTTGGCTGGGCGCTCGCACCGCACGCCATCCGCGAGAAGCTGATCCTCGCCAACGAGGCTGCGGTGCTCTCCCCCAGCTCGTTCAGCCAGTACATGATCACCGAGTACCTCAATACCGCGGACTGGCGCGGACAGATCAACACCTTCCGCGGCATCTACCGCGAGCGCAGGGATGCCATGCTCGCGGCCCTGGCCGAATACCTGCCACAGCTCAGCTGGACCGTTCCGAACGGCGGCTTCTATGTCTGGGCCACCCTGCCGGATCATCTCGACTCGAAGGCGATGCTGCCGCGCGCGGTCAAAGAGCTCGTGGCATACACGCCCGGGACAGCGTTCTACGCGGATGGAAACGGGCGCAACAACATGCGGCTGTCGTTCTGCTACCCGACGCCGGAGTTCATCCGTGAGGGAATTCGCCGGCTGTCGGTCGTGATCAACGGCGAACTCGACCTGTTGAACACCTTCTCGCAGACCGCTCCGCTGAAGACCATTCCTGTGACGCGGGCGTACGACAGCCCGCCCAGCAACCTGGCGTGATCGTGGGCGAATTCACTCCCCGCACGGTCGTCGTTCTCGCAGGCGGCATCTCCCACGAGCGCGACGTGTCGCTGCGCTCCGGCCGCCGCGTAGCCGACAGTCTCGCGCAGCACGGCATCTCCGTAGAGCTTCGGGACCCGGATGCCTCCCTGCTGTCGTACCTGGCCGACACACGACCCGACGTGGTCTGGCCCGCCCTCCACGGGGCGAGCGGCGAGGACGGAGCTCTTCGCGGCCTTCTCGACCTCATCGGCATCCCCTATGTCGGCTCCACGTCGGACGCCGCGAGACTGGCCTGGGACAAGCCCACGGCAAAGGTGCTCGTGTCGCGGGCCGGCGTTCCCACGCCGCGCTCTATCGCCCTGTCACGCGACTCGTTCCGTGAGCTCGGCGCACAGAGCGTGCTGGACAGCCTCGAGAGCGAGTTGCCAGTTCCCCTGGTCGTGAAGCCGGCCCAGGGCGGCTCCGCGCAGGGCGTGACGCTCGTCGACAATCGCGATGACCTGCCTCGCGCGATGGTCGACGCCTACACCTACTGCGATGTCGCGCTGGTCGAGCAGCGAATCGTCGGCACCGAGATCGCGGTCGGCGTCATCGACAGTGGCGACGGGCCGGTCGCGCTGCCGGCCGTCGAGATCCAGCCCATCTCGGGCGTGTACAGCTTCGAGGCGCGCTACAACGCCGGTGAGACCCGTTTCTACACCCCGGCACGACTGAGTGACGAAGTCAGCGCACGAGCGGCGGAGATGGCCCTGCAGGCCCACCGGGTGCTGGGTCTGCGTCACCTGTCGCGCGTCGACCTCATCGTGGACGGCGCGGGAACCCCGTGGTTCCTCGAGGCGAACGTTCTTCCGGGACTCACCGAGACCTCGCTACTGCCACAGGCCCTCGAGGCCGCCGGTCACGACCTCGGCTGGGTCTACTCAGCGCTGGCTGAAGCAGCGGTGCGCGAAGCCGCCGCGCGCTGAAGCTATGAGCGAAGGCCCATTGGGCCTTCGCCGCGCCGCCAGCGCCGACGAAGCTGTGCTTAGTCGGTTGCCGGCGAACCAGCTCGGCGATATTTCGACAAGCTCAATGACCGGGACCGACTACCCGAACCCCGGCTCATTCAGTTCACCGAGGATGCGATTGAGATCGGCGACGGTGGCGAAGTCGATGACGATCGTGCCTTTGCTTGCGCCGAGCGTCACCTTGACCCGCGTGCTGAGCCGGTCGCCGAGCCGTTCAGCGATTTCGTCGAGCTGGCCCTGGCGCTTTCCCGCACTCGGTTTCGCCGTGCGGGGCAGCTTCGTGCTGGCAAGTCCGGCGGCCGCTTCGGCGGCGCGCACGGAGAGATCCTCGTTCACGATCTTGTCGGCCAGGCGCTCCATCGTCGCGGTGTCGCCAGCGGACAGGATCGCCCGGGCATGCCCGGCGCTCAGCACGCCCGCGGCGACCCGGTTCTGGATCGAGTTCGGCAGCTTGAGCAGGCGCAGCGTGTTCGTGATCTGGGGGCGTGAGCGACCGATCCGGGTCGCCAGCTGGTCCTGGGTGATGCCGAAGTCCGCGAGCAACTGCTCGTAGGCCGACGCCTCCTCCAGTGGGTTGAGGTTGGCACGATGCAGGTTCTCCAGCAGGGCGTCCCGCAGCATCGCCTCATCCGCTGTGTTCTTCACCACGGCGGGGATGCTGGCCAGCTTCAGCTGTTTGCTCGCCCGCAGTCGCCGCTCGCCCATGACCAGCTCGTATTGCGGGGTTCCCGATGGGGCTCCGGCGATCGGCCTGACCACGATCGGCTGCAGCACTCCCACCTCGCGGATGGAGGCGACCAGTTCGTCGAGGTCCTCCTTGACGAACTCCTTCCGTGGCTGGGCGAAGTTCGGCACGATGTCATCGGGGGAAAGATTCGCCAGTCGGGCGCCGGGAACGGCCACCAGTGGGTCTGACGAGTTCTTGGACGTCGTCGGGAAGAAGACGTCGACGGGACGCTCCTGGCTACCCTCGTCCGTGGGGATGAGGGCGCCGATTCCCCGACCGAGTCCCGTGCGCTTGGGCGCGGCCATCAGGCGGGTGCTCCGCGGTGGGCGATCTCCGCCGCCGCTTCGAGGTAGGAGAGCGAGCCGGGTGAGTACGCGTCGAAACTGATCACGCTCTGACCATAGCTCGGAGCCTCGGAGATGCGCACCGAACGGGGGATCACCGTGGTGAGAACCTCCGCAGGGAAGTGCTCGCGCACGTCGTCCACGACCTGGTTGGCAAGGTTGGTTCGCGAGTCGTACATCGTCAGCAGGATCGTGGACACGCTGAGTTTCGGGTTCAGGTGCCGCTCGATGAGCCGGATGTTGGTGAGGAGCTGGCTGAGGCCCTCCAGCGCGTAGTACTCGCACTGGATGGGAATCAGCACCTCCTGTGCCGCCACGAAGGCGTTGATCGTCAGCAGGCCGAGCGACGGCGGGCAGTCGATGAAGACGTAGTGGAACGGCTCATCGCTGCCGGCGAGGAATGCATCGAGGGCCGTGCGCAGCCGCTGTTCGCGAGCGACGAGCGACACCAATTCGATCTCGGCGCCGGCAAGGTGGATGGTAGCGGGGATGCAGTACAGCGCGTCGAACTCGGGACTCTTCTGTACGACCTCGGCCATCGGCTCATCGTTGATGATCACGTCGTAGACGCTCACCGTCTCCGACCGGTGCTCGATACCGAGGGCAGTGGAGGCATTGCCCTGGGGGTCCAGGTCGATGACCAGCACCCGGGCGCCGTTGCGGGCGAGCGCGGCCGCGAGGTTCACCGTGGTCGTGGTCTTACCCACGCCGCCCTTCTGGTTGGCGACCGTGAAGACACGTGTCGCGTCCGGCAAAGGGAACTTGTCGGCGTCGATCGCCTGCCTGCGACGGCTGATCTCCGACAACTCCCGCGCCAGCGGGGTGTCGTCGAAAGAGCTGGCATCGGTGGGGATGTCGTCGGGATGTTTCACGTGAAACCTTCTTGGATGTCGTGGTGCGGCCGCAGCGCGCAGTGGATCTTGATTCGGGGCGACGAAGCACAGCTTTGTCGGCGCCGGCACGCTGCAGCTTGTGCTGCTCTAGCTGCGGCGAAGGGCCAGCGGGCCTTCGCACAATGCTCCTGCGCGCCGAGATCAGTCAACTGTAGCCCGAAAGACGCGGGTGATCTCGGGCAGTGATTCCTTGCCAAGCTCCAATACCTCGATGTCGCGGAGGCGCGCCCTGCGGATCACCTTCGCGGCGGATTCGATCTCCGTCGCGACACTGGCTCCCTTGAGAAAAAGCAGCTGGCCGCCCGAGCGGACCAGTGGTGCGGTGATGGGAATGAGCTTGCCGAGGGCACTCACTGCGCGAGCCGTCACCTGGTCCAAAGGCTCACTGAACCGTGCGTCCTCGGCGCGCGCCCGAAGCACCTCAACGTTCTCGAGGCCGAGCTCCTTCGACTCCGAGGTGAGCCAGTCGACCCGCCGCTCCATCGGCTCGATGAGAATGAAGTGCACGTCGGGCCGAGCGATTGCCAGCACTATGCCCGGGAGTCCTGCTCCGCTGCCCACATCGCCGACCCGGCCCGGTAGCACCAGCGGGGCGAGCAGGGCGCAGTTGAGCACGTGCCGCGTCCAGAGTCGGGGAAGTTCGAGCGGGCCGATGAGTCCGAGCTCCTCACCGCGGCGCGCCAGGTCGTTGGTGAATGCGCGAGCCCGATGGATGCCTTCGCCGAACATCCCCGCCGCGACCGTAGGCTCCGGCTCGAGAGAGCTCGTTTCGGTGCTCAATGTTTCACGTGAAACTATGCGCGGGTGATGACCGTGTGGCGGTCGGATCCTTCGCCCTCGGACTCCGAGACGAATCCACGGGCCGCGACCAGGTCGTGCACCAGCTTGCGTTCGTACGACGACATCGACGGGAGCGCCGCCGACTCCGCTCCGCCTTCGAGACGGTCGACCGCCCGGTCGACCAGCGCCGACAGCTCGGCCTCACGGGTCTGGCGAGATCCGCCCACGTCCAGGATGAGCCGAGAGAAGACGCCGGTCTTCGCCTGGACGGCGATGCGAGTCAGCTCCTGGAGGGCATTCACCGTGTCGGGCTTCGAGAGCAGGCGGAGGTTGCTGTCCTGGCTCGAGTTGACCGAGACGTATGCGCGACCGTCACGAGCGTCGATGTCGATGTCGCCGTCGAGGTCGGTGATGTCGAGCAGCTCCTCGATGTAGTCGGCTGCGATGTCACCCTCCTCTTCGAGCTGAGTGGTCGACCGAGGGGAGCTGACGTCGGAGGCAGGCGCGTCGGTAACGGCGGACTCGTTGAGCTCGACCTCGGTGTCGATCGACTCGATGTCGCTCAATTCGGTGCTGGTGACGTCGGCGTCGGGGGAGGTGTCAGACACGGGACTGCTCGCTTTCAGAAGTGAAGGTAGTGCGAATGGAGACTAGCGCTTCTTCTTCGCGCGGTTCTTGCTCACCGGCTGGGAGCGCTGGTTGCTCGGCTTCGGGCCCTCGAGCGCGGGTGCGACATCCTCGACGACGGTGAAGCCGCGGCGCTGGGTGCGACGGGCGATTCGCGCCTCCCTGGCAAGTGCCGCTTCGCTGCCAGGGGTCGGCATATTGCGGATGACCAAGAACTGCTGGCCCATCGTCCAGATGTTGGTGGTGAGCCAGTAGAACATCACACCGAGCGGGAAGCTGTAGCCGGAGAACGCGAAGACCAGCGGGAGGATGTACAGCAGGATGCGCTGCTGGCGGAACATCGGGCTGGCCTTCATCTCGGCCGACTGGTTCTTCGACATCAGCTGCAGCTGGGTGATGAACTGCGACGCGGTCATCAGCACCACCATTGTCACCGCGATCACGATGACGGCGACGTTGCCCTTCGCTGTGCTGATCGCCAGGTGCAGGGGAGCAACACCGAACAGCGAAGCGTGGCCGAATGAGTTGGACAGCGTCTTGTTCAGCAGGCCGATTCCATTGATGCCGGTCTGCGCGTTGTGCAGCACAGAGAACAGGCTGAAGAAGATCGGCATCTGGATGAGCAGCGGCAGGCAGGAACTCAGCGGGTTAGTGCCGGTCTTGCGGTACAGCTCCATCGTCTCGCGCGACATTGCCTCGCGGGAGAACTGGTCCTTTTTACCCTTGTACTTGTCCTGGATTTTCTTGAGCTGGGGTGCAACTTCCTGCATGCGGCGCTGGCTCTTGATCTGCCGCACGAAGATCGGGATGAGCGCGGCACGGATGACGAGCACAAGGCCGACGACGGAGAGCACCCAGGTGAGACCCGCGTCGGGGTCCATGCCGAGGAAGGTGAAAATCTGGTGCCAGGTCACGAGCAGCAGCTCGACCACCCACTTGATCGGCCACAGGATCGTGCCGAAGAAGTTGGTGAAGTTGGTGATGATATCTGGGATCACTTATGCGACCTTTCCATGGCCTGCTGGTACGACAAATCCAAATCTGGTCACGTCGTATTTGTGCACGTGACGCTCGGGCACATCATCCACACCGCCGGCCGCCCACGGGTGGCAACGCGCGATCCGGAGGGATCCGAGAGCAACTCCTTTGACCACGCCGTGCTGCTGGATGGCACCCAGTGCGTACGCGGAACAGGAGGGGTAGTAGCGGCAGACATCACCGTAGAGCGGAGAGACCACGGCGCGGTAGACGCGAAGGATCGGCACGCACAGGTTGCGCGGGAGAAGCAGGAGGAACGCCCCAACCTGGTTCATGCCAGTCCCACACCTTTACCGACGGCTTCCGTCACTTCTCGTCGCAGGGTAACCCAGTCAACCTGCGCTGCGGCTGGCAAAGCCCGCACCACGATCTCGGTTCCTTCGCCCAGGGTGGGCAGGAGTTCCCGACACATGGCCTTGAGACGCCGGCGCACCGTGTTGCGAATCACCGCGACACCCACGGTCTTCGGCACGATGAAACCGAAACGGCTCGGACCTTCGACGGCCCTGGCAACGTAAACCACGGTGTTGATTCCGTTAACACGGCGCCCCCGACGGACCAGTCGCCGATAGTCATCGGCGCTGACGAGCCGGTTGGCTTTTGCCAGCATCCGTCGGCCAGGGACTGTCGAGGAAACGACGCTCTAGGCGGACAGCTCGGTGCGCCCCTTGCGACGGCGGGCGCCGAGAATGGCGCGGCCGGCGCGGGTGCGCATGCGAAGACGGAAGCCGTGCACTTTGGCGCGACGTCGGTTGTTCGGCTGGAATGTTCTCTTGCTCATGATTCGATCTCCACGTGTCGGAACTCCGTATGGCCGGCCCGAATAGGAGAGCAGCAAGCCCAAGGAAGTACAGGTTAGCCAGTGCGGCTGAAGTCAACCGATTAAAAATACGTGCTTAATGGGCTGCGGTCAAACGGCCACCGGAGCGGCGGCGCATTATCCACACGATGGCCGACTCCCCGTGGCAGCGACATGCGGTCACAAACTAAGGTGGGTCACTACACAGACGGTGGATAACCCTGTGAGTAACTTTGACCGCCGAGCGAGGAAATCATGGCCGACACCGCTGACAGCACCGAAGAGATCTGGCGGTCGGTGCTGACGAGTCTGCGAGAAGACGAGCGAATCACGCCGCAACTTCAGGGCTTTCTCTCCCTGGTCGAACCGCGAGGTGTGATGGCTGGCACCCTCTACCTCGAGGTCCCGAACGACCTGACGAGGGGAATGCTCGAGCAGCGCATCCGTCTCCCTCTTCTCAACGCGATCACCGCGCTCGACGAGGACCACTCGGTCAACAATTTCGCCATCGTCGTGAATCCGGAGATCGGTCACGACGCCCTGCAGCAGGAGAGCCCGTCAGCCGACCAGGTCTATATCGAGCAACCGGTCACGATCCTCTCGGAGAACGCGAGCACTCCGCGACGCGCCGACTCGCGGTTGAACCCGAAGTACAACTTCGACAACTTCGTTATCGGAGGCTCGAACAGGTTCGCGCATGCCGCAGCCGTCGCAGTGGCCGAGGCCCCGGCCAAGGCCTACAACCCGCTCTTCATCTACGGCGACTCTGGTCTCGGTAAGACCCATCTCCTGCACGCCATCGGCCACTATGCGGAGAGTCTCTACCCCGGCATCCGTGTGCGCTACGTCAGCTCGGAGGAGTTCACCAACGACTTCATCAACGCTATCGCCAACAACCGCGCGTCGGTATTCCAGTCGAGGTACCGCGAAATCGACATCCTGCTGATCGACGACATCCAGTTCTTGCAGCGGGCGGTCGAGACGCAGGAGGCGTTCTTCCACACCTTCAACACTCTCCATGACCACAACAAGCAGGTCGTCATCACCAGCGACCTGCCCCCCAAGGCACTCACCGGCTTCGAGGACCGGATGCGGTCCCGCTTCGAGTGGGGACTGATTACCGACGTGCAGGCGCCCGACCTCGAAACGCGCATCGCCATTCTGCGTAAGAAGGCACAGAGCGAGAAGCTGCAGGTGAGTGCGGAGATCCTGGAATACATGGCGACGAAGGTGTCATCGAACATTCGGGAGCTCGAGGGCACACTCATCCGCGTTACGGCCTTCGCCAGCCTCAACCGAACACCGGTCGACATGGCCCTGGTGCAGACGGTGCTCAAAGACCTAATCACGCTCGACGACGACAATGTCATCGCGCCGGTCGACATCATCAATCACACCGCCGAGTACTTCAAGCTCAGCGTCGACGACCTCTACGGTTCATCCAGGTCGCAAGCCGTCGCCACCGCGCGCCAGATCGCGATGTACCTCTGCCGGGAACTCACCAATCTTTCGCTTCCCAAGATCGGCCAGTTGTTCGGCAACCGCGACCACACGACGGTGATGTACGCGAACAAGAAGATCAGCGAGCTCATGAAGGAGCGTCGTTCCATTTACAACCAGGTGACCGAGCTCACCAGCCGAATCAAACAGAACCACCGCTACGGCAAGCTCTGAGCCCTCGCATTCGCAACAACCCACATGTGTAAACAGCTGTGGATAACTGTGGAGAATCGCCGGAAGGCCTGTGCGCTTAAAACCCGGCCCTGTGGATTCGACTCGACAGCGATTCGGACGTTCACTCCGCAATGCGCCCATTCACCACAGCCCACACACAACTCACACGGTTGTAGTTCCCACTGATTGCGGGCATCCTGCAGAGTTACTCACAGTTCCCACACCGGTTAAGAAGAGTGTTCTTTTAAAGAATCATTGGGAGGTGAAATAACCCTTGGGTTACCCCAACTAACGCTGTGCCAGTATTAACCTCCCGAGCAACATCTACGTACGACAAGGGGTGCCATGAAGTTCCAAGTCAATCGCGACGTCTTCAGCGAGGCCGTCTCCTTTGCCGTAAAGCTGCTGCCCCAGCGCACGACACTTCCCATCCTGAGCGGTGTGCTCATCGAGACCACCGATGCAGGTCTCACCCTGTCGTCCTTCGACTACGAGGTGTCCGCCCAAACCGAGATCACTGCTGAGGTCGAAGAGCAGGGCAAGATCCTGGTCTCCGGCCGCCTGCTCGCAGACATCGCCAGTCGACTTCCGAGCGCGCCCGTTCACTTCTCGACGGAAGATGGCCGCATCTCCGTAACCTGCGGTTCGGCGAATTTCACGTTGCTGAGCATGCCCGTCGAAGAGTATCCGACGCTTCCTCAAATTTCTTCGCAGTCGGGAGTCCTGCCAGCCGAGGCGTTCTCGAATGCCGTCGCCCAGGTGGCCGTCGCTGCGTCGCGGGACGACGTGACACCGGTGATCACCGGCGTGCAGCTGGAGGTCTCGGAAAACAGTCTCACGCTCGTCGCGACCGACCGTTATCGGGTCGCGGTCCGCGAGATCGAATGGGATTCCGGCGACAACCCCTCCACCGAAACCGTCACCGCCCTGGTTCCGGCGCGCACGCTGCAGGAAATCGGTAAGACATTCGGTCACAGCGGCAATATCTCCGTCGCCATCACCAACACTGACGACCGCGAGCTGATCGCCTTCAGCGCCGACCGCAAGACCGTCACCTCACTTCTCATCAAGGGAAACTTTCCGCCGGTGCGCCGGTTGTTCCCGGAGACGGTCGACAACTACGCCGTCATCAATACGGCCGAACTCATGGAGGGGGTGCGTCGGGTATCACTCGTTCTCGAGCGCGAGGCGGCCCTCCGTTTCACCTTCACGATCGATGGCGTCACGCTCGAAGCGATCGGGTCGGAACAGGCCCAGGCCTCCGAGACGATCGACGCTCATCTCAATGGCGCCGACGTGGTCGTTTCACTGAAGCCGGCGTTCCTGCTCGATGGCCTCGGCGCAGTGCATTCCGAGTTCGTGCGCATCTCTTTCACGAAGACAGAGAATCCCAACAAGCCGGGTCCGGTTCTCATCACGAGCCAGTCATCGAAAGACCAGCCAGGGGCGGACAATTACAAGTACCTTCTCCAGCCCAACCTGTTGTTGCGCTGACCCACCCCCGCTCGAAAGAAGTAACCATGCACATCGGTCTCGTCGGTCTCGGAAAAATGGGAAACAACATGCGTTCCCGCCTGGAGCAGCACAAGATCGAGGTGACCGGATTCGATTCGAACCCCGCGGTGAGCGACGTCAAGTCGATCGCCGACCTGGCGGCCGCGCTCCCCAAGCAGAAGATCATCTGGATCATGGTGCCGTCGGGTGCCATCACCACCGCTGTCGTCACCGAGGTTATCGAAGTCCTCGGCGACGGTGACATCATCATCGACGGTGGCAACTCCCGGTTTACCGAAGACATCCTCCACGCCGCTATGGCAAACAAGAAGGGGATTCACTACATCGACGCCGGTGTCTCCGGTGGCGTCTGGGGCCTCAAGAACGGCTATGGCCTCATGGTGGGCGGCGCGAAGGAAGATGTCGACACCCTGATGCCCGTCTTTGACGCATTGCGCCCGGAAGGGCCGAGGGCCGAAGGTTTCGTACACGCCGGCGACACCGGAGCCGGTCACTACGCGAAGATGGTGCACAACGGCATCGAGTACGCCCTCATGGAGGCCTACGCCGAGGGCTATGAACTGCTCGATAAGCGCAAGGACATCATCAAAGATGTCACCGGAATCTTCAAGGCATGGCAGCGCGGCACCGTGGTGCGGTCCTGGTTGCTCGAGCTTCTCGTGCTCGCTCTCGAAGAAGATCCCGAGTTCGAGGACATCGAAGGGTATGTCGATGACTCCGGCGAGGGTCGCTGGACGATCGAAGAGGCGCTGGCCAACTCGGTGCCCGTGCCGACGATCAGCGCGTCCATCTTTGCAAGGTACGTCTCGCGCCAGGCCGGCGAGTCACCGGCCATGAAGGCGGTCGCCGCCCTGCGCAACCAGTTCGGTGGCCATGCGGTCAAGGTCGCACCCGGCGCACCCGCTGCCTCGACGGCCCCAGCCAAGGCCGCGCCGAAGTCGTCCTGACTTTCATCGTGCTGATCGCGTGATCGTCACCCACCTTAGCCTCGCCGACTTCCGGAACTACGAGACCGCGGAGGTGCCTCTCGTCGCCGGCCCGAACCTGTTCGTCGGCAGCAACGGCCAGGGCAAGACGAACCTGGTCGAATCACTCGGCTATCTCAGTACGCTCGGATCCCATCGGGTCTCCCTCGATCACGCGATGATCCGCCAGGGTCAGCCCTCGGCAATCGTGCGTGCGCGGCTGGAGAGCGGCGAACGCCAGCTGCTCGTCGAAGTGCAACTCAACCGTTCCACCGCGAACCGTGCGCAAGTCAATCGGTCGGTGATCAAGACCCGCGAGCTGCCGCGATATTTCTCGAGCGTGCTGTTCGCGCCGGAAGATCTGGCGCTGGTGCGCGGCGAGCCATCCGGTCGGCGCCGCTTTCTCGATGAACTGCTCGTGCTGCGAAACCCGCGACTGTCCGGGGTGATGGCCGACTACGACCGGGTTCTTCGGCAGCGCAACACACTGCTGAAATCGGCGCGCTCGTCGGGGCTGAAAGAGACCCAGCTCGGCACGCTCGAGATCTGGGATGACCGACTCGTCTCCCTCGGAACGGAATTGATCGAAGCGCGCTCCGGCCTTGTCGCAGAACTCCAACCGGAGGTCACGGCGAGTTACATCGCCGTCGCCGGCGAAGACCACCGTGCGACGCTGGCGAACCAGCTGAGTGTATTCAGCGGGCCGGGCGATCTCGACGAGAGCGACGAGCAGTCGACGACGGGCCTGCGCCGCGACCGCCTGACGGCGGAGGAAATCACCGGTGCGTTCCGCGCAGCACTCGCCCGGCTCCGCCGGAACGAACTCGACCGGGGAATCACGCTCGTTGGCCCGCATCGCGATGAGCTCGTACTCGAACTCAATTCGCTGCCGGCGAAGGGCTATGCCAGCCATGGCGAGTCGTGGTCGTTCGCGCTCGCGCTCAAGCTGGCGTCGGCAACCCTGCTGCGACGGGAATCGGTGACCGGGGACCCCGTGCTGATGCTCGACGATGTCTTCGCGGAACTGGACGTCTCGCGGCGAGCGCGGCTTGCCACTGCGGTGGCCGGCTACGAGCAGGTGTTGATCACCGCCGCGGTCTACGCCGACGTACCGCCGGAACTCACCGGCAACACGGTAAGGATCTCCCACGGAACCATCGAGGCACCCGAATGACCGACGATCCACGGTCGGCCGACTCGGCCGAGCAGTCGGAGTCACGTTCCGTCTACCTCCGTTTCCGTCGCATTTTCGGCGACGGAAGTTCGCGGTCGTCGGATGCCCGCAAGCGGGCGACCAGGGAGCCAGGGTCCAGTGCACCATTCGGATCTGGTCGTGACCCCGAAGATCTCGGCGCGGTGATGGACGCGCTCACCAGCAGGCTCGGCTGGAATTCGCCACTGGCCCAGTCGGAACTGCTGTCGTCCTGGGCGGAGATCGTCGGAGATGAGACGGCAGAACATTCGTCTCCGGCCTCGATCGATGAGGGTGTTCTCGCGGTGCGCTGCGACTCGACGGCGTGGGCTACCCAGCTGCGGCTGATGCGAGTGCAGGTGATGACGAGGATCGCAACGCGCTACCCGGACGCGGGGATCTCCTCCGTGCGTTTCGAAGGCCCGGGGGCTCCCTCCTGGAAAAAGGGTCCCAGATCAATTCCAGGGCGCGGTCCGCGCGATACTTACGGCTGACTAGGCAAAATCGGTCGCCAGCCACCCAAAACTCCCCAGACGCCGGAATCCGCCCCGCGCCGACGATTGCTTTGGTAGAATTGAATCGTCGTCAAGACAGCATCCAGTTTGGGTGCCCGGTCGCGAACGTCAATTTCGATCTACCTGGCAGGAGCCTAATTTCACATGGCAGCGCACACCTCGAATTCCGAGTCTGAAGACAATTACGGCGCCGATCAGATCCAGGTGCTCGAGGGACTCGAGGCGGTTCGTAAACGTCCGGGTATGTACATCGGATCGACCGGCCCGCGCGGCCTGCATCACCTGGTCTATGAGGTCGTAGACAACTCGGTCGATGAGGCGCTCGCCGGTTTCTGCGACACCATCCTGATCACGATGCTGAAGAACGGCGGAATCCGGGTCGTCGACAACGGTCGTGGCATCCCGGTGGACCTGAACGAATCACAGGGAAAATCGAGCGTCGAGGTCGTCATGACCATCCTGCACGCCGGCGGCAAGTTCGGCGGTGGCGGCTACTCCGTCTCCGGCGGGCTGCATGGCGTTGGTATCTCCGTCGTCAACGCGCTCTCCGCACGCATGGACACCGAGGTTCGCCGCCAGGGGGCGGTCTGGCGCATCAGCTACACCAACGGTGTTCCCAACGCGCCGCTCGCCAAGGGCGAGGCATCGGACGAACACGGAACCACGCAGACGTTCTGGCCGAGCGCCGAGACGTTCGAGACAGTCGAATTCGACTTCGAAACCCTGCGCGCGCGCTTCCAGCAAATGGCCTTCCTCAACAAGGGCCTCTCGATCACTCTCACCGACGAGCGTGAGGGAGTGGACAATCCCGAGGTCACCTCCATCACCTACATGTACGAGCAGGGGCTCGTCGACTATGTCGAATACCTCAACTCGTCGAAGAAGCTCGAGGTCGTGCACCCCGACATCATCTCCTTCGAGCAGGAAGATACCGAGGCCGGCATCTCGCTCGAAGTGGCGATGCAGTGGACCAACTCCTACCAGGAGAGCGTGCATACCTACGCGAACACCATCAACACCCATGAGGGCGGAACCCACGAAGAGGGGTTCCGTGCGGCGCTCACGACCCTGGTCAACAAGTACGCGCGCGAGAAGGGGATCATCAAGGAGAAAGATGAGAACCTCACCGGCGACGACGTGCGCGAAGGCTTGACCGCGGTCATCTCGGTGAAGCTCGAAGAGCCGCAGTTCGAAGGCCAGACCAAGACGAAGCTCGGCAACACGATCGCGAAGTCCTTCGTGCAGCGTGTTGCCGGCGACCAGCTCGGCGACTGGTTCGATCGCAACCCCACCCAGGCGCGCGATGTGATCCGCAAGGCGATCCAGGCATCCGCGGCCCGTCTCGCCGCCCGCAAGGCGCGCGAGCAGACCCGGCGCAAAGGCCTGCTCGAGTCGAGCGGCATGCCCGGCAAGCTTCGCGACTGCTCGAGCAATGACCCGAGCCTGTCCGAGATCTTCATGGTGGAGGGTGACTCGGCCGGCGGCTCGGCCGTCCAGGGCCGCAACCCCGAGTTCCAGGCGATCCTGCCGCTGCGCGGCAAGATCCTCAACGTGGAGAAGGCCCGACTCGACCGCGCGCTCGCCAACAATGAGGTGCAGTCGATGATCACCGCGTTCGGCGCCGGTGTGGGCGAAGACTTCAACCCGGAGAAGGCCAGGTACCACAAGATCGTGCTGATGGCCGATGCGGATGTCGACGGCCAGCACATCACGACCCTGCTGCTGACGCTGCTGTTCCGGTATATGCGCCCGCTGATCGACCTTGGCTACGTGTACCTCGCACAGCCGCCGCTGTACCGCCTCAAGTGGAGCAACTCGCCGCACGAATACGTGTACAGCGATCGCGAGCGCGACGCGCTCGTCGAGGCCGGGATCGCCGCCGGCAAGCGTGTTCCGAAGGAGAACGGAATCCAGCGCTACAAGGGACTGGGCGAGATGGACTACAAGGAACTGTGGGAGACCACCATGGATCCGGCCACCCGCACCCTGTTGCAGGTGACGCTCGACGACGCCCTGGCCGCGGACGCGATCTTCGACACTCTCATGGGTGAGAACGTCGAGTCGCGCCGCAGCTTCATCCAGAAGAACGCGAAAGACGTGCGGTTCCTGGACATCTAGCTCGTCGATGAGATGTCGACAGGCTCGATCCGCTTTTAGAACAGAAGAGATGTTATGGCTGACGTAGAAGAACCCACGGATGACCACGTAGCAGGGCGCGAGATCGACCTCGCGCACGACAAGATCACACAGGTCGACCTGCAGCTCGAGATGCAGAGGTCGTACCTCGACTATGCGATGAGCGTCATCGTCGGGCGTGCGCTGCCCGAGGTGCGCGATGGACTGAAGCCCGTGCACCGCCGGGTGATCTACGCCATGTACGACGGCGGTTACCGTCCTGACAAGGCGTTCTCCAAGTGCACCCGCGTCATCGGTGACGTGATGGGCCAGTTCCACCCGCACGGTGACTCCTCGGTGTACGACGCGCTCGTTCGACTGGTGCAACCGTGGAGCCTTCGATACCCGCTGGCCCTCGGACAGGGAAACTTCGGTTCGCCGGGAAACGACGGCGCGGCCGCCCACCGGTACACGGAGACCAAGATGGCCCCGCTCGCCATGGAGATGGTGCGGGACATCGAGGAAGGCACCGTCGACTTCCAGGACAACTACGACGGCCGCACGCAGGAGCCGACCGTGCTCCCCAGCCGGTTCCCCAACCTGCTCGTCAACGGTTCCGTTGGCATCGCCGTCGGCATGGCTACCAACATCCCGCCGCACAACCTCCGCGAGGTGGGGGCCGGCGCGCTCTGGCACCTCGCCAACCCGGACGCGACGCAGGAGGAGCTGCTCGCGGCGCTCGTGCAGCGCATCAAGGGGCCCGACTTCCCGACCGGAGCGCAGATTCTCGGAGTGAAGGGCATCCAGGATGCCTATCGCACCGGCCGCGGATCCATCACGATGCGCGCGGTCGTCAACGTCGAGGAGCTGCAGGGTCGCACCTGCCTCGTCGTCACCGAGCTGCCGTACCAGGTGAACCCCGACAACCTGGCGCTGAAGATCGCCGAACTGGTGAAGGAGGGCCGCCTCAGCGGCATCGCCGACATCCGCGACGAGACCTCCGGCCGCACCGGCCAGCGACTCGTCATCGTACTGAAGCGCGACGCGGTACCGAAGGTCGTGCTCAACAACCTGTACAAGCACACCCCGCTGCAGGAGAACTTCGGCGCGAACATGCTCGCGATCGTGGATGGCATTCCTCGCACACTGGCGCTCGACGGATTCATCACCGCCTGGGCCGAGCACCAGATCGATGTCATCGTGCGGCGCACCGAGTTCCGCCTGCGTAAGGCGGAGGAGCGCGCCCATATCCTGCGCGGGTACGTGAAGGCGCTCGACGCGCTCGACGAGGTGATCGCGCTCATTCGCAACTCGTCGACGGTCGAGGATGCCCGCGACGGCCTGATCACCCTGCTCGAGATCGATGAGCTGCAGGCTCGCGCGATTCTCGACATGCAGCTGCGCCGGCTGGCTGCCCTCGAGCGCCAGAAGATCATCGACGAACTGGCCGAGATCGAGACGGAGATCGCCGAGTACCGCGTGATTCTGGCCAGCCCGGAGCGCCAGCGCGACATCGTCAGCGAGGAACTCACCGAACTGATCGAGAAGTACGGCGACGACCGCCGCACCGAGATCATGTTCGGGTTCGACGGCGACATGAACATGGAAGACCTCATCCCCGAAGAGGAGATGGTCATCACCGTCACGCGCGGCGGCTACATCAAGCGCACACGCAGCGACAACTATCGCAGCCAGCACCGCGGCGGCAAGGGAGTGAAGGGCGCGCAGCTGCGCGCGGACGACGTGGTTGAGCACTTCTTCGTCACCACCACTCACCACTGGCTGCTGTTCTTCACCGACAAGGGACGCGTGTACCGTGCCAAGGCCTACGAGGTGCAGGAGGCCGGCCGCGACGCGAAAGGCCAGCACGTCGCCAACCTGCTCGCCATGCAGCCGGACGAGGAGATCGCCCAGATCCTCGACATCCGCGACTACACGGCGGCGCGCTACCTCACCCTCGCCACCCGCGGCGGGCTCGTGAAGAAGACCGCGCTGCTCGAGTACGACACGAACCGCACCGGCGGCATTATCGCGATCAACCTGCGTGAGGAAGACGAGCTCGTCTCCGCCATGCTGGTCGAGGAGGATTCCGACCTGCTGCTCGTCTCGCGCAAGGGCATGTCCATTCGCTTCACAGCATCCGATGAGGCTCTCCGTCCGATGGGCCGGGCGACCTCCGGCGTGATCGGCATGCACTTCCGCGAGGATGACGCGCTGCTCGACGCCTCCGTCGTCGGCGACACCGGTTTCGTGTTCGTCGTCACCGAGGGTGGATACGCGAAGCGCACCTCCGCCGACCAGTACCGGGTGCAGGGTCGCGGGGGCCTCGGCATCAAGGTGGCGAAGCTCGCGGAGGCTCGAGGGGACCTCGCAGGGGCGCTCATCGTCGACGAGGACGACGAGGTTCTCGTGGTTCTCGCAAGTGGCAAAGTGGTACGCTCGTCTGTCGCCGAGGTTCCGGCCAAGGGCCGTGACACCATGGGCGTAGTGTTCGCTAGGTTCGCGGATGAAGACAAGATCATCGCGGTCGCGAAGAACAGTGAACGCAATCTGGACGCCCCCGACCAGGAAGCCATTGACGAGGACGTGTTAGCTAATGACATCGCCTCTGAAGATGAGCCTGCCGAGACCGTGTCTACCGACGAATCCCAGCCGGGGAAGGACGAAACGATAGATGAGTAGCGTCGCCGAGAAGCTCCAGCGCAAGTCGCAGCGAGCAGCGCAGACCAAGCAGGTCCGTCTCAAGCTCGTGTATGTCGACTTCTGGTCGGCGGTGAAGCTGTCGTTCCTCATCGCCGTGGTGCTCGGCATCATCCTCATCGTGGCGAGCATTCTCATCTGGCTGGTGCTCAACACCACGGGAATCTTCGGCAGCCTCAACAGCCTGCTGCAGGAGATCCTCAACCAGAAGGACTTCAGCATCACGTCGACGTTCTCGCTGCCGACGGTCGCCCTGTTCGCGTTCATCATCGCGATTCTGGATGTCGTGGTCGGCACCGCGCTCGGCGCGATCACCGCGTTGCTGTACAACTTCAGCGTGCGGATCACCGGCGGCCTGCTGGTGGGATTCACCAACAACTGATCCGTGGACGAAGCGCAGCTTCGGCCCGGATCAGATCGAGTAGCGGCCCCTTCCGGGCCGCCTATCGAGATCTTTACCCACGAATTGGTAAGTGTGGGCCGGTGCGATACTCTCGTATCTGCCTTACGGGGATATAGCTCAGGCGGTTAGAGCGCTTCGCTGATAACGAAGAGGTCCCAGGTTCAAGTCCTGGTATCCCCACTCCCTTCACACGGGGCCTTAGCTCAATTGGTAGAGCGCCTGCTTTGCAAGCAGGAGGTCAGGAGTTCGATTCTCCTAGGCTCCACTCCGTATGTCAGGAATCCGCCGACTCACTGAACGATAGAATCCGACACATGTCCGACACCGAGGCGCCCCCGATGATGTCCTTCAGCGATGCGGTTGTGGCGTGTGTTCGCAAATACGCCGAGTTCACCGGTCGCGCCACGCGCCCCGAGTTCTGGTGGTTCCTGCTCTTCACCGTGGTGGTCGGCTCCGCGCTCGGCGCGCTCAACTTCTCGACGCCCGGCGGTGTCTTCGCGATCGGCACGACCCTGGCATCCGTCTGGTCCATCATCACGCTGGTGCCGTCGCTCGCCGTCGCCGTCCGCCGGCTTCGGGATGCGGGGCGGTCGTGGGCCGAATTGTTCTGGATCCTGCTGCCCATCGCCGGCATCATCGTGCTCATCATCCGCTGGTGCGAGCCGTCGAAGCCAGGGTCGTCGGAGCCCGCCTAGTAGCTGGCGGTCTCCGCCGTCGAGCTGTCGGTGACGATGGCGATCCCCGCGCTGGTGCCGAGGAGAACCGCCCCGGCTTCGAGCAGTGACAGGGCCTGGTCGTACCGTTTGATGGAACCGGAGGCTTTAACCAGCGCACGGCCGCCGGACTGCTTCACTAGGTAGGAGATGCTCGCGGGGTTCGCGGTCTCGATCTGACCGCTGCTGGCGTTCTTGAGATACGCGGCCCCGGCCTCGATAGAGAGTTCGACCGCGGTGTCGCGTTCGGCATCCGTGAGCAGCGGCAGCTCGAGCATCACCTTGATCGGCACGCCGGCCGCCCTGACGACGCCCGCGATGTCCTCCCGAAAGGTGTCGAACATGCCGCTCTTCAGCCAACCGACCTGCACGCCAATGTCGATCTGCCCGGCGCCGAGCCGAACCAACTCGGCCGCTTCCGCCGCTTTGCCCGCACTGGTCATCACACCGACAGTGGGGAAGTCGAGCGCGGAGGCGACGACGATGCCGGTGCCCGCCAGTTCCTTCGCGGTGAGCTCCACCCAGGAGCCGGGAACCATGGCGGCGTTGAACCCGTACTGCACGGCCTCGCGGGCGTGCGTCAGCATCTCGTCGCGGGTGGAGCCCACCTCGATCTTCGTGTGCTGGATGAACGGCGCGAGTTCGGCGGGGCTGAGAGTCATGATTCCCTGGTTTCTGGGTGGGACGGTATTTCTGGGTAAGGCCGTGTTTCTGGGGGAGGCAGCGGCGGCAGGTCGTGCAGCCGGGCCAGCCCGGGTATCACTTCACGATAGGCGACGCTGTGCGCGCCGGCCGCAGCGGCCCAGGCGGCCGCGTCGTGAGCGGATGACCCTGAACACAGCGCGACCGCGAGGGCCGCGGTGAACGCGTCGCCCGCACCGGTTGTGTCGACGACCGCCCTGGGAGCGGGAGCCGGAATGTGTCGCACGCTGGCGCCGTCGTGCACGAGGACGCCGTCAGCGCCGAGAGTCATGACGACGAGCGCTCCTGACGCCTCCGCAAGACGCGCAGCGAGAACGCTCGGCTCGGTGTCGGCCGGGAGGCCGAGGAGCGTCGCGGCTTCGCCGCGGTTGGGGGTGAGGATGTCCGCGGACTGCCAGGGA
This sequence comes from Microbacteriaceae bacterium, assembly GCA_025463565.1. Taxonomy (GTDB): domain Bacteria; phylum Actinomycetota; class Actinomycetes; order Actinomycetales; family Microbacteriaceae; genus Lacisediminihabitans. The sequence continues at coordinate 37,866 of JAODAT010000095.1, forward strand.
ACGCCCCCGATGGCGGGCGCAGGGTTCAGCAGCACGCGCACGCCGGCCTGTCTCGCGACGAGCATCAGCCGGGTGGCGACGGCTGCCGGCAGTTCGAGCGAGATCACCAGCAGGTCGCTTTCGGCGATCGTCGTGCCGAACCGGTCGGCGTCCGCCTCGACGAGTTCGTCGAGCGCTCCCGGCGCGATGGCGATGCTGTTCTCAGCGGAGCGGTCGACAAGGATGAAACCCGTCATGGTGGCGGCGGTGCCCCGCTTCACGCCCGAATGGTCGACGCCTTCGGCATCCCAGAGGCGGATGCCGTCGTCGCCTCCGGCATCGCTCCCGATGGCCGAGAACAGGCTCACGGTTGCGCCGAGGCGCGCCATTCCGACAGCCTGGTTCGACCCTTTTCCACCGGGCCCGATCGACAGCATCCCGTCGCCGATGGTCTCGCCGGGTTTCGGAAGCGCGGAAACGCGCATCGTCATTCCGATGCCGAACCCGCCCGCCACAGCAATGTGCACCGGATCAGGTTAGCGGGCCGGCCCGCGTGCTCAGGAAATCAGGCGGTGGCCGGCTCGTCGAGTTCGTCGTCTGACGAAACCCACAGCTCATCGTCGGCGCGGAGGGTCTGCCAGGCCGCGTACGCGACCCCGGCGACAGCGACCAGTCCGAGGCCGATGAGAATGTAGCGGCCGGGTCCTGCCTGCTTCTCCTGCTTGATACCCAAACGGGAGCCGACATCCGTTCCGGTCTTGCCGACCTTGGCGATAGCCGCCTTCACGCGCGGATCCTTAGCCACCTCGAGCAGCGCGAGCGCGGACGCCATGGCGGTGGAGATGACGGGGAGCACGTCGTGGTTCACCCGATCGCGAGCCGTGTCAGCTGCCTCGTGGCCGAGGTCGGACGCGTGATGGCCGGCACCGCGAACCACACGGCTGGCCTGCTCGAGGATGTCTTTCTGGTCGTCCCAGAGGTCGGACGCAGCAGAGCGGAGCTTCTTCAGTTCCTTCTTACGCTTGCGGGACAGTTCCATCACGACCTCCAGAAAGTCAAACGGGCTTGGACCAATACTTTCACGCCTGCTGGCAAGCACATAGCGAGAGCCTGTGCTTCGCCTGAACGCCGAGTGATGCTGTGAAAGAATGAAGCCATGGCATCACACACCCAGGTAGCTACGCTGCACACTACGCTCGGCGACATCAAGGTCAATCTCCTCGGCAATCATGCGCCGAAGACCGTTCGCAACTTCGTCGGACTCGCGACGGGCGATATCGAATGGACTGACCCGCGCACGGGCAAGGCCACCAAGGAACCCCTCTACGACGGGGTCATCTTCCACCGCATCATCGACAACTTCATGATCCAGGGCGGCGACCCGCTCGGCCAGGGCACCGGTGGTCCCGGCTACAACTTCGACGACGAGATCCACCCGGAGCTCACCTTCAACGAGCCGTACGTGCTCGCGATGGCGAACGCCGGCACGCGGGGCGGCAAGGGCACCAACGGTTCGCAGTTCTTCATCACCACCGTTCCGACCACCTGGCTGCAGGGCAAGCACACCATCTTCGGCGAGGTCGCCGACGAGGAGTCGAAGGCCGTTGTGCGCACGATCGAGGGCGTCGAGAAGGGCGCGAACGACAAGCCGCGCACCGACGTCGTCATCAACAGCATCACCGTCGAAGACGCGTAGGCGCTGACACGGCGTTGTCAGAACTGACCAAATGACGCAGTTGCCGGACTCACCGGCCAACTACTGCTACCGGCATCCGAATCGCCAGAGCTTCGTGCTCTGCCAGCGCTGCGGGCGAACCATCTGCCCGGAATGCCAGACGCAGGCCGCCGTGGGCGTCCACTGTCCGGAATGCGTGCGCGAGGCACGGCAGTCCATGCCGTCCACGCGCCCGGCGGTCGTGACCGCCATTCGCAGCGGCGTTCGGGCGACGGATGCGCCGGTAGTGACGTACGCGATCATCGCGCTGTGCGTCTTGGTCTTCATCGCCGAGGTCTTCACCGGCACCAGCCTGCTGGGTTCGGGCGGCGGAGCGGTCTACCAGAACCTCGCCTACGCGCCTGTCTTCACCGTCGTGCAGCCGTGGCGGATCGTCACCACGCTCTTCACTCACGCCTCGTTGATCCACATCGCTTTCAACATGTTCTCGCTCTTCATCCTCGGCCGGCAGATCGAGCCGATGATCGGGCGGGCGCGGTTCGCACTGCTCTTCCTGCTCAGCGGCATCGGCGGCTCGGTGGGAGTGCTGCTGTTCGCGCCGGAGATCGCGGTGGTGGGCGCATCCGGAGCGATCTTCGGCATGTTCGGCGCCTACTTCGTGATCGCCAGGCACCTGGGCGCGAACGCCACGCAGCTGATCATCGTGATCGCGATCAACCTCGGTATCGGGTTCATCGTGCCTGGTATCGCCTGGCAGGCGCACGTCGGCGGGCTGATCATCGGTGCGCTGGTCGGCCTGGTCTACGTACGAACGCGTTCACGCAAACGGCGGCCGATCCAGGTGCTGCTGGTAGTCGGGGTCGCGGTGCTCCTGGTTATTCTCACCGTGGTGGGGATCGTCCTGCACGGTGTCCCGACCTCGTACAGCTGATAGTTATCCCCATCCAGTTCCACAGTGGGGATAACTACAGCGCTGTAATTCCCTTGCGGGGCGTCAGCGCCAGCGCGTGGTCATCAGGAATCCGAGGAACAGAATTCCGAAGCCGACGAGGATGTTCCAGGAGCCGAACTGCGGGATGGGGAGCTGTAGCGACCCGCTGACGTAGAACACGATGATCCAGGCGAGGCCGATGATCATCAGCCCGAACATGATCGGCCGGAACCAGACCGGATTGGGAACGTCGTCACCCCCGCGGGACTCAACGGAACGGGCGGGCTTCGTGCGCGAGTTCGATCTGGCCATGCCGGAATTGTACCGTGAATGCCCTTGGGCGTCGTGGGAGACCGTATTCGCAGCTTCACTTACCGGGCGAGAGTTTAGAATCACTGCATGAGTGACAACCGGGGGCGGCGCACTGCTGTGTCGGCACGACGCCGTCCGCGCGTCAGCGTCGTCGGCATCATGGGTGAGCTGCTGATCACCGCGGGCGTGCTCGTCTTCCTGTTTCTCGGCTGGCAGCTCTGGCTCAACGACCTGATCGTCGGCGGCCAACAGGACCATTCGAGTGTGGCCCTCGCCCACAAGCTCGCTCCGGATGCCTCGACCAAGGTGACCACGACCGCCGCGGACTACGGTGCGCCGGTAGTCACGACGGAGCCCTCGAACGCCACGACGTTTGCCATTCTCTACATTCCGCGTCTCGGCACCACCTACGCTCGCACGATCGCCGAGGGCGTCGGCACTTCCGACGTGCTCGACAACGGCTGGGTGGGCCACTACCCCGGCACGGCAATGCCGGGGCAGGTCGGCAACTTCGCGGTCGCAGGTCACCGCACCACTCACGGTGCGCCGTTCCACGATCTCGCGACGCTCCAGGTCGGGGACAAGATCTACGTCTACACGGCCGACGGTTACTACACCTACGTCTTCCGCGGGCTCGAGTACGTGCGCCCGACCGGTGTCGGGGTTCTCGACCCGGTGCCCGAGGTCACCGGGGTCTCGCCCACGGACCGCATCATGACCATGACGAGTTGCAACCCGATGTTCTCGGCGTCGGAGCGCATCATCGGCTACGCGTCGATGGAGTCCTGGCAACCCATCTCGGCCGGAGTGCCCGCCGCGGTCGCCGCGATCCAACTGGCGAATAAAGGATAGGGAACGTGTACGGAGCACTGTGGCGACTGATGCCCGGGCCGGTCTGGCTTCGCGTTACCCTGATGATCGTGCTGTTCGGCCTGATTCTGGCCGCGCTGGTGGCGTTCGTCTTTCCCTGGCTGAACACCTTCGTGAACGTGAACGATGTGACGGTAGGAACGAACAAATGACCCGAGTGCTTGTCGTCGACAACTACGACAGCTTCGTCTACACACTGAACGGGTATCTGCTTCAGCTCGGAGCCGAGACGGAGGTCGTGAGAAACGACGCGTTCAGCGACGCGGATGCGGCGGCCACGATCGCCGACTACGACGCGGTGTTGCTCTCGCCCGGGCCCGGCACGCCCGCGGCGGCCGGCGTCTCAGTGCCGGTGGTGCGCGCGGCGCTTGCCGCCGGCCAGCCGTTGCTCGGAGTCTGCCTCGGTCACCAGGCGATCGCCGAGGCGATGGGCGCGACGGTCACCCACGCCGACGAGTTGATGCACGGAAAGACGTCGCTGATCACCCATGACGAGAGCGACTTCTACCTCGGGGTGCCGCAACCGTTCACCGCGACGCGCTATCACTCGCTCGCGGTTGTCGACTCGACAGTGCCCGACTCGCTGGTTGTTACGTCCCGCACCGCGGGCGGGGTGATCATGGGCGTCCGGCACGTGTCTGCGCCCCTCTACGGTGTGCAATTCCACCCGGAATCCGTGCTCACCGAGGGTGGTTACCTCATGCTGGCGAACTGGCTGGCGGTCGCGGGTCTTCCGAGCGCCCGTGAGGCCGCACAGGGGCTCACGCCCCTGGTCAATCTGGCATAGCTTCCCGCGCCGGCGGGAATCAGGTGCCGGAGCAGTAGTGCAGTGTGATGGCGGAGTGCTGCGGCTGGTTCGCGCCGGTGATCGACTGGTCTGTCACCTTGCCGCCGGTGCAGCTTGCATCGCCGACCGGCGTGATCTGAAGCTGCAGGGCGGTCAGCGCGGAGTTCGCCGAACCGATGTCCTGGCCGACGACGGACGGGATGTCGACCAGTCCGTCGGAAACGGTCAGGTTCACGGTGTCACCCTGGCGCGCGGAGGTGCCGCCGGCCGGGGCGCTACTGATGACGGTACCGGCGGGTAGCGACGGGGAATGAGTGGGTGTGGAAGTGCCGAAAGCCAGCTTCGCCGCCTGCAGGGCCGCGACCGCGGCATCCTGCGTCATGTTGGCGAGGCTCGGCACGATCACCGCGCTCTTGCCGGTGGACACGATGATGTCGATCTGCTGGCCCTTGCCCACCTTGGTGCCTGCCTTCGGCGTGAGGCTGACGATGCGGCCCTGGGGAACGGTGTCGCTCGATGCCTGGCTGCTCGACGGCACCAGTCCCGCGCTGGTGATCGCCTTGGCGCCGGCGTCGTAGGTCTGGCCGACCACTGCCGGCACCGCCACCGACAGGTTCTCGCCGAGCGTGGTCGGTGGGAGGTTCACGACCCAGAACACGACACCGATCAGGATGACGGCGACGGCGACGATCCCCACCCAGATCCAGGCGACCGGTGGTCGGCTCTGTGTTCTGGCCAGTCGCTCGTCTTCGGGTGCGGACAGCTGCCGTAGCGCTGCCTCCGATCCGGCGGTCGCATTCGGGTTGATGCCGAACAGGGTGGCGTTGAAGTCGTTCGCCGCGGGTTCCCTGCGCGCGGGTACTTCGCCCTCGCCGGCGGCCTCGAGATCGTTGCGGAATTCGGCGGCCGTCTGGTAGCGGTCGAATTTGTCTTTGGCGAGCGATCGCATCACGACGGCGTCGAGGGCGGGTGAGACGCGCGGGTTGAGGGTGGACGGTGCCACCGGTGCCTCGCTGATGTGCTGATAGGCGACCGCGGCGGCACGATCGCCCCGGAATGGCGGTCGTCCCGTGAGCAGTTCGAACAGCACCACACCCGTTGAATAGAGGTCGGTGCGGGCATCCACTGTCTCGCCCCGCGCCTGTTCGGGCGAGAAGTACTGGGCTGTGCCGAGTACCGCGCTGGTGTCGGCCACCGTGGCCGAGTTGTCGGAGACGGCCCGGGCGATGCCGAAGTCCATCACCTTCACCTGGCCGTTCTGGGTGACCATGATGTTCCCGGGCTTGATGTCGCGGTGAACCAGCAGGGCGCGGTGGCTGTATTCGAGTGCGGTGAGCACACCGGAGACGATGCGCACCGCCTCCTTCGGATCGATCGGCCCGTCGGCGATGATGTCTTTCAGCAGGCGGCCATCCACGTATTCCATGACGATGAACGGCACCTGCGTCTCCGTGCCGTTCGGCTCGGTGACGGTCTCCTCGCCGGCGTCGAAGACGCGGACGATGGTGGGGTGCGCCATGCGCGCGGCCTTCTGCGCTTCTTCGCGGAACAGCACGCGGAACTTCGGGTCGGTCGCCAGTGCGGGTTTCAGCAGCTTGATCGCAACCCGGCGACCCAGCCTGGTGTCGGTTCCGACGTGCACGTCGCTCATCCCACCACGGCCGATGAGCGCGCCGACCTGGTAGCGGCCGGCGAGCAGGGCGGTACCTTCAGTCACGAGTTAGGTCTCCAGGTGGGTGCAAAGTCTTTGCCAGTGTAATGCGTGGCACCTTATGAGCCGATCAGCTGCCGGTGACGGTCAGGTTGGGTGAGGGGGCGGAGTTCGCGCCCGAGCAGATCGCCACGTACGAGATGGTGTTGTCACCCGGAGTGGTCGAGAGTTTGAAGGAGATCGTCGTCGCTGTTCCGGACACCGGGTTCGCGGGCGTGAAGCTCGACCCGCTGCTCGAGGTGACGGTGAAGCCGGTGAGCGTCGACTGGCTGGGGCAGGTGTTGTAGCCCGGAATGCCGAGCGACACGGTCGAGCCGGCCGGCACGGTCGACGGCCCGCTGTTCGTGAGCGCGCTTGGCGCCTGCGGCGTCGGGAAGTCGCCATAGAACTTCACCGTGACGGTGTCGCCCTTGTTGAGGTTGCCGACGGGGGCGGCCGAGAAGGCCGTTCCGGCGTCCGGCGGAAGCGGCGGCGTGCCCTGGTCTGGCATGAGGTTGCCCGACAGGCCGTACTGGCTGAGCAGCGCGCTCACCTGGGCGGGCGTCTTTCCCTTGAACTGGTCCTGGGTGAGCGTCACCGTGTTGCTGGTCGGCGTGGTGCTCGGCGTCGGGGTCTGTGAGGGGGAATGCGACGCCGTCGGGCTTTTCGTCGGTGTCGGTTTCGACGACGGGTTGGCGAGCAGCGCGATCAGCGTGCCGACGAGCACCACGACGAGAATTCCGATCAGGGCGACGAGCGGCCAGGTCCACGGGTTGCGCCCCTTCACCGGGGTCGTCGCTGTGGCGGCGGCCTCCCGCTCGGCCACCGGCAGCACGCGTGTCGCGGCCTGGGTGTCGGTCGAGGGAGCGCCGAAGGCGGCGAGCGATGCGCCGGACAGCACCCCGGGAACGGATGCCGCTGCCGCAGCAACATCGCCGCGTCGCAGCGCCTGCGCCGCACGTGCGAGATGAGCGGCCGAAGCGGGCCGGTCCGCCGGGTTCTTGGCGATGCACGAGTACACGAGGTTGCGCACCGGCTCAGAGACGGTCACCGGAAGGTCGGGGGCCTTCTCGTTGATCTGCGCCATCGCGATGGCGACCTGTGATTCTCCGGTGAACGGCCGACGGCCCGCCAGCGCTTCGTATGCGACGATTCCGAGCGAATAGATGTCGGTTGTTGGGGAAGCGGGATGCCCGCTCGCCTGCTCCGGCGAGAGGTACTGCACGGTTCCCATCACCTGGCCGGTGGCGGTCAGCGGAACCTGGTCGGCGATCCTGGCGATGCCGAAGTCGGTGATCTTGACCCGGCCATCGGGCGTGATCAGCAGGTTGCCCGGCTTGATGTCGCGATGCACGAGCCCCGCGGCATGCGCGGCGTGCAGTGCGTTTGCGGTCTGCGCGACGATGTCGAGCACGCGGTCGGTCGAGAGAACGCGCTCGCGCTCGAGAATGGTCGAGAGCGCCTCACCGGGAACCAGTTCCATGACGAGGTAAGCGCTGCCCTCCTCTTCGCCGTAGTCGTAGACGTTGGCGATGCCCTCGTGGTTCACGAGGGCGGCGTGGCGCGCCTCCGCGCGGAAGCGCTCGAGGAACGTCGGGTCGCTCATGTACTCGTCTTTGAGGATCTTGATGGCAACGGTGCGGCCGATGACGAGGTCGGTGGCTTCCCACACCTCACCCATTCCGCCGATAGCAATGCGGCTGGCGAGCTGGTAACGCCCGCCGAACGTGAGGCCGCTAGTGGGTCTCATTTGTTCAACACCGCCTCAATGACCTTTTTCGCAATCGGTGCGGATATCACGTTGCCGATACTGTTCTGGTTCTCGACGACCACGGCTACCGCCACCTGGGGGTCGGACGCCGGAGCGAAACCGGTGAACCAGACCGTGTAGGGCTTGCCGTCACCGTTCTGCGCGGTACCTGTCTTGCCCGCGACATCGACACCGCTAATTCTTGCATTACTGGCTGCTCCGTTGTTGACGTCGGCGATCATGAGGGCCGTGAGGGTGGCGGCCGTGGTCGAGCTGATCGGCTGTGCGAGCACCGACTTCTGGAACGGCTGGATGACGGTCAGGTCGGGCGCGGTGATGTTCTGGATCAGGGTCGGTTTCATCTCTGTCCCGCCGTTGGCGATGGTCGCGGTGGTCATGGCGATCTGCAGCGGCGTCACCCGGTCGTCGAACTGGCCGAACGAGGAGAGCAGCACCTGCGGGGCATCCATACCGGTCGGGTAGATGCTCGGTGTGACCGACATCGGAATGTCGAGCGCCTGCCCGTAGCCGTACGCCTTCGCGTACTTGGCGATGAGATCCTGCCCGAGCGCCTGGCCGAGCTCGGCGAACGGGATGTTGCAGCTCAGTCGCAGCGCGGTCGCGATACTGACGGTATCGCCGCCGCCGCACGAACCGCCCTCCGCGTTGTTGATGTAGGTCGTGCTGTCGGGCAACTGCAGGGTCGGAGGATTCGGGAACGTGCTGTCGGGCGTGTACCTGCCGCTGTCGATGGCGGCCGAGGCGACGATCAGCTTGAACACCGACCCCGGGTGGTAGAGGTCACCGGCGACGGCACGGTTGACGAGCGGATTCAACGGTGAGGCGAGCAATTGCTTGTAGTTGGCGATGACCGAGGTGGTGTTGTGCGAGGCGAGCAGGTTCGGATCGTACGCAGTCTGCGAGACCATCGCGAGAATCGCACCGGTCTTCGGGTTGATGGCGACGACCGCCCCAGGGCGATTGCCGAGCGCGTCGTAGGCGGCCTGCTGCACCTTCGGGTCGATTGTCAGCGAGACCGATGCGCCCTTCGGGTTCTGCCCGGTGAGAATCGCATTCACCTTGTCGAGGAACTGGCTGTTCGAGTTGCCGCTGAGATAGTCGTTGAGCGCACCCTCGACGCCGGTGTTGCCCTGGTTGAGCGTGAAGTATCCGGTGACCGCCGAGTAGAGCTCCGGCTGCGTATACACCCGCTGGAACTTGTACACGTCGTTCGACGGCACCGACTCGGCGATCGGCTGGCCGTCGACGAGGATTGGTCCGCGCTCGGCCGAGTAGCTGTCATAGAGCGTCCGCACGTTGTGCGGGTTGTTCCGCAGGTTGTCCTGCTGGAAGACCCCGATGATCGTGCTCGACGCGAACAGGGCGACGAACATGGCCAGTACGACAAGACTGACGCGCTTGAGTTCGCGATTCATGCCTCCACCACCAATCTGGGCTGGTTGCGCACGGTGTCCGAGAGTCGCAGCAGCAGCGCGACCACTATCCAGTTGGCCACCAGTGAGGAACCGCCGGCCGCGAGGAATGGCGTGGTGAGACCGGTGAGCGGAATCACCCGGGTGACGCCGCCGATCACGATGAAGACCTGGAGCGCGATCGTGAACGACAGTCCGACGCCGAGCAGGCGGCCGAAGTCATCCTGCCCGGCGAAGCCGATGCGGAAGCCGCGCGAGACGAACAGCAGGTAGAGCGCGAGGATGGCGAACAGTCCGACCAGGCCGAGCTCCTCGCCGAGGCTGGCGATGATGAAGTCGCTCTCGGCGAGCGGCACGATCGTGGGCCGCCCCTGGCCGAGGCCGGTGCCGATCAGGCCGCCGTGGGCGAGCCCGAACAGTCCCTGCACCAGTTGGTAGCTGCCGCCGATCGAGTCATAGATCTTCGGATTGAAGGCGTCGAGCCACGACTCGAACCGCCCGTGGACGTAGCTCAACACCTGCCCGGCGATCACGGCCCCGCCGACGAAGAGTGCGAGGCCCAGAATCACCCAGCTGATGCGCGCGGTGGCGATGTAGATCATCACGAGGAACAGGCCGAAATAGAGCAGGGCCGTTCCGAGGTCGCGCTGGAAGATGAGCACCACCATCGCGGCCGCCCAGATCACGAGGATCGGCCCGAGGTCGCGCCCACGCGGGAAGCGGATGCCGAGCACCTTGCGGCCCACCATCGACAGGCTGTCGCGGGCGGTCACCAGGTATCCGGCGAAGAAGATGGCGAGGGCGATTTTTGCGAGCTCGCCGGGCTGGAACGAGAACGACCCGATCCCGATCCACAGCCGGGCACCGTTGATGGTGCGTCCGATCCCCGGCAGCATCGGCAGAAGCAGCAGCACGATTCCCACGAACATCGCGACGTAGCGGTAGCGCTGCAGCACCCGATGGTTGCGGATGAGTACCAGCACCGCCACCGCGATGACGATCGCCATCGCCGTCCAGACCACCTGACGAACTCCGGCGGAGTTCCAGCCGGTGAGGTTATTCGCGATGTCGATGCGGTAGATCTCCGCGATGCCGATGCCGTTCAGAAGAAACGCGATCGGCAGCACGAACGGGTCGGCCTCCGGCGCCACGAACCGCAACGCGATGTGCACCCCGATCGCCAGCAGCCAGAGGGCGATTCCGAGCGCGAGCATGTGCGGCCAGAGCCGCCCCAGTGCCCCCAGCTGCACGAGCGCGATCGCATAGACCACGATGGCCCCCGCGAAGATGATCAGGCCGAGCTCCAGGTTGCGTAATCGCGCGGGCACCCGCAGGCGCAGGCGGATCGTCTCCGTGAAGGTGGGTCGCTGCCCCGTTGCCGGTGCGGCCAGGTCGGTCTGTGTCATATCCGGTCCGCGCTCCGCCTACTTCGACGTGCCGGAGTCGGCGTCGGACTTCAGTCGCCCGAGAATCTTGTTCGCATCGGCGAGGTCGTTCGCGTTGATCGTGGCGGTGACCGTTTGGCGCGTGTAGCCGTCCAGATCGCTCAGCCTGATGCTGGTCTGCTGGTAGACGCTGTGCAGTGAAATGGGGCCGAGATCCTGCTGGATGCCGCGATAGATCGCGACCGTCTGGCCGTCGGCGCCGATGAAGTAGTGGGTCTGCGTGATGCGGTAGCCGACGACAAGCGCGGCCACGAGGGCGATGACGATGAGGATGATGCCCACCAGCCAGCCGGTGCGTCGACGCCTGGCGCGTCGGCGGTCTTCGAGAATGAGTTCGTCGAGGTATTCCTCGGACTCCGGCTCGAAGTGGCTGTCCTCCTGCTGGGTGGACTTGAGTGGATGAAGAAGCAACGTCGGCAGGCGCAGCGGGCGTCGACCCGTCTCGCCCTCGAAGGTGAGAGGTAGCGCTGCAGACCCGACGATGATCGGCGGTTTCATGGCGGAGCTGCTGTCGTCGCCGATGTCGACGATGACGATCGTGACGTTGTCGGGCGCACCCTGGTCGAGACTCTCCTTGACCAGGCGTTCGGCCGCGGCACGCGTGTCGGCCAGACCTGCGAGCACGACCTCGATCTTCTCGTCCGACACGTAGCTCGAGAGACCGTCCGAACAGATCAGCCAGCGGTCGCCCGGCCGCACATCGTGCACGGTGGTGTCGATCTCGGGTGCCGCATCGACATCCCCGAGCACCCGCATCAGCACCGACCGGCGCGGATGGACAGCCGCCTCCTCAGGGGTGATGCGGCCGCTGTCGACGAGCCGCTGCACGAAGGTGTGGTCTGCGGTGATCTGGGTGAGCACGTCGTCACGCATCAGGTAGATGCGCGAGTCGCCGATGTGCGCGATTGCGATCTGGTCGCCGGATCGCAGGATGGCGCTCACCGTGGTGCCCATGCCCATGAGTTCCGGATGTTCGAACACGGTCTCGGCGATCAGGGAGTTCGCGGCGATCAGTGAGGCCTGCAGCGCGAACTCGGCGTCGTTCGCCGACGCATATGGCTTGTCGGCCTCCATCACGCGCTTCAGTGCGATCGCCGAAGCGACATCCCCGCCGGCGTGGCCGCCCATGCCATCGGCGACGACGAAGAGCTGCTCGCCCGCGTAGCCGGAGTCCTGGTTGTTAGCCCGGATCTTGCCGACGTGCGACACGGCAAAGCTCTTGCCCTGTGATGCCATTCCTACCGCCGGAGTTCGAAGCTGGTCGTGCCGATCCTGATCGGGGTGTTCAGCGGAACCGGGGTCGGAAGGGTGACCCGGTTTCCATCGAGGAACGTGCCGTTGGTCGAGTCTAGGTCTTGGATCACCCAGTTACCGTCCCACAGCATCAGGCGGGCGTGGTGCGTGGAGGTGTAGTCATCGCGAATGACCAGGCCGCTTTCGCTGGAGCGGCCGATGGTGAGCGGCTCGCTGCCGAGCGGCAGCTCGAGACCGGACTTCGGACCGGAGACGATCACCAACCGGCTGGCGGGCGTCGCCGGTTGCGCGGCGAGCGGCTCGGTGCGCGGGTCGGCGACGATGGGCGACGCTGCAGGCATCGCCGCGGCGATGAACGGTGCACCGGCGGTGGGCGGCTGTGCGGGCAGCTTGCGCACGCGCTGTCCGAACAGGTCGGTGCGGAGCGAGTAGACGACGGCGAACACGAACGCCCAGAGCACCAGCAGCAGGCCGAAGCGCAACAGGATGAGGGTGAGTTCGCTCACGGCCGGCCCCCTTGCCTCGGTTCGCTCTGCTGGTCCGCGGACTGCGCCAGCACCCTGAATACGATACGGGTTCGGCCGATGTCGATCACGGAATCGGTAGGCAGGGGTGCTTTGGTGACGCGCTCGCCGTTGAGGCTCGAGCCGTTGGTCGAACCGAGATCGTTCACCTGGGCGCGGGTGCCGTCCCAGAGGATCTCGACGTGTTTGCGCGACGTGCCGCTGTCGTCGATGGTGATGTCCGCGTCGCTGCCGCGCCCGATGACCGTGCGGGATTTGGTGATCGGATACCGCTTGTCTCCGATGTCGAGCACCGGGTTCCAACTCACCTTGCCCTGCACGCTGTCCGAGTCGATCTGCACGATGCCTTCGGTGAGCGCAGGGTTCTCAGCGAGCGCGATGCTGATGCCGCCGGCAAACTGGTAGTGCTGCGCGGTGGCATGCTGCTGCACCAGCTGGGTCAGCTGGTCGATCAGCACCGGGCCGATCTCCGTCATCCGCTGGTAGTCTCCTCGGGCAAGCCGCACGGTGAACCGGTTCGGCACCAGGATGCGGTCGCGCGAGACCACGGCCGCCTTCGTGTCGAGTTCGCGTCGCAGCGCCGCGGTGATCTCGATCGGCTGCAGGCCGGACTTGAAAGTCCTGGCGAAGGCCCCATTGACCGCACGCTCAAGACCACGTTCGAAGCTGTCCAGTAGCCCCAATGGTCTCCCTCGTTACCGCGCCCCTAAGTAATCGATGTTAGCCGCTGGGCCTGTGACGGCTACTCCTGCGGTGCCTCTTTCATCCGCTGGGATGACGTGCTACCGCTGTGCTAATCTCGCTTAGTCTGCGCGAGTGGCGAAATTGGCAGACGCGCACGGTTCAGGTCCGTGTGCCCGTGAGGGCATGGGGGTTCAAGTCCCCCCTCGCGCACCAACGGAAGGCCCGGCCAGTTCTCGTTGAGAACGACACCGGGCCTTCCTCTTTGCTATCCCCGCCGAAACTCCGGTGGTGCGACGACCCTGGGCGCTCATGGGACCTGGGGTATTGCGTGCACCGGAGTTTCGGCGGGTCAGCGAACCGCAGCGATCAGCATCCGGCCGTCCCACTCCATCGGCATGCCGTGGGAGAGCGGGATGCCGTACAGGTCGACGAACTCCGGGGACGTGATGATCGCCTGGGACGCGGTAATTGCCAGGCGGTGGGAATCCGGGTCGCCCTCGGCGCTCGGCAGGATGCCGATGCTGTCGGTGTCAGCATCCCAGAGAAGCTGCACGAACGCGCCGCCGCCGAGCAGCCCGTGCGCTGCCGCGTTGAGCACCAGCCTGCCGCCCACCAGGACGCGCAGGACGGCGCTGTCGCTGTAGTCCGCCGCACTGTGCCCCGGTGCGAAGCCGTCGAAGTCCATGATCCGACTGTAACCGGCAGCGCCGAAGTGAACGTCTACCCCCTCCACCTCGTGCTGTCCACCATGGGAACTGGAAACCGCTGCCGTGTTAGCGTCGGCCAATGGCCCGTATAACAGCGGTATCGCCTGCCCTCCCCGAGCACGTGTACTCGCAGGAGGAGATCACCGCTGTCATCGCGCCCATGCTCACCGATGATCCGGCCAAGCAGAACGTACTGCGTCGCCTGCACGGCTCAAGCCGGGTCGACACCCGGCACCTGGTGATGCCGATCGAGCGCTACCGGGACACCACGAGTTTCACCGATTCGAATGCCCACTTCGTGGAGGTAGCGGCGGATCTCACCGAGCGGGCACTGCGCGACGCGCTCGCCGCATCGGGGCTTCAGCCCAAAGACGTCGACTACGTCATGTTCACCTCGGTGACCGGCGTCTCGGCGCCGTCGATCGACGCGCTGCTGGTGGCGCGGCTCGGGTTGCGCTCAGACGTGAAGCGGGTGCCGATGTACGGGCTTGGCTGCGTGGCTGGCGCCGCGGGCATTGCGCGCGTGAACGACTACCTCGCCGGGCATCCCGACGACGTCGCCGTGCTGGTCGCGGTCGAGCTGTGTTCGCTCACCTTCCAGCCGGGCGACGACTCCACCGCGAACCTGGTCGCAACCGGGCTGTTCGGCGACGGCGCGGCCGCCGTCGTGATGGTCGGCGACAATCGTGCGGCGGGCATTTCCGGGGTCGATGTCGTCGACACCCGTTCGCAGCTCTATCCGGACACCGAGGGCGTGATCGGCTTCACCGCCAGCTCGACGGGCTTCCGCATCGTGCTCACCGCGCAGGTCTCCGAGGTGATCGAGCGCAACTTCGGCGGCGACGCGAACGCCTTCCTGTTCGCGAACGGCCTCACCCTCGACGACGTCGGCACCTGGATCGCCCACCCCGGCGGACCGAAGGTGCTCGAGTCGTTCCAGTCATCGCTCGAACTGCCCGACGGCGTCTTCGACAACAGCTGGGACTCGCTGTCCCGGGTCGGCAACCTGTCGTCGGTGTCGGTGCTCGAGATTCTCTCCACCGAACTCGGGCGCCCGCACGCCGACGGCGAGACCGGCCTGCTGTTCGCGCTCGGCCCTGGGGTCAGCGCGGAACTGGTGCTGCTGCGGTGGTGAGCGTGATCCTGTACGTGGTGCTCATCCTTCTCACCGGTGGGGAGCGCATCGTCGAACTCGTCACTTCGAAACGGCACGCGGACTGGGCGTTCAAGCAGGGCGGCGTGGAGAGTGGCCTGCGACACTTCCCCTTCATGGTCGCCCTGCACACCGGCCTGCTGCTCGCGTGCATCGCCGAGGTGGTCTTCGGCCATCGCCCGTTCATCCCGATGCTGGGCTGGCCGATGCTCGTGATCGCGTTGGCCTGCCAGGCCGGCCGGTTCTGGATCATCGCCACACTCGGCCGGCAGTGGAACACCCGAGTGATCGTGGTGCCCGGGCTGGCGCTCGTGAACCGCGGCATCTATCGTTTCGTCAAACATCCCAACTACGTGATCGTCATCGTGGAGGGGATCGCGCTGCCGCTGGTGCACACCGCGTGGATCACCGCCATCGCGTTCACCGTGCTGAACGCGATCCTGCTGTTCGGGTTCCGCATCCCCACCGAGAACCGCGCGCTGCAGAAGGCCGCAGCGTGAATGACAGCGCTGTGATCGACGTGATCGTGGCCGGTGGCGGCCCGGTCGGACTGGCCGCGGCGGTCGAGGCGAGGATGCGCGGACTGAGCGTCACGGTCATCGAGCCGCGGGACGACGTCATCGACAAGGCCTGCGGCGAGGGCCTGATGCCGGGAGCGCTGCCCGCGCTGGCCCGTCTCGGCGTCGACCCACCCGGTTTCACGCTGCGCGGCGTGAGTTACCGGGGCGCCAAGCGTTCGGTCGATCACCTGTTCACGAACGGCAACGGGCGCGGCGTGCGCAGGACGACACTGCACACGGCGCTTCACGAGCGAGCGGCGGCGCTCGGCGCCGAGTTCGTGAAGGCGAAGGTGGATGACCTTCGGCAGGACGCGGACGGGGTCACTGCCTCAGGGCTCCGCGGCCGGTATCTTCTGGCGGCGGACGGGCTGCACTCAACGGTTCGCAGGCTGGTGGGACTGGACAAGCCGGTGCCCGCGCGTAGACGTCGGTACGGCCTGCGCCGGCATTTTTTCATGGAGCCGGAGTCCGATCTCATCGAGATCTACTGGACGCCGACCGTCGAGGCGTACGTCACCCCGGTCGGCGGCGGAATCGTTGGCATCTCGATGCTGGGACGGCAGGGCACCGACTTCGAGGCGACGCTGGCCGCGATTCCCGACCTCGCTCGTCGCACCAAGGGTCGAGAGCCGGCCAGTTCGTTGCGCGGTGCCGGGCCGTTCCGCCAGGGTTCGGCTCGACGCGCCGCCGGCCGCGTGATGCTGGTCGGCGATGCGTCGGGTTACGTCGACGCGATCACCGGCGAGGGCGTGCGGGTCGGACTCGCGCAGGCCCGGGCCGCGATCGACTGCGTCGTGGCGGATGCCCCGCACGCCTACGAGCGTGCCTGGTCGTCGTCGACGCGGGATTTCCGCGTGCTCACGTCGGGACTGGTTGCCGCCGCGACCTCCCCATTCCGCGGCGCGATCGTGCCGGTGGCGGCGGCGCTGCCGGGTGTCTTCGGCGCGACGGTGGACCGGCTGGCGCGTTAGCGTTCTGCCGGTCGAGTAGCGCGCGAAGCACGCGTATCGAGACCCTCCGTTGGGTTTCGATACGCGAGTCGCTTCGCGCCGCGCTACTCAACCAGCAGAAGCCGCCGCGATCAGCTCCGTCAGCTCGTCACGGATGGCCTCCAGCCGCGAAACCGGCATCCCGAGCCTGGCGACGACCTGGCCGGGCACCGCGAGCGCCCGCTCGCGCAGGGCGCGGCCGGCGGCCGTCAGTTCGACATCCAGTGCGCGTTCGTCGTCGGCGTTGCGGGTGCGGGTGATGAGCCCGGCCGCTTCGAGGCGTTTAAGCAGCGGCGACAGCGTGGCCGGCTCGAGAAACAGCGCGTCGCCGATGTGGCTGACCCGGCGCGGGCTGCGCTCCCAGAGCGCGAGCATCACCAGGTACTGCGGATGGGTGAGTCCGAGCGGTTCGAGTATTGGGCGGTAGAGCGCGATGACGCTGCGGGATGCCGCGGCCAGCGCGAAGCACACCTGGCGGTCGAGTTCGAGAGGGTCGGTCATTTCGCAATACTACCAAGTGGGCGTATAGTTAGTGCACTAAGGAGTTCCAATAATGAGCACCGCAATCCCTTGGTGGGACCGCCTCAACAACGCACTTCGACCGCGCATCGGACCGCCGCCGCTCGGCCCATACGGCCAGCCGCCCGCCGTGCACGACAAGCCATGCCCGCTGTGTGGACAACCGATGGACGGCCACACATTCGAGCATCGCGGCAACAACAAGCCGACTCTGATGCACTGCCCTTAACCGAGCAGCAGCTTTTCCAACTCGGCGGCGGTCTTCACAGACGCGACGGTTCCCACCGCTTCGGCCGGCGAGCCGTAGCCCCACTCGACGAAGATCGTCGGCACGCCGTGCTCGGCCGCTCCGAGCACGTCGTAGTGCCGGTCGCCGACCAGGACGGGTTTCGAGGCGTCGTGCCCCGCCGCCCTGATGCGGCGCAGGGCCTCTTCCACGACATCCGCCTTCGAACTGCGCACCTCGTCCTCGGAGGCGCCGGTGAGAAAGTCGAACGAGTCGGCGAGGTCGAAGTGTTCGAGCATGACCGTGGCGAGCGACTCCGGCTTGGAAGTCGCGAGCGACAACGGGATCGGTGAACGGCCGAGATCGCGGATGAGCTGGCCGACGCCCGGATACATAGTGCTGTCGAACGCCCCGTTGGCGAGGTAGTGGGGGCGGTAGGTGTCGAGCGCGTGCTCTGCTTCTTCGAGGTTCATGCCCTCTCGGTCGCGGAACGAGTCGAGAATCGGCGGCCCCACCCATTCGAGCAGCTGCGCCGGCGACGGCACGGGCCTGCCCAGTTGTTCGAGCGTCCAGGCGAGTGATGCCGTGATGCCGGGCGCGGAGTCGACGATCGTGCCGTCGAGGTCGAACAGTATGCAACTCCAGGGCGCGGTCATCGTGGTTCCAGCCTAGGTTCTGAACGGCGGCGGTTTAGAACAGGCGCGAATGGCTGTCGTCGAGCCCGCGCATCGCGTCGTAGTCGAGGAGGAGGCAGCGGATGCCGCGGTCCTCGGCCAGCGTGCGCGCCTGCGGCTTGATCTCCTGGGCCGCGAACACGCCGCGCACTGGCGCGAGGTGCGGATCGCGGTTCATGAGCTCGAGGTACCGGGTGAGCTGCTCGACCCCGTCGATGTCGCCCCTGCGTTTGATCTCGACGGCGACCGCGGCACCATCCGCGTCCCGGGCGAGGATGTCGACCGGCCCGATCGCGGTCATGTACTCGCGGCGCACCAGCGTGTGGCCATCGCCGAGAAGTTCGATCTGCGCGGCCAGCAGCTTCTGCAAGTCGGCCTCGACGCCGTCCTTCTGCAGACCAGGGTCGATCCCGAGCTCGTGAGCGCTGTCGTGCAGGATCTCGTGGATGGAGATCACGAGAAGGTCGGCCGTTTTCGCCTGGCTGACCTTCCAGATCTCGCTGACCCCGGCATCCACCTGCTCCTGGTCGGGGTCGATCGTTGAGAAGGTGGCGGGCGGACTCATCCAGTTGAGCGGTTTGTAGCTCAGCGAGTCGGAGTGCACGAGCACGCTGCCGTCGGCCTTGAGCATCAGCAGCCGGGTGGCGAGTGGGAGGTGCGCGCTCAGCCGGCCGGCGTAGTCGACGGAACAACGGGCAATGACGAGACGCACGCGTCGAGCATAAGCCAGCGCGCCGAGACGCACGCGTCGAGCTCAAAGCAGGCTGGGCTCAGAGCAGCGCGCGCAGCTCTTCCGCACTCAGCGCCAGCCACGGTCCTGACGGGTTGATGACCAGTCCGGCATAGGGAGCGTTGCCGCTTCTTTCACGACGTCGTCGTAGCTCGCCTGCTCCGGTTTCGCGGCGAAGCTCGCGACCGCCTCGCGCAGCGGAACGTTGTCGACGGGCATGCGTTCGACGCTACGCGCCGGGATTGTGCGCTCGCGTCACGAGTGTGCCTGCGCGCCGCCGCTCAATCGCGACGCGGGGGCACGATCGAAGGGCTGCCCGGCGGTGCGGTACGCGGCCGGGCGGCACCGGAAGCGACGCCGGCCACCGCGACCAGCACGAGCACCACGAGCAGGGCGTGCAGCAGGCCGAACTGCTGGCCGAGGAAGCCGATCACCGGTGGGCCGACCAGGAACGCGAAGTATCCGATGGTGGCGACTGCGCTCACCCGCGCGGCCGCGGTGGCCCGGTCGTCTGCCGCGGCCGACATCCCAACCGGGAAGCCGAGCGATGCGCCGAGCCCCCAGAGCACCACGCCGAGGATCGCGACCGAGAGCACGGGCACGAAGATGACGATCACCAGGCCGATGCCGGCGAGCACCGCGGATGCCCGCAGCACGCGAACCCGCCCGAACCGGTCGAGCAGTCTGACGCCGGCCAGTCGCCCGATCGTCATGGCTCCCACGAACACGGCCAGCACGAGCGCTCCGCCCGCCTTGGTGGTGCCGTGCCCGTCGACGAACGAGAGGGCGAGCCAGTCGTTCGCGGAGCCCTCGGCGAACGCCATGCCGAGCACGATGAGTCCGATGACGATGGTGCGCGGGTCGCGCCAGATGCCGAGCCGGCTGCGCCAGGTCGTTTCGGGTGCCACGGACGAGTCTTCCTGAACGCTGTGCTCGGATTGCAGGAAGCGCACGGAAATGAGTGCGCCGACACCGAACAGGAGGGCGGACGCTCCGAGGTGGATCGCGATCGGCAGGTTCACGGCCTGGGCGAGGGCGCCGAGTCCCGCCCCGGCGATCGTGCCGATGCTGAAAAAGGCGTGGAACACGGGCATCACCGCGCGGCCGAGGGCACGTTCGTTGGTGGCGCCGAGCAGGTTCATCGACACGTCGCACAGGGAGAACGCCATGCCGAAGACGACGAGCCCGATGACGACGAGCCACGGCGTCGGGCCGACGGTAGCGCCGACGCCGGCGAGAGCGAACCCGACCGCACCGATCGACACCGCCCAGCCAACGGAGTGTCGCGCGCCGAGCCGTGCGATGACGTGACTGGATGCCAGCAGCCCGAGGATCGACCCGGCGGCGATGCCGAACAGCAGCAGGCCCATCTGCGAGGTCGACGCGTGCAGCGCGAGCTTCACGGCGGGGATGCGTGAGGCCCAGCTGGCCATCACGACGCCGCAGAGGGCGAAGATCACGAACAGCGCATTGCGCCATGCGAGTACCTGCTGGCGCGTGAGCGCGGTGGATGACGTCATAAGAAAACCCTGGGTCGAATCGATTCGATCGAATCGATTCGACTAAGCTATCAAGCCATGGCGAACGAGGCAAGACCGACCCTGGCCGCGGTGGCGGCGCGGGCCGGCGTGTCGTCATCCACGGCATCCCTTGCCTTCAGCGGAAGCGGTCCGGTCTCGGCGGAGACGAAGCAGCGGGTGCTCGCCGCGGCCGCCGAACTCGACTACGCCGGGCCGGATCCGCGAGCCCGCTCACTGCGCCGCGGCCGTTCGGGCATCATCGGCGTCGTCATCGAGGATCGGCTGCGTGACGCCTTCCGCGACCCGATCATCATTGCGATGCTCGACGGCCTCGCCGACGAGGTCGGCGCGATCGGCGCGAGTCTTCTGCTCATCACGCAGGGCGAGGAGACCGACGGCGCCGTGGAGTCGGCACCGGTCGACGCGGTGGTGCTGTTCGGGTGCAGCACCCGCGTGACCGTCTCCGTCGACGTGCTGCGACGCCGCGGCATTCCCGTGGTCGCGATCGAGGCCGAGCGCCTGGATGGCGTGGTCGCGATCGACCTCGACAACCGCCCGGCTTCGAGGCTGCTGGCCTCGAAGCTCGCGGAACTCGGTCATCGTGCGGTCGCCGTCGTCACCCTCCCCCTGGAGGCCACGCACCGGCGTGGCCTGGTCTCACTCGAGCACGAGTCCGCGGCGACCGGCTGGGTGGCGACCGAGCGGCTGGCGGGGGTTCGAGAGGTGTTCCCCGAGGCGATCGTCTGGTCGAGCGCGGGGAGCTTCATCGAGGAGGGTGTGCTTGCCGGCCGCGCGTTGCTGGAGCACGATGCCCCGACCGCGATCATCGCCCAAAGCGACCTGCTCGCGGCGGGAGTGATTCGGGCCGCCACCGAACTGGGAATACGTGTTCCCGACGATCTCAGCGTGGTCGGCTTCGACGGGGTAGAGGTCGACGGTATCGAGCTGACCACCATCCGCCAGCCGGCGGTCGACCGTGGTCGCGCAGCAGGTCGCGCCGTGCTCGATTTGCTGGCCGGTGGCTCGCCGGCCGATGTCGGGTTCCACGGTGAGTTCGTCGAGGGCTCGACCGTAGGTCGAGCGAGAGTCTGGGTTCACTAAATTTTTATAGTTCACAAATTTGTGAATTAAGCGTAATCTCGGTGCATGACCACGATCATCGAGACCACCGGTCTCACCAAAGCGTTCGGGCGCGTCCGCGCACTGGACGGGCTCGACCTCACCGTAACCGCAGGCGAAGTGCATGGCTATCTCGGGCCGAACGGCGCGGGCAAGTCGACGACCATACGAATCCTGCTCGGGCTGATGAAAGCGAGCGGTGGTACTGCCACCGTATTCGGCCTCGACCCTTGGCAACGGTCGGTCGACATCCACCGCCGGCTCGCCTACGTTCCCGGCGACGTCAGCCTCTGGCCGACGCTCAGCGGTGGCGAGATCATCGACCTGCTCACGTCGCTGCGCGGCGGTGCGGACCCGGCACTCCGGGCGGCACTGATCGACGAGTTCGAGTTCAGCCCGCGAACGAAGGCCCGCGACTACTCCAAGGGCAACCGGCAGAAGGTGGCACTCGTCGCGGCCTTCGCCAGGCCCGCCGATCTCTATGTCTTCGACGAGCCGACCAGCGGACTCGACCCGGTGATGGAGGCGGTGTTCCGGCGCCAGGTCGAGCGGGTCAAGAATGACGGTGCGACCGTGCTGCTCTCCAGCCACATCCTCAGCGAAGTGGAGGAGCTGTGCGATCGCGTCACCATCATTCGTTCCGGCAGAACCGTCGAGACGGGCACGCTCGCCGACCTCAGGCACCTCACTCGCACGACGTTCCATGCGGTGACGGCGGCGGATGTCTCGACGCTGCCCGGCGTGCACGAGGTGCGCACCGAGGGTGACAAGACAGTCTTCGATGTCGACACGGATGCCATCCAGCCCGTGCTCGCTGC